>JBBRPN010000004.1:0-68160 GCA_038227925.1 Caulobacterales bacterium | reverse complement strand
GGGGCGGGTGGCGCGGATGGACGAGGCGCAGGCCCGCTATATCGAGATCGTCAAGGCCACCCTGCCCCGCAGCCTGCGCCTGAACGGCCTGCGGGTGGTCATCGATTGCGCTCACGGCGCGGCTTACAAGATCGCCCCGACCGCCCTCTACGAACTGGGCGCCGAGATCAAGGAGATCGGGGTTTCGCCCAACGGCTACAACATCAACGACGAGTGCGGTTCGACCCATCCGGCCGCCCTGATCGCGGCGGTCAAGGAATACCGCGCCGACATCGGCATCGCCCTCGACGGCGACGCCGACCGCCTGCTGATCTGCGACGAGAAAGGCCAGGTGGTGGACGGCGACCAGATCATGGCCCTGATCGCCGCCGCCTGGGCCGGGCAGGACCGCCTGCAGGGCGGCGGGGTGGTGGCCACGGTGATGTCCAACCTCGGCCTGGAGCGCTTTCTGGCCGAGCGGGGCCTGACCCTGGAGCGCACCAAGGTCGGCGACCGCTCGGTGATGGCCAGGATGCGGGAGGGGACGTTCAATCTGGGGGGCGAGGCCTCCGGCCATATCATCATGAGCGACTATTCCACCACCGGCGACGGCCTGATCGCCGCCCTCCAGGTCCTGGCCGAACTAGTCCGCTCGCAACGGCCGATGAGCGCCCTCGCCCGCCAGTTCGAGCCGGCCCCCCAGAAGATGGAGAACGTGCGCTTCGCGGGCGGCGCGCCTCTGGAGAACGAGGCGGTCAAATCGGCCATCGCCGAGGCGGAAGGCCGCCTCAACGGCTGCGGGCGCCTGGTGGTGCGCGCCTCCGGCACCGAACCGATGATCCGCATCATGGCCGAGGGCGACGACGAAAAGCTCATCCGCCAGCTGGTGCGCGACATCGCCGGAGCGGTCAGGGCGGCGGGGAAGTAGGGGGGCAGGGTGAGCCGCCGTCGCGCGCCCTGTCAGACTGATGAGACAACGAAATCCCTTGACCCCGCGGCCAACCGAGACCGATGGTGCCGATCGCGCGTGATACGCGCGGGGCGATAGGGGTAGACGTGGGTAGCTTTCCAGCCGCATCGCGGCGTGCGCTCGCGGGCGCTGCTTTCTCATGTCGCATGGCGAAACCGGTCGCACGCCTCGGGGCGCTCCTGCCGCTGTTGGTGTTCGGCGCGCCAGTCGCCGCGAACGCCGTCAGCGTGGCCGCCCTTCCGCCCGTGAAAACCATTCACATCTACAATAATTCCACGCGCAGACTCTACCCGGTGTTTGAAACAAACCTGACTCCCGCTGACGAATGGTTGCAGGGAATATTCAAAGCCGTTAATATAAAGAGGGATACATACGCGCACCCCGAATTGTATCGCGTCTATGTCAATCCAAATCGCGGGATAGCACCAGGCGCCTCGGTGGTCATCGACATTCCTTTTTATTCCCAGTTGGTAAACAACCCGAAAGCCACGAGGCCAAATCAGTATATTGACTGGTGGAACGGCACCCGGATCTATTTATACGATGATAAAGCGGCGGTGACGAAGAATCATAACGCGGATTCGGCCCGTCCCGTCAGCCCTCTCACCGAAAGCATCACCTGCAACAAAAAATCGATTTGCGAGCCGCTGTCGGTTTTTTTCGACAACGTCGGATTGCCGGTCAACGATCCCAATCAACTGATGGAATATACGTTCGCGGACGTGGTCACCGGGGTGGGAACGCCGTTTCCGGTGGATCTGACCCACGTCGATTATGACATTTCCTACGTCGATCAGGTCTATCTTCCCCTCGCCATCGAGCCGCTGGACAACAAGAGCGTCGGCTTCATCGGAACGGTGCAACCCCTGCCGGAGTTCAGGCGCGTCCTGAAAACCTTCCTGAAAACGTGGGAAGGGTGGCCCAGCTACGTTGGAACCCCCCCTTATCCGGATCCCAGGATTCCGGGCGCCTACAACGTCTTCATTGGCGGTCCCGATCTTACCAAGCCCGGGGTGACCGTCGATCAGATGCGCCACCTCTGGCGGACCTGCACCGGGACGGCCGACGGATCGCCCGAGTGCCAGGACATTCGATCCGTGGACGAATTCTTCCAAACGAACTACGCCAAATATTTGAAACTGAACTGCAATCCCCACTTGGAGCTGACCGAAAAATTGCTGATCCAGCATGTTTACGGCTGGGTGCCGTTTAATGAAAACTGCGAGAACGCGGCCGCGGCCAATGCGCTCAAGGATACCCCCGGCTATAACGATACGTTCGGCAAGTATATCGATCTGCAATATCTGCCGTCCCGGGCGTTCAACCCGTTCGTCCAACTCATTCATGGCGTGGACGAACTCAACATGAACGCCTACGCCTTCTCGATCGACGACGCCGTGGGCAATATGAACGAAGTCGGCAATGGGCTGATCATCGCCTTCGGCGGCGGCGACGGATTGGCCAACGGCAAGCCCTTCGACAAGAGCAAGGTCATTCACGTGAATTTGGGCGCCCCTGTCGCCGGCTCCCGCAACCAGTGGAAATCCTACGGCGTTTGCACCGCGAAGCCGGACCAGGACATCAATCCGAAATTCCTGAGTTTCAACATCTACACCGTGGACTATCCCTGCAAAATCACGGTTACGGATCGCAATGACGCGGTATATCAACTCGTCGTCCGCAACGAACCCCCAAGACCAGTCCTGGGATGCGGCTCCAGCAGCAGTCCCGAGTGGTGTGCGAACACCAACGTGAAAAAGGACAAGGAGGGCGCGTGGTACCTGGAGACTCCCTCTCCGGCGGAGTGAGTTCGACGTCACATCGATTCGAAGGGAGCCGCCTCGGTTTCCAGTTTCCTTTGTGGAGGGATCGCGCGCGTCGTGGGCAAGTCAAATTGTCGGTGGCCTTTCGCCTTGAAGGCCGTTTCGAAATTGGATTGAGTGGTCGGGCCATGCGTGATTCCGGACGGTTGCTGAAGCCGCTCTGAAGTGACTCCCGATCCCGGACACCGCCTTGCCGATCCGTTGGCGCCGGGCTAGAACGCGGCGCCTGATCGATCCTTATCTTCGCGAACGTCCGCGCGTGGAAAACAAGTCAAGGGCGCGTGGCCACACTCGGTGACGGAGCGGGCGGGTGGCGCGCCAACCTGTTCTGTTCGAAGGTCCCTCGGGATGAAGACGGTTATCCTGGCGGGAGGATTGGGCAGCCGCCTTGGCGAGGAGACGGCGGTTCGGCCCAAACCCATGGTCGAGATCGGTGGTCGGCCGATCTTGTGGCACATCATGAAAATCTACTCGAGTTATGGCTTGAATGATTTCATTATTTGTCTTGGCTACAAGGGTTATCTAATCAAGGAATATTTCTCGAACTATTTCCTGCATTCATCCGATGTGACGATCGATCTCGTCAAGAACTCAATGGACGTCCACCAGAACCATGCCGAGCCGTGGCGGATCACCCTGGTCGATACCGGCCCCGAGGCGATGACGGGAGGGCGCCTGCGGGCGATCTCGCCCTACCTAAACGGCGACCAACCCTTCTGTTTCACCTATGGCGACGGCGTCGCGGCCATCGATATCTCCGCCCTTGTCGCCTTTCACAAACAGAGCGGGAAGCTGGCCACCATTACCGCCGTGGCGCCGCCCGGCCGTTTCGGGGCGCTGGAACTCGATGGCGATTTGGTGACCCATTTCCGCGAGAAGCCCGTCGGCGACGGCGGACGCATCAATGGCGGCTTCTTTGTCGCCGAGCCGGCGGTGCTGGAACTAATCGATGGCCCCGGTTGCATCTGGGAGCGAGGACCCCTGGAGCGGCTGGCCGCGGACCGTGAACTGGCCGCCTTCCGGCACGACGGGTTCTGGTACGCCATGGACACTCTGCGCGACAAGATGGTCCTGGAAGACCTCTGGGCCTCCGGCGACGCCCCGTGGAAGGTCTGGTAGGCGCCGGTGACGTTTTGGCGCGGACGGCGCGTATTTCTGACGGGTCATACCGGTTTCAAGGGCAGTTGGCTGTCGCTCTGGCTGGCCGACCTTGGCGCGGCGGTCACAGGTTTCGCCCTGGCGCCGCCGACGCGGCCCAGCCTGTTCGATCAGGCGCGCGTCGCAGACCGCGTCCAGTCGATCGACGGCGACGTTCGTGACCTGGAAGCCCTGATGGACGCGCTCGGCGCCGCGCGCGCCGAGGTGGTGATCCATATGGCGGCGCAATCCCTGGTGGGCGCTTCCTACGAACAGCCGGTGGCGACCTACGCCACCAACGTCATGGGCACGGTCAATGTCCTGGAAGCGGTGCGTCGGGTGGGCGAGGCGAGGGCCGTGGTCTGCGTCACCAGCGACAAATGTTATGAGAACCACGAGACCGACATCGCCTATCGCGAGGGCGACGCCATGGGCGGCTACGATCCCTACAGCAGCAGCAAGGGGTGCGCCGAACTGGTGGCGTCAGCCTATCGGCGCTCGTTTTTCCACCCGCGGCGGCTCGCCGTCCACGGCGTGGGCCTCGCCACCGCGCGCGCCGGCAACGTCATTGGCGGCGGCGACTGGGCCCAAAATCGTTTGATCCCCGATCTGATGCGCGGCTTTTCGGCGGGCGCGAGACCCCAGGTGCGATCCCCCGCCTCGATCCGCCCCTGGCAGCATGTGCTCGAGCCGCTCGGCGGTTATATGCTGCTGGCCGAGAGACTTTGGCATGGCGACGTCGCGGCGGCCGACGGCTGGAATTTCGGGCCCGACGACACCGATGCGCGCGAGGTGGGCTGGCTGGCCGACCGCGTCGCCGAACTCTGGGGCGACGGCGCGGGATGGGACCGCGCCGGCGCGGCGCCGCGGCATGAAGCCACCTTTCTCCGTCTCGACTGTTCCAAAGCGCGGGGACTCCTGGGATGGCGGCCGGCGTGGACGCTCGACGAGGCGCTCAGACGGATCGTCGCCTGGCACCGCGCCTTCGCTTCCGGGGAGGACGCGCGGGCGCTCACGCTCGAGCAGATTCGAGAGTACGGAGCGCCAGTTCATTCTCCATTGAAACAGAGCCCGGCCGGAGCCGGCGCCAGCTCATTCATCACCAGGAAAGATCCACCATGACTTCGAGCCGCCGCCGCGTCGCGGACGTGATCGTCCAAATCCTGATCGATCACAAAATGAGCGATGTGTTCATGCTGACCGGCGGCGGGGCGATGCATCTCAACGACGCCTTCGGCAGACGCGGCGAACTGCGCAAGATTTTCAACCATCACGAACAGGCGTCGTCGATCGCCGCCGAGAGCTATGGGCGGGTGTCGGGCAAGCTGGCGGTTCTCAACGTCACCACCGGCCCAGGCGGGGTGAACGCCCTCAACGGCGTCTATGGCGCCTACGTGGATTCGATCGGCATGGTCGTCGTCTCCGGTCAGGTGAAGCGCGAGACCTATGCGCGGAACTTTCCCATCGCCTTGCGCCAGTTGGGCGAGCAGGAAATCGACATCGTCTCCATGGTGCGCGGCATCACCAAATACGCGGTGACCCTGCAGGATCCGACGCAGGTGCGCGCCGTCATGGAAAAGGCGATCTGGCTTGCCCGTCGCGGCCGCCCCGGTCCGGTGTGGATCGATGTGCCGATGGATGTCCAAGGGATGCTGGTCGATCCGGATACTCTGCCCAGCTTCGATCCGGCGGCGGATGCATCCGACGAGGGTGTCGCGGCCAACACCCATCTCGAGGAGAACACCCTGACCGGAGCCGAGCTGCGGACGGAAGTGAGCGCGGTCCTCGATGAACTCGCCGGCGCCAAGCGGCCGGTGATCTTTCCCGGCGGCGGGGTGCGGATCGCCGGGGCCTACGACGCTTTTGTATCGTTCGTCGAAAGACTGGGCGTGCCGGTCATAACGGCGTTCAACGCCCATGACCTGCTGGCCCACGACCATCCCCTCTATGCGGGGCGGCCGGGAACCATCGGCGACCGGGCCGGCAATTTCGCGGTCCAGAACGCCGACTATGTGCTGGTGCTGGGCTGTCGCCTGAGCATGCGCCAGATCAGCTACAACTGGGATTCCTTCGCCCGTCATGGCAAGGTGGCCATGGTCGAGATCGACAAGGCGGAGCTGGCCAAGCCGATGCTCCATCTGCACCGGCCGATCCATGCCCATTTGCGGGATTTCCTCGATGAGGCGAACCGGCAGCTGGCTGGATCGGAGCGGCGATTCCAGGGCGCCGACTATGTGCCCGGGTGCAAGGCGCTGGTGACGCGTTATCCCGTGGTGCTCGATGAATATTGGCAAAAAGCCGCGCCGGTGAATCCCTATTGTTTCGGCCAGACGCTGTTCGATCTCCTCGACGACGGTGACATCGTGGTGACCGGCGACGGCACGGCCTGCGTCACCACCTTTCAGTCCGCCAAGATCAAAGCCGGTCAGAGGCTCTATTCAAACGGTGGCTGCGCCTCCATGGGCTACGACCTGCCCGCCGCCATCGGCGCCTATTACGCCACCGGCGCGAGGCGGATCGTCTGCGTGGCCGGCGACGGCAGCATTATGATGAATTTGCAGGAATTGCAGACGATCGCGGGCAACCGCTTGCCGATCAAGGTGTTCGTACTCAACAATGACGGCTACCACTCCATGCGCCAGACGCAGGAAAACTATTTCCCCGACAACCCCGTCGGCTGCGGCCCCGAAAGCGGCCTGACCTTTCCCGATTTCGCGCGACTGGCCGACGGCTTCGCCATTCCTTCCTCGCGCATCGCCGATCACGCGGGCCTCCGCGCCGGCATCGCCGCCGCCCTGGCCGGCGAGGGGCCGCACCTCTGCGAAGTCATGATCGACCGGGCGCAGCCGTTCGCCCCCAAGCTGCTCTCTCGCCGCCTGGAGGACGGAACCATGGTCTCGCCGGTGCTGGAGGACATGGCGCCCTTCCTGCCGCGCGAGGAGTTGGCGGAGAACATGTTCGCGGAGGAAACGGTGGGATGAGGCGCCACGCTCTGTTCGAACTGGCTGGCGCGCTCCTGGACAGTGTGCCGCCGTGCATCGACGTTTGGAACGCCATGCTCGCGGACCCCCGCGGCGCGGCGCGCGCGACCCATGATCAGAGACGCCGGTAGCGAGTGACCGACGGCGTCGCGCCCTATCCGACCCTTACGGGCCTGGGCGCCAAGCGCCTGACCGAGGGACCCTGGCGGGTCGCCGTGGCGGGCGCGGGCGGATGGATGGGACTGGCCGCGCTCGAAGAACTGCACGGCCTCCTGGGGGACGGGTTCCATCGGCGGGTGGTCTGTTTCGGCTCAAATCGGCGGCGGCTCGCGCTGCGCGGCGGCCTCGTCGCCGAGCAACGGCCTCTGAGCGAACTCGCCCGTCTGCCCGCCGCGCCAACCCTGGTCCTGCATCTCGCCTTTCTCACCCAGGAAAAGGCGGGCCTGATACCCCGACGCGATTACATCGCGGTCAACCGCGCGATCTCGGACCTTGTCCTTGAAGCCCTGAGTCCGATCGGCGCGGAAGGGGTGTTCGTCGCCTCGTCGGGCGCGGTGGAGTTGGCTAAGCGGCCGGGCGCAGATCCGAACAAGGCGCTCTATGGCGCGCTGAAGTTGGAGGACGAAGCGCGATTTGGCGCATGGGCCGTCGAACGCGGCAGGCGGGCGGTCATCGCCCGAATTTTCGGCCTTTCGGGGCCCTACATCAACAAGTTGGATTCCTACGCCTTTTCCTCTTTCATCGCCGATGTTCTGACCGATCGGCCGATCGCCGTCAGGGCGGCCAAGCCGGTCTTTCGATCCTATGTGGCCATCGACGAACTGATGAGCGTGGTGTTCGGTCTGTTGACCGATGGGGCGGTGGGAACGACCCTGTTCGATACGGCCGGAAAACGCGGCTACGAAATGGGAGAAATCGCGCGGGGCGTGGCGCGGGCCCTCGGCCACGCCCGTGGCGTCGTTCGGCCGCCCATGGGGCCGGCGAAGGCGGATCGTTACGTCGGCGACGGAACCCTCTACGCGAGCCTTCGCCGGCGTCTGGAGGTCGAGTCGGTCGGGTTCCCGCGCCAGGTGCGGGAAACGGCGAAATTCATGGCCCCGTTCGCTCCGTTCGTCTAACTAGTCCAACTCGGATCGGCCGCAGCGAAGTGGAATATCACAAAGTGGCGAGAAGACCGACGAGGTGGGACACGACGCAGCGGGGAGCCGAGGGAACGCTCTGGGTAATCCTGGCCGTGTTGGGCGCCTTGGTCTCCGGCCCCCCGTCCGCGCGCGCCCAGACCACACCCTACGGCCCATATGGGGTGTATGGAACCCAGACCTCTCAAGCCAATCCAGACGATAGCTCTGGCGGCCAGTCGTCCGGCGCGCCAAGCGCGGGATCGGGACAAGGCGAGGGCGGGCCAGCGGTATCCTATCCCCCCGGAGCCGCCTCGCAGGCGGGGGCGCCCAGCGGCGAGTACAGTCCAGTCGTCATTCCCAATAACGCCATACCGCCATCGGGGGACGCCGCGACGATCCCAGTGACTCGCCCCACGCAGGAAGGCGTCCCGGCCGCCCCGCTCTACGCGCGCCCCGGCGCCGCGGCTGGGCAGTTCGAACTCTTCACTCGGCCGCCGCCGCCGCTCAGCGACTTCGAGAAATTCGTCAACAAAACCCTCGGCCGGCCGCTGCCGAGATTCGGTTCTTCCCTGGTGCTCACCGGCGGAAGAGGATTCACGACCGGCGCCACGACGACCGTGCCGTCCGACTACGCGCTCAATCCGGGCGATGAGCTGCTGATCGGGGTGACCGGGTCGGTGGAGGCCAATCTGCGTCTGGTCATCGATAGCGACGGCCGGATTTTCGTGCCGCGCATTGGGGCGATCAACGTCGCCGGGGTGCGATATGGCGATCTGGCCGCCGCCCTGCAGCGGCGTTTCAGCCAACAATACAAGAAGGCCACGGTTTCAGTGGTCATCGGCCGCCTGCACGGCATAACCGTCTACGTGACCGGCTATGCGGTCAGTCCAGGCGCCTATACCGTCAGCAGCCTATCGACTCTCGTCGATGCCGTGCTCGCCGCCGGAGGGCCATCGGCCGGCGGCAGTTTCCGCGCCATCCAACTGCGCCGGAACGGGCAGATGGTCACCGATCTCGATCTTTACGATCTGCTGTTGAACGGCGACAAGAGTCACGACGCGGTGCTGCAGAACGAGGACGTGCTCAATATCGGCCCGGCCGGGCCGGAAGTCGCCGTCACCGGCGCCGTCAACGCCGAGGCGATCTATGAAGCCAAGCCGGGCGAAACCCTGGGCGATATCATCGGCTATGCCGGAGGATTCAATTCCTTGGCCGACGAGTCCCGCGTCGTGGTCTCGCGGCTTGCCGATCTCGACACCACCGGTTCGCAACAACTGACGTTCGCCGCCGCCAGCCATTTTCCCGCCGAACGTGGCGATATCGTCCGTGTGCTTTCGCTGGCGAACGTCGCGCGGCCGCTGGAGCGACAGGCAATCCTGGCCACCATAGAGGGCGAGGTCGATCACGCCGGCCGCTACTATCTGAGGCCTGGATCCACCCTCGCCGACCTGCTGGCCCAGGCCGGCGGCATGACCTCCGGGGCCTTCGTGTTCGGGACCGAACTCGACCGCGACGCGATCAGGCAGCAGCAACAGGCAAGCTTCGACAAGGCGATCGACAACCTCGAGTTGGCCGCCGCCGCGGTGCCCTTGCAGTCACAGAACGGGACCGCCGACAGGGCGGCGTCCAGCGCGGCGCGTGGGCAAGCCTCCCTGGCGGTGATCGAGCGGCTCAAGCAGCGCCGACCGGACGGTCGCCTCGTCCTCGACATCCCCTACGGCGCGCGGACACTGCCGGGCGACCTCGGCCTCGAGAACAACGATCGGATCTTCATCCCGCCCCGGCCCAAAAGCGTGGGCGTTTTCGGGGCTGTCTATGAAGCGGGATCCTTCGCTTTCACTCCCGCGACGCGAATCTCCGACTATCTGAAACTCGCCGGCGGCCCGCAGAAGATCGCCGACAAAAGCGAGATCTTCGTGGTGCGCGCCAACGGGTCGGTGCTGTCGAGCCGGCAGGCCCGCGGTTTCGCCGGCAGGCCGGCGTTGCCAGGCGACGTGATCTTCGTGCCGGTGAGAACGGCGCGCACGGCCTTTGAAAAGCTCCTCGATGTCGCCACCCTGGTCTATCAGTTCGGCATCGGCGCCCTGGCCCTGAAGGCGATCGGCGGTTGACTCCGCCGCCGACGATCATGGCCGGCGTTTTTGACACGGCCTGGTTTCGCCGCCCGGCGCGGCGGCGGCTCACCTTTTGCGTCATCGCCCTGATCCTGGCCGTGCTGTGCGTCTGGCCGCGGCACTATCTGGCCAGAGCCGACCTATTGCCGCAGGATTCCCCCAATGGGCTGAGCGCCCTGCTGGGGCCGGGGGGTGGCGGCGGTCTCGCCGGCCTGGGCGCTCTTTTGGGAAACCACCAATCCATCGAAGCCGATCTCACCATGGCCCGCAGCTACGTGGTGTTGCGCGATGTCATCGCGCGCTTGCGCCCGTCGAGTCCGCGAGGGGCCAGCGAAGCGCGGCGAGCCGAGATCGGCCTGAGAAGAAAGGTAGATATCGCGGCCATTCGGGGCAGCATTCTGCAGATCACCGTTCGCGACGCTGATCCGGTTTTCGCCAAGGCGGTGGTGACCGCCTATGTGGGCGCCATTCAGGGCAGCCTGACCCGTCTGAGCCTGCATCAGGCGGCGCAAAAGCGCGCCGTGGCGACCAACAGACTGAGCGAAGCCAGTACGCAACTCGCCAGCGCCCAGGCGGCGCTCACCCGATTTCGCGCCGAGAACAAGCTCGCCTTGCCGGAAGCGCAATTGGGCGCGGGGGTGAGTGAACTGGCCGCCCTGCAGGGCCGGCTGCAAGCCAAGCTGGTCGAGTTGCGGACGGTGCGGCAATTCGCGACCGACGCCAATGTGCGGGTGCAGGCGGTGGCGGCGGAAATCGCCGGTCTTCAAAGCCAAATCGCGGCCGCTCAGACGGCGTCCCGCGGGCAGGGCGGCCCCAATCTGGCCGCCATGGCTCTGCAGAGCGCGCAATACCTGAACCTCTATCGGGACGAGAAGTTCGCCGAGGCCCTCTACGCGATATATACGCGCTTCCTCGAGGAGGTCACCACCGACGAGCTGTCGGCCAACGCCAACATAGATGTCATCGAGCCGCCCTATGTCGATCCCGCCCGCCAGTTCAACGCCTGGGCGGTGGGCCTGCTGATCCTGACCCTCGTGCTGGCGTTCGCGGCGGAATACTACATCGCGCGGCCGCCGGTCGGACGTCGTGGGTGAGGCCGCGTGAGTCAGGCCGCGCCCGAAATCTCGGTGGTCATCCCTTGCCTGAACGAGGCCGAAAACGTCGGGCCCATCGCCAGGGCGGTCGCCGCGGAACTGGATCGTGTTCCGGTTTCCTGGGACATCACCTTCATCGACAATGGATCGACCGACGGCACCGTCGATCTCGTCAAGGCCCTGTGCGCGGCGGAGCCGAGAATAAGGCTGATCGTCAACACGCGAGACTTCGGCCAGATGCGCTCCCCGACCCACGCGATCTACCAGGCGTCCGGGCGGGCGGTGATCGGCCTCTGCGCCGATTTCCAGGATCCGCCCGCCCTGATCGGCGAGTTCATCGCCCGTTGGCGGGCCGGCGCCCTGATCGTCCTGGGCGTGCGCCGGTCGGAAAAGATGTCCCTGGCCCGGCGGCTGATCCGAACCGTCGGATACAGGTTCTATGAACGCTTCGGCGACTACAGGGTCATTCCGGGCGCCACCGGCTTTGGCCTTTACGATCGAGCGGTGGTCGATTGCCTCAAGCGCTGGCGCGATCCGGAGCCATTCTTCCGCGGGATGCTGGTCGAGAGCGGCTTTCACCTGGAGACCATCGCTTATCACCGCCCGCCGCGGGCGGCGGGCAAGGAAAAGAACAATTTCGCCAGCCTGTTCAGCTTCGGCCTCTCGGGGCTGGCAAGTTCCTCCAAGAGGGTGCTGCGGCTGCCGATCTACATCTCCATGGCGACCTTCGCGGCGACGGCGGTCCTCGCCCTGGCGGCCATCGTCGGGGCGATGATGGGCCACCGGACCTGGGGTCTGCTGGCGGTGTCGGCCGGCGCCCTTGGGTTTTCCCTGGTCTTCGCGTTCCTCGGCCTGATCGGCGAACAGGTGCGCCTGATTTCGGAGATGTCGCGCCGCGTTCCCCTGGTGGTCGAAAAGGAGCGGGTCAATTTTCCGGATGAACCAGCGAACGCCCCATAGCCGCGGCCGACCACGGGGCGCGTTTTCGCGCCGGCATGGGCGGGCGGGCGGACGATGATCGATGGGTTGGCCAGGGAGGCCCGCTCGTCCCGAGCGATCGAGTTCGCGTTCCTCATCCTGATATTGATCGGGATCGTCTCATGCGCCCTGTTCCTTCGGTCGGAGGGCTATTTACCGCCGCCGTTCGTCTACGATCCAACCGATACGATGATGGATTGGTATAATACCGCCTATTATGCGGTAAATGGCGGCATGTACGACATATGGGGGTCCATATATCCGCCGATATCGTTTGTATTCCTAAACATATTCAGCATTCATTCTTGCTATGGCGCGGACGCTTTCTGGGGGCGGGATTGCGACTGGCTGGGCCGTTGGGTTCTTTTCTTCTTTTTCGTTCTGAACGCCGCAATCGTTTTCAGAGCCTTTCGCATTGTCGATCCGCGGACGGCCGCGATCCGGGCCGCCGCCCTGTCGTTTGGGTTGCCGATGCTCTACACCCTGGAACGCGGCAATCTGATCATTCCCTGTTTCACGTTTTTTGTTCTCGGCCACGGGCGAATCCTCCGATCGGCGCGTCTGAAATGGCTGGCCGTGGCGGTGTCGGTCAATTTCAAGCCCTATCTCCTGGCCGCCGTCTTTCCCTATCTTCTGCGTCGCCGGTGGCGCTGGTTCGAAGGCTGCCTGTTGGCCTCGCTGCTCATCTATCTGGCCAGCTACGCAGTTCTCGGCGCCGGCGGCCCGTCCGAAATACTGACCAGCGTGACCGCCTATGTGAACGCCGGAGGCAACAGCCTGTTCGGCGCCCTTTATTACGGCGCGTCCTACGCCTCGATCCTAAATTATCTGCATTTCGGCATCCCGCTTATCCGATTCATCGGATCGCGCCCGATCGAGGTGATGAACGGCCTGCTGCCGGTGCTGATGCGGCTTGGCCAGCTTGCCGTCGTCGCCGCGTTCGCCCTGGCCGCTCTGCGCCCGAATGCGGTTCCGGTTCACCGACTGGCGGCCCTGGGTGTCGCCCTGGCCCTTTCGACCAGCGAGTTCGGCGGTTACGCGGAAGTGTTTCTGTTGTTCTTCGTCTTCCAGGAGCGCTGGCGTGGACCGGGGCCCATCGTGGCCCTGACGGCGGCCTATCTGCTTTCCATTCCGGCCGACTTCACGCTCATACGGCTAGCCCACCCAATAGAAAACAGTTGGTTGACCAACCGGACGGTGGGCAATGACCTGAGCATCACCCTGGGCACGCTCATCCGGCCCGGTCTGGTGCTGATCATCCAATACGCCCTGGCCGCGTCCACCCTGGCCGATCTCGCGCGCATGCCCCGCGCCACGCTCGCCACCCCTTCCTTTCCTCCCCCGCGGAGGCTCGAGAGTGGCGAGGCTTGAGGACGCGTCGTCGTGACCGGATTTCAGGCCACCTTGACCATCTCGTTGTCCCCTTCGGGAACCGGCGGCGCGCCGCGGGCCTCGATCAGCCTTTGCAGACCAAGGTCGTTGGAATCGGCGCTGTCGATCTCTCGAAACTGAACCGGCGCGTCGCGCCGGATCGAGCGGCGCAGCACCTCTCCATACTTCAGCTCCCGGCATGAGAGCTGGCCGTGGAGAAGGGGAATGGCGAGGTAGACATCGCCCTCGCTGATCACGTGACCCGCCGACAGGGCCCGCCGCGCGTAGACGCCCCGCACGAGCTCATCGAGATAGCGCACTTCCTTTTCCGGCGGCGCGCGCTTGGCGCTCGCCGGCGCTCCGCACATTTCCCGGGCCTTCCTGAAAGCCTTGAACCACCGGTCCGCCTGCTCGGGCAGGGTGCAGTACGGCGCGACCGGGAGCCCATCCCCGTCGATATCGACGTGTCGCTCGAAGGTGCGCGCGCCTTTCGCATAGGCGATCAAGACGGAAGACTGCCATTCGGTGCATTCATGGGTGGAAAAGCCGATCACCACGCCGGGATAGCGGTGACGCAGAAAATCAATCTGATTGAGCTCGAGCTCATCGTCGCGGGACGGATAGATCGAAACGCAGTGGTTGAGGGCGAAGGGGGTGTTCCGCCTCTTGAAGAAGGCCGCCAATTCGTCGATGTCGCGCACCGACGAGCCGCCGGTGGAGGCGATGACCGGCTTGCCGGTCGAGGCGATCTTTTCGATCAGAGTCCGGTCGCGAATATCGGAACTGGCGAGCTTGAGGATCTCCACGCCGAATTCGACGCATTTATCGACCGAAACCTCATCGAACGGGGTCACCATGGTCACCATATCGGCGGCGCGGACGGCTTCCACTAGGCGGCGCAGATCGTCCCACGGCAGGCGCGTCGAGACGATCTTCTTGATGTAGCGGATGTCTCGTCGGTGGCGATGATCCTTGTGAACGATGGAGTCGATGTCGCGAAACTGAAGCTTGATGGCCGCGCGGACGCCGTTGGCGCGCGCGACCGTCCCAAACGCCCCGATAATCTTCAGGCCGCGATCGACATTCCCCCGGTGATTGTTCGCCAGTTCGAGAACGAAGAGATCATTAAACAAGGACGACGTCATGCGCGTCTAGGCTCCTTACTCGCGCCCGAATGGCCGCGCGCGCCCCTGCCCCCCGGGGCGTGACGATAGTCCCGATCATGACAATTCGTGGCGACGCTCGGCGTTCCCTCCCGGCGTGGATGGCGTTTGAACCGGTCCCAAAGTCCAAACGCGCGGCCTCTCATCATGGTCGGTCCAGATGGACGCCGCTCTCGACCGAGTTTGAGACTTTTTTTGGGCGCGGGCGCGACGCCCCCAGGTCGATTGCATGCCCGCGCGCCGGGCGATAGAGCTTGGCGCCGCTCGTGGCCCAAGCTGGTACGGAATTTTCCTTGCAATCCACGTTCGGGGATCGGCGGCGGCGCCAACCGTCGCGAGCCGGCGCGCGGCCGTGACGGCCGATCCCGCCCCGCGACCGAAGGCCGCGGTCGCGATCGAGGGTGTGTTGGCCGGCTGGATCGTTGTCGCCCTGGCGCTCGCCGCCTGGCGATTTCGCGAGATCGGCTACCTGCCCCAGCCCTTCCTCTACGACCTCAACTATCCGCTCATGGGGCTCTACGACCCCGCCTATTGGGCCAACCACGCCGGGGCCTACGAAGCGGGCAAGTCGATCTATCCCCCGCTGTCGTTCGTGTTCCTGAGGTTGATCACGATTCACGATTGCTATCGGCTCGGCCCCTTCGCCGGGCGTGACTGCGACTGGCTGGCGCGCGGGGTCCTCTTTGGCTTCTACGGGCTGAATGCCGGCTTGGTCTATCGATGCCTGCGAAAGATCGATCCCGCCACGGCCGTCCAGCGCGCGGCGGCGGTTTGCCTCGGCCTTCCGATGCTGTACGGCCTCGAGTGCGCGAATCTGATCATCGTCGCCTTCACCTTCTTCGTGCTCGCCCAAGGTGGGCTCGTCCGCTCGGCGCCCCTTCGCTGGCTGGCCCTGGGTTTGTCGATCAACTTCAAGCCCTATCTCCTGGTCCTCCTGGCCCCGGCCCTTCTTCGGCGGCAATGGCGCTGGCTCGCCGGCTGCGCGGCCGTTTGCGGCCTGATCTATCTCCTGACCTATGCCTTGCAAGGCGGCGGCTCGCCCCTCCAGTTGATCTCGAACCTGAAATTGTATGCCGCGTATATAAATCATAATTATTTGAGCGATCTTTATTACGCGACCTCATATTGGCCGCTCGTGCATTTCCTGTCATGGCGCCCCCGCCTTCTAGGCCTGAACTATCCAGGGGACGGCGAAGCGTGGCGCCTGGGCTTCACCGTTCTCATCCGCGCCGCCCAATGTGGAGCCTTGATCTGCCTTGTCGCCGCCTGGTTCCGGCCGGCGGCGGTGAACAGCCGTCGCTTCGCCGCCATGATCCTGGCCGTGATCCTGACCACCGTCGCCACCGGCCAGAGCGGCTATGTGCAGATGTTTCTCTTCTTTCTCGTCCTTTTCGAACCCTGGCGGGGGCCCGCTCGCATCGCGATCCTCATCTCTACCTATCTGCTTTCCATCCCGGCCGACTACGCCCTCGCGCCGATCGTCCATGGCCGCGCCTGGAGTTATCTTGGCGGACGGCCCGTGTTCGCCGATTTCGGGGTTTCAATCGGGCAACTGCTGCGGCCCGCCATGCTCCTGATCGTCCAGTACGGGCTGATCGCATTGAATCTTCGGGATGTCGTCGGCCGCGAGCCGGCGATCGTCGCACGTCCACCGGTTAACATGCCATGCCCTCCCGCCTAAGCGGCGGCGCGGTGTGGAACGCACTCCAGTAAGGGTAGAGACGAACCAACCTGGGCGACGACGCGGCAACCGTACCCGTAACGGCTCAACTGTTCCGTGCAGACACCAACGGTCGTCGTCCGCCCGAGCAGATGCGCCTCGATGATCATCCGCGGCTGAAACCGTTCAAAAAACCCGGCGTCCTTGAACACGACACTTTCCGCTCCCTCGATATCGCACTTGATGAAATCCACCCGCTCGAGCCCTTGTTGGGCCGCCAGGGTCGATAGGGTGAGCGACGGCACGCGTTCGACATGCCCGCGCCGATTTCCGACGATCGCGGCGGCCGAAGCGCCCATGTTGCCCTCGCTGGAAAAGGCGATGCCTTCGTCGTGTTCCCAGACCGCGCCTCGAACCAAAGGTATCGCGATATGCCGCAAATCCTCGTAGGCCGCGAAGTTCTCCTCGATGCAGGCGATGTTGCGCGGGTCGGCGTCCACCGCCACCACCTTCCCGCTCGGCCCCACCGCTTCCTGAAAGAGAATAGACGTCAGGCCTGAATAGGCGCCCAAATCGAGCACTGTCTCGCCTGCGGCCAAACTGGCGAAATCCATATACTGCAGGGTGGCCGCCAACGGCTCGGCCAGCCCCGGAAAAATCACTTCATGCAGGTCAAACCCGACGGCATGTTTTCGTTCAGCGCGGGAATAATCTACCACGCATAGATCGGACTCGCTTCTATGCTCGACCGCACCAAAATAAAAATCAAAATTCTCTATTACGTCAATCGCATATCTGTAATGATCAGGTGACAATCTCACGACGGCATTTGCCTTTATGACGTCAATCCGCGCTCCGCCCCATCGCAATGACAGTCCCCGCCTAACGCCGTACGCGTGCAAATACACGGCCGCCATCGCCTTAGTGACCGTTGGCGGCAAGTTCTCTTGTATCAGCGATTTAATGGTCATAGCGATCGAGCGCATTGGGGGTGCGCCAGCGTCAATATATTTCCGAGCTCGAGGCCGACCGTAGGGCCGCCGGCGGCTTGCGCCGAATCGAGTCTCAGGCCCACGGCCCAGAGCGTCTGCTTGGCGAGAAAGCCGACCGGAAAGTAGTTGACGGTCCTCCAGGTCCCCGCCGGCGCATATCCGGCGGCCTTGAGAAGCCCGTTGAGCGACGGTCGATTGTAGAGCAACGGATGCTGCAGGCAAAAGGCCGGCCAGCGGCTGCCGAGCGCGCGACGCAGGGGGGAGGATTCATCGTGGGTGACGATCACCACCGTCGCGCCGTCGGCGAGTGTGCGGCGCAGGTCGCCGAGGCGCTCGAGCGGCTCGCGCAGGTGATCGAGAACGTGAATCAACGCCGCCGCGCCGACCGATGCATCCGGCGTTTTCGCGAAACCGGAAATTTCGGCCTGAATATGACGATCGGCGCCTGCCGTCGCCGCCTCCAGGGCGGGCCAGACGGCGCGATTCGGCTCGTACAACCAGTGGGTGTTAAAGCGACCGTCGCGTACGCAGTTTTCGGTGAAGAGGCCCACGTCGGGGCCCACCTCCAGATAGCCGCCAGTGAGCGGGGCGTGGGACGCGAGCACCTTGAAATACCCACGCTGGGTCTTCCGTAAGGCGGCCTCCGGCACGACGTCCATGTTCGGGGGCATCTGGGCGTATAGGGTCTCGAGCTGCTCCTGGTCGAAGTAGGCCGGGGCGTAGAGCAGGCCACATGCCGGGCAGCGGGCGTATGAAAAGAACACCCGCTCTTTGAAGAAGCCGTTCCAATAGGGAACGAGCGCCTCGAACGGCATGGTCTCGGCGGGGCGGCGAGCGACAACCTCGCGCGCCGCCGGCGCCGGCCTCCCGCAGAGCGGGCAGTCGCGTTCGCCATAGGCGGTGGCGGGGGTCACCCCGGTTTCCCGTGATCACGAAACGTTATGCGCGAGTGCCAGAAATAGCTGCCCGCGATCACGCCCAAGGACAGGCCGAACTGGGCGATCACGGGTTTGGCATGGGCGATCTCGACGAGGAACGGCAAGGCTGCGGCATTGGCGACGAAATATCCAAGATAGAAAGTCGAAAACTTCAGCAGTTCCGGCCCGTGATCGCCGCGGGTGCGGAACACGAAGAGTTTTTGCATGCCGTAGGCGAACAGGACCGACACGATCTGGGCGATGACCAAAGCCGCCATGTAGTGCAACCCCCGGGGGCCCAGCGTCCACATCAAGACCGGATAGATCGCCAGGCCGAAGGCGGTGTTGACGCCGCCGGCGATAAGGAATCTCAGTTTAGTTTCGTGGGAAGCGGCGCGCCGTCGAAACGCGCCGACGGCCCGCGACAGGCCGAACGGATTGCCGCCGGCCGCTACGCTGGCGGCGTCATTCAATGGCGGCGGTGTCCGGGCATCGGGCATCTTCAGGAGCATCCAGTCCGCGCCTCAGGTTGAGCGCGGCGGTTCTCGCCCGGCGGGCGGTTACGTGGGGACCGGGGTCGTGTCAACGGCGGCGTGCCCCACCCCAGAATCCTCCCGAGGCTGTTTCCCCCTGCTTCCCCGCCTCGTGCCGGTTGGTTAGGGAAGCAATTCCAACCTCGCTAAGTCATTGAAGAGCTGGCGCCGCCTGTCAGACTCGAACTGACGACCCCCGCATTACGAATGCGGTGCTCTACCGGCTGAGCTAAGGCGGCTTAGGGGCCGAGCCCTCTCTAGCGCGCGCCGCCCCGCGCGCCAACCTCTCTCGCGTCAATGGCAGGGATAGCGGTGGCCATCCATCGCCAGATAGCGGCCGTCGCGCGCATCGTAGGTGCTGAATTTGGCCGCGCAGTAGCCGTGCCAATCGCGCCCCCGATAGGGCTGGGTGTAGGGGTCCACGTCGGCGTAGGGGATCGGGGCGGGCGGCGGATCGTAGCGGTTGGCGTTGGCGATCGCCGCGCCGACGAACAGGCCGGCGATCCCCGCCGCGACGACCGCGCCGCCGTTTCCGCCGCGATGGGGCCTGTAGTGATGATGGCCCGGGCGCCAGGCGGGCCCGCTGTGGGCCGGCGCCGCGCCGCCGATAAAGAGGCCGCAGCTCATCGCCGCCGCCAATACGCTCACCGAAACCGATTTCAGCATCTCGCCCTCCCATTCCCACGCCTGCCACTAGAGACGCCGGGCGCGGGCCGGTCAAGGCCCACGATGGTGGGCCCCCTTACCGTCCCTTGCGGGCCAGAAAACCCCAGGGCGGAGAGGGCGCGCCCTCGCCGCCGGCCGGCTGCAGGGCGTCGCCGAAATCGCTGTCATCGACGATGGGCGGGAAGGGATCGCCGCTTTCGGCGGCGCTGATGAAGGCGGCGCTGTCGGCGTAGGCGGCGGGGATCTGCGGCAGGTCGTTGATCGTCGCTTCCTGACGCTCGTGGCGGGGGTGGATCATCTCACCGGTCTCGGCGTAGGCGGCGACCAGGCGGGTCCAGTCGGCGGGCGCGTAGGCGAAGGCCTTGCCGGTCGGATCGATATCGGACCAGTCGGTTTCCCGCGGCGCGGCGCCGCCGCGGGCGATCCAGGCGCGGGCTTCGTCACGCATCCCCTCGGCGTTGGCGACGCGGGCCATCAGGCCCGCGAGGCGCTGGGTCGTGGCTTCGGATTCCAAAGCCTTGGCGGCGGCGCGGGCGGCGGGCGCATCGCCGGCGATCAGGGCGGCTTCGACGGCCAGGATGCGGCTCTCGCGGTTGTCTGGGTCGAGCGCCGCCAGGACGCAGAGGCGCGCGGCGCGTTCCTTGGGCGTCTCATCGGTGCGCAGATCGCGCCAGGCCAGCCACAGGGCCGGATGGGGACGCGCCTTCCAGGCCGCCTCGATCAGCGGCGCGGCGCGCCCCGCCCCGCCCTCGGCGGTGAGCAGTCCGGCGGCGATCGTGACGGCGGGGGTAAAGTCCGGCCGCGCCTTGGCCGCCGCCTGGGCGAATTCCAGGGCCAGGGCGCCCGTCCCAAGAGTGGCGGCGCTGGCGGCCTGAAGGGCGGCGCGGGCGCGCTCGGCGATGAGCGGCGAGACGATCTTGCGCTCGAGGGCGCCGGCCACCAGGGCGAGGGCGCCCGCCCAGTCACTGGCCTCAAGCCGCGCCTCCAGAAGGGCGCGCCAAGCCCAGGTCGCGGTATGGGTGAGGTCGTAGGCGGCCTTCGCCTGGCTGGCCGTCTCGGCGGTGTCGCCCCCCGCCAAGGCGATCTGCATCAGGCCCCGGTGGGCGGCCAAGCGCATCTCGGGAAAGCCCAACATGGCCTCATAGGCGCCGCGCGCGGCGGCGCGGTCGGCCGCCGCCTCCGCCGCCTGGGCGGAAAGGAGGCGCACCAGCTGCGGCGTCTCGTCGGAAAGTTCGGCGGCCTTCTGGGCCAGACGCCGCGCCTCCGGCCCGTCGCCGGCCGCCGCCGCCAGAAAGCCGCGGGTCAGGGCCTCGCCGCCCAGTCGCCGCCGGGTCTCGAAATTGGCCCGGGCGGCCCGGGCCGGCGCCTCCAGCAGCCACACCAGGGCGCGCCAGAAGACGGTGGCCGCCAGCGCCAGCAAGCCGATCAGCAGCACGCCGGCCGCCGCCGTGGCGTCCACCCGCCAGCCCAGCCAGGTCAGGCTTGCCGTCCCCGGGTCGCCCTGCAGGGAGATGGCCGCCACGATGGCCAGCGAGACCACGAAAATGGCCAGGGCGATGCGGATCATGGCCGAGCTCCCGGCGAGGCGAACTCCGCCGCCGACAGGTCCGCCGCCGCCTGGGCGCGCAGGCCGGCAATGTGGCGGTCGATGTCGATGCGCCGGGCGGCGCGCTCGCGCCAGCCCGCCAACGCCTCATGTGTCGCGCTGGGCAGCCCGTTCAGCACCGCCGCCGCGCCCTCCAGATCGCCCTCGCCGGCCAGGCGTTGCGCCCGCGCCAGGGCGGCGTCAGGGCCGGCGCCCACGCCGTCCACCCGCCGCACGCTCACCACCCTGGAGATCGCATAGGCGAGCTGGGCCATGAAGCCGGCGTTCCTGGCCGGCGCCTTGGCCGCCACCGAGACGCGGGCGGCAATGTCGGCCAAGTCACCGGCGAGGGCGGCGCGGGTCGGCGCGCCCTGGGCGGCCAGCGGGGCCAGCGCCTGGGCGTCCGGCGATCCGGGAAGCAGACGCTCAAAGGCCGCCAATTCGTTGAGGAAGGGACGGGACTGGGCGGCGGCCCCGCTCAGGGACGCGGCGGCCAGGGCGGCGGCGGCGGCGTCGAGATCGCGCGCCTGGTTGCTCTCGAGCCGCTGGACCCGAGCCTCCAGAGCGGCGACCCGATCGGGCGAGGCGGCGCCTGCCGGGGCCGGCGCGGTAAGCGGGACGGGAGCGGGGGCGTAGGCGGGAGCGGCGGCCGCCACGACCGGGCCGCCGGCCGCGATGGGGCGCGGGGCGAAGAAGCGCGGCCCCAGGCTGACCACCGCCACCGCCGCCGCCAGGCACAGGATGGCGAACCCGATCATCATCCAGAAGGCGCGGCTCATCAACGGGCGGTACCCATAGGCGGCGGGATCGCGGGTCGGGGCGAGCTCGGCGGAATCGGGCGGAGCGGTCATGAAAACCTCGGATCGACGATCAGGTTTAACAGGGCGTCCTCATTGGGCAAAGCCGCCACGCGCAATCGGCGCGGATCGATGCCCCGCAAAGGCGCGGCGACGGCGGGCGAAAGACAGCAGATGTGGAGGTAGGGCGCCTCGATCTGGCGCAGAATGGCGGCCAGCCGCCGCGCCCCCTTGGGCGAATGGAGCAGAGCGGCGTGGAATCCCGGAATCGTGGCGCGGGTCTCCGGAGAAAGCGGCGCCGCCACGGTTTCATAGACGGCGAGTGTCCGCGCCTCGATCCCGCGCGCCGCCAGTGCGCCGGTCAGGTCTCCGGCCCGTTCGGCGGCGGCGGGATGAAGCACCGCGCCGATGAAGGGTTCGGCCCGCGCGGCGATCGCCGCCGCCAAGGCGTTCACGTCGCCCTCGGCGGAAACCACGGCCGAAAACCCCGCCGCCCATGCCGCCGCCGCCGTCGCGGCGCCCACCGCGAACACCGGCAAGGACCGCGCCGGCGAGCGGGCCGCGAAGGCCGATATGGCATTGGCGCTGGTGAAGGCGATCGCCTCGACGCCCGCCAAGTCGATCAGCCCCTCGCCCAGGGCGCGGACGGTGAGCAGCGGCGCCACCACCGGCTCGAACCCCAGCGCCAAAATCCGCTCGGCGGTGGCCAGAGCCCCAGGCCGCGCGCGGGTGATCCAGATTTTTTTCATCGGCCCCAGCTCACGCCGGCAAGAGCAGCGCTTCGCCCCCCTCGTCGCGAATCTCGGCGCCGAGCCGCAACCCCAGATCCCGCGCCGCCGCCTCGCCGTCGGCGACGGCGACCTCGCCCTGGCGGCGGAACCGCCGGGCGCCGTCGGGCGTCAGGGCCTCGACGATCAGGGCGAGCCGCCCGTCCGCGACGCGCGCGAAGGCGCCCATGGCGGTGCGGCAGGAGGCTTCCAGGGCCTCCAGGGCGCCGCGCTCCGCCGCCGCCGCCAGCATGGTCGGGGCGTGATGCAGGGCGGCGAGCCAGGGCGCGTCGGCGTCGGCGGCGCGGGTCTGGATCGCCAGGGCGCCTTGCCCCGGGGCTGGCGGCGCTTCGAGCGGGTCGATCAGCTCCTTGGCCAGAGACCCCAACCCCAGCCGGTTGAGCCCGGCGGCGGCCAGGACGATGGCGTCCGCCTCGCCTCGCTCCAGCTTGGCGATCCGGCTGTCCACATTGCCGCGCAGGGGCGTGATTTGCAGATCGGGCCGCCGGTGCAGGGCCTGGGCCTGACGGCGCAGGCTGGCGGTTCCCAGCCGCGCGCCCAGGGGCAGGGCGCCCAGGCTGTCGAACTCCATGCTAAGGAAGGCGTCGCGCGGATCCTCCCGCTCGGGAATGGCGGCTATGACCAGGCCGGGCGGGGCCTCGGCCGGCATGTCCTTGAGCGAATGGACGGCGCAGTCGATGCGCCCCGCCAGCAGAGCCTCCTCGATCTCCTTGGTGAACAGGGCCTTGCCGCCGAGGTCCATCAGCGGCCGATCGAGGATGCGGTCGCCGGTGGTGGCGATGCGGATCAGAGGCGCCGCCTCCAGGCCGCCCTCGAGGCCGGCGCCGATCACAGCCCGCACCAGCTCCGCCTGGGCCACGGCCAGCTTGGATCCCCGCGTGCCGATGCGAACCTGTTGCCTGTTCATGCCAGGACGGCTACCCCACGGCGCCTCGCCCGGCAACGCCAGATGACCGCAAAGCCCCTCACCGTTCTCGGCCTCGAGACCAGTTGCGACGAAACCGCCGCGGCGGTGGTGCGGCTGGCGGCGGGGAAGCGGCCGGAGGTTCTCTCCAACGTGGTGCTGAGCCAGATCGCCGATCACGCCCCCTATGGCGGGGTGGTGCCGGAGATCGCGGCGCGGGCCCATGTGGAGAGCATCGACGCCATCGCTCGTCGGGCGCTCGCCGAGGCGAATGTCGCGGTGGCCGATTTGGATGGGATCGCCGCCACCGCCGGGCCGGGCCTGGTGGGCGGGGTGATGGTGGGACTTTCGTTCGGCAAGGCCATGGCGCTGGCGCTCAGGCTACCGCTGATCGCCGTCAACCATCTGGAGGGCCACGCCGTCTCCGCCCGGCTGATGGCGGAGGTTCCCTATCCCTTCCTGCTGCTGCTGGTCAGCGGCGGTCATTGCCAGCTTCTGGAGGTGGCGGGGGTGGGCGCCTGCCGGCGCCTGGGAACCACCATCGACGACGCCGCCGGCGAGGCGTTCGACAAGATCGGCGGGGCGCTCGGTCTTGCCTATCCCGCCGGGCCGGCCCTGGAGCGGCTCGCGCAAGGAGGGGACGCCACCCGCTATCCCCTCCCCCGCGCCCTGGCGGGACGCGACGGCTGCGATTTCTCCTTCTCCGGCCTGAAGACCGCCGCCGCCCGCCTGGCCGCCGGCCTCACCGGCGAGGCGGACCGCCGCGACCTGGCCGCCGCCGTCCAGTCCGCCATCGCCCGCCAGCTCACCGATCGCACCGAGCGAGCCATGCGGGCCTACGCCGCCGGCCACGCAGGCCAGCCGCTGCGCTTCGTGGTCGCCGGCGGGGTAGCCGCAAACCGGGCGGTCCGCGCAGCGCTCGAGGCTCTCGCGGCGGCGGAAGGCTTCAACTTCGCCGCGCCGCCGCTGGCCTACTGCACCGATAACGCCGCCATGATCGCCCTGGCCGGGGCCGAGCGGCTGGCGCTGGGCCTCACCGACGATCTGGACGCCGTGGCGCGCCCGCGCTGGCCGCTGGACGAGGCGGCGGCGAGACTCCATCCCACCCATGTGGCGGGCCGCAAGGGGGCGAAATCATGAGAAGCGTCGGGGTCATCGGCGGTGGGGCCTGGGGCACGGCCCTCGGTCAAGTCTGCGCCCGCGCCGGCCTTGCGGCCGTGATCTGGGCGCGCGAGGCGGCGGTGGTGGCGGGGATCAACGCGGACCACCAGAACCCGCTCTTCCTGCCGGGGGTCGCCCTGGACGCGGCCGTCCGCGCCACCGCCGATCCCGCCGATCTGGCGCCGGCCGACCTCATCTTGGCCGTCGCCCCGGCCCAACACCTGCGCGCCACCCTCCTCGCCTTCGCCCCCCACGCGCCGGCCGGCGTTCCGATCGTCCTCTGCGCCAAGGGCGTGGAGGCCGGGTCGCTCAAGCTGATGAGCCAGGTGCTGGCCGAGACCGTGCCGGCCGCTCGGCCCGCCGTCCTTTCCGGGCCCAGCTTCGCCGCCGAGGTGGCGCGAGGCCTGCCCACCGCCGTCACCCTGGCGGCCAGCGATCTGGATCTGGCGCGGGCCATCGCGGCGGCCATCGCCACCCCCGCTTTCCGGCCCTACGTGTCGGACGACATGATCGGGGCCGAGGCGGGCGGGGCGGTGAAGAACGTGCTGGCCATCGCCTGCGGCGTCGTCGAGGGCCGGGAACTGGGGCGCAGCGCCCACGCCGCCCTGATCACCCGCGGCTTCGCCGAGCTTACCCGCCTGGCCGTGGCCCTGGGCGGCGAGGCCGAAACGGTGGCCGGCCTGTGCGGCCTGGGCGACCTGGTGCTCACCTGCTCGAGCCCCCAATCGCGCAATATGAGCGTCGGCCTGGCCCTGGGGCGCGGCGAGACGCTGGCCGCCGCCCTGGCCGGCAAGCTCACGGTGGCCGAGGGCGTGGCTTCGGCGCCAGCGGTCGCCGCCCTTGCCGCCCGCCTGGGCGTCGAGACCCCGATCTGCGAAGCGGTGCGGGCCATCCTGGCCGGCGAACTGGCCGTCGGCGCCGCTATCGACGCCCTTCTCGCCCGGCCGTTGCGGGCGGAAAGCTAGAGGAGACCTATCGCGATGCCCACGTTCGCCTTGATCTGTATCGACAAACCGGATTCCCTGGCCTTGCGCCTGGCCACGCGCGAGGCGCATTTCGAATACGTGAAAGCCCATCCCGGCGTCCTCCGCCTGGCCGGCCCCTTCCTGAACGACGCTGGCGAGATGACTGGATCGCTGCTCCTGATCGAGGCGCCCGACATGGCCGCCGCCCGCGCCTTCAGCGCCGCCGATCCCTATGTGGTGGCGGGCCTGTTCAAATGGGTGGAGATCAGAGCCTGGCGGGCCACGGTCGGCACGCTGCCGTCGTTCAGTAACTGACCCGAACGTAGGAGCCCGGCGCGGCTTCGACGATCGGCAGGTTGCCGCCGCCTACCGAGCGGGCCGGGACGCGTTTGGCGTTCGGATCGGCGAGCCAGGATTCCCATTCCGGCCACCATGAGCCGGGCTGGTTCGAGGCGGTCTCCAGCCACGCCTCTGCCGACTCCGGCAGGGTGTCGCCCGTCCAGTAGCCGTGCTTGTTCGCGGCGGGCGGATTGACCATGCCGGCGTTGTGGCCCGAGCCGCCGAGGAGGAAGCGTGTCTGGCCGCCGACCAGGGCGAGGCCGGCGTAGCTCTTCTCCCAGGCCGCCACATGATCGTCCTTGAACGCCACCATGAAGACCGGCGTCTCTATGGCCCCAAGGTCGATGGCGACGCCGTCGATGACGATGCCGCCGGCCTCGCGCAGGCGGTTCTGGTGCAGCATCAGGCGGCCGTAGTCGCGCAGCACGCCGGCCGGAATCCGCGCCCCGTCGTCGAACCACCAGAGAAGGTCGGAGGGCTTCGCCTCCTCACCCAGCAGATAGTGGGTCACCACCGCCGACCAGATGAGATCGTTGGCCCTGACCGCGCTGAACAGCTTGGTGAGATCGTGCGCCTCCACATAGCCCTTCTTGTCGAGGTAGTCGTCGAAGGTGGCCAGTTCGTCCTCGCCGACGAAGACCGCCCATTCTCCCATGTCCTTGAAATCCACCAGGGTGGCGATCAGGGTCGCGGTGGCGACCCGTTCGCTCTGGCCCTTGGCGGCCAGCCACGCCAGGGCGATGGCCGACAGCACGCCGCCCAGGCAATAGGAGACCACGTCGATCCCGATTTCGCCTGTGGCCTTTTCCACCACGTCGAGGGCGGCCAGCACACCGTCGCGGACGTAGTCGGCCAAGCCTTTGGCGGCCTGTCGTTCGGTGGGATTGACCCAGGAGATCACGAAGACGGTGTGGCCCTGATCGACCAGCCACTTGAGAAAGCTCGATTTCGGGGTCAGGTCGAACAGATAGTATTTGTTGACCAGCGGCGGCACGAAGAGCAGCGGCTTCCGGTGAACGGTTTTGGTGCTCGGGTCGTACTGGATGAGCTGCATGAGCTCGTTCTGGAAGATCACCGAGCCCGGCGTCGCGGCGATGTTCACCCCCATCTCAAAGGCGGCCGGAGCGCGGCGCCTGACCAGCCCCTTGCCGTCGGCCACGTCCTCCAGGAGATTGCCGAGGCCGGTCAGCAGGTTGAGGCCGCCGCTCTGCGCCGTTTTGCGCAGCACCTGGGGATTGGTCAGGGCGAAGTTGGAGGGGGCCAGGGCGTTCAGCATCTGGCGGGTGAAGAAATCGACCTGGGCGCGGGTGCGCCTGTCGAGATCGGCCCCGGCCACCAGGTCGCGCACCTGGGCCTCGGCCAGCAGGAAGGCCTGCTTGAGAGCATCGAAGGCCGGCCGGTCGGACCAGTCGGCGGCGGCGAAGCGGCGATCGCCCCGGGCGGGCTGGGCGGCGGCGGGCGCCTCGACGCCTAAGAGTCGCGCCCCGCTGGCCAGGGAAAGGGCGGTGAAGTCGCGCCAAGCGCGCGCCTGGAGGGCCGGCCAGCGTTCGGGATGGGACCACAGGGCGAAGGTGAAGTCGGCCATCGCCCACAGCGGCTTGGACGCATCGTAGGCGCCCGTTTCCGGCCGGCGGCTGGCCAGAGCCTGAAAGGCGGCGGCGGCGTTTTGCGCCACCCGCGCCAGGGCGGCGCCCGCCGCGACGGGATCGGGCGGGTTGAACGGCGGGGTTGAAGGCGGATTGTCTGGCGTCACCGCCGGGGCTTTAGGCGCGATCGATCAGGGCGTCGAGGGCCTCGCACGGGCGCGGCGAGACATAGAGAAAGGCCAGCAGCCGCGCCGGGTCGGCGGCGGCCCAGGCCGGATCGGGATCGGCGAGCGGGCCCATCAGGCGCTCGGCGAGGCTCTGGGCGGGGGAGAGGGCGGCGGGGACGAATTCGGCGTCGAAAGGCATGGTGAAAAAGCTCCGGCGGGTGGTCGCCGCTGTTTCTCATGGCGCGCGCCGGCCCAATAGTGGAAAGATCGCCGAACGGTTGGGCGGAAATCCACATACCGATCATGGCCGAGTTCGATTGGAACGCGCTCAAGAGCTTCCTGGCGGTGGCGCGCACCGGCCGCCTGACGGCGGCGGCCGGGCGCCTGAGAGCCGACCACACTACCGTGGGCCGGCGCATCGAGGCGCTCGAACAGGCCCTGGGGGCCAGGCTTTTCTGGCGCAGCCCGAACGGCTACGCCCTGACCACCCAGGGCGAGCGCCTCGTGGCCACCGCCGAGGGCATGGAAAGCCTGGCGCTGAAGGCCAGGGGCGAGGTCGGGGACGCGGCGACGAGCGTCAGCGGAGCGGTGCGGATCGGCGCGCCGGAAGGCTTCGGCAGTTATTTCCTGGCCCGACGCATGGCGGCGCTGGCCGAGCGGCATCCGAAGCTGGAAGTTCAGCTGGTGGCGATGCCGGCCATCCTCAGCCTCTCCAAGCGCGAAGCCGATCTGGCCGTCACCCTCAGGTGTCCGCCCAAGGGGCGGCTGGTGGCGCGCAAGCTCACCGACTACCGCCTGCGCCTCTACGGCGCCCCCGCCTACCTCGACGGCCGCGCCCCGATCGCGGCGCCCGCCGACCTCGCCGGCCACCGCTTCATCGGGTATATCGAGGATCTTCTGTATGCGGAAGAACTGGACTATCTCGCGGTCCTAGGCGCATCGATCGAGGTGAGTCTGAAGAGTTCCAACCTCATCGCCCAGCTGCAGGCGACCCTGGCCGGGGCCGGCCTTTGCATCCTGCCGGACTTCATCGGACTCACCGAGCCGGGCCTGGTCCCGGTGCTCGGTGACGCGGTGAGTCTCACCCGAAGCTTCTGGCTGGTCACCCACCCCGACCTGGCCGGCCTTGCCCGCGTCCAGGCGGTCTCGAGCTTCGTGGCGGAAGCGGTCAAACAGGCGAAGGGATTGTTTCTGGGGGCGGAGCCTCGGCCGCGAACGCGCGCACCGCCTCGATCAGCCCCGCCGCCGCCAGCTTGACCAGCTCGCCGCCCTTTTCCGGCGTCGCCTGGCCGGGGTCGGAGCCCATGCGGCCATCGGGGAAGCGGGCGCGGAAGTCGGAGGCCTCGCGGATCGGACCGGTGGGAGCGACCCTCGGCGCGTAGTTGGCCGCCTTGATGTGGTCGGGATAGGCCCACTGGGTGACGGCGATCTCCGAGGGGGTGGCGTGACCGCCGTGGCCGGCGGGGAATTGCTGTTGGGCGAGGCGAAAGACGCCCTTGAGCTCCCACCAGTTCTTCAGCTTGCAGGCGAAGCCGGCGCGGCGCCCGGCGAAGCTCGCCTCGGCGTAAAGCTCCGAAAACGCCGCCTCGAGGCTGGCGACGTTGCCGCCATGGCCGTTCAGGAACAGGAGGCGGGTGAAGCCGTGGTGGGCGAGCGAGCGCGCCCAGTCGCCGATCGCCGCCATGAAGGTGGAGGGGCGAAGGGCGATGGTGCCGGGGAAGTCCAGATGGTGCTGGGCCATGCCGATGTTGAAGGTCGGCGCGACCAGGATGTCGGCGCTCTTCTGGGCCTCGTGGGCGATGATCTCAGGGCACAGCCAGTCGGTGCCCAGAAGGCCGGTCGGGCCGTGCTGCTCGTTGGAGCCGATGGGGATGACGATGGCGGTCGAGCGGGTGAGGTAAGCCTCGATCTCCGGCCAAGTGGACATGTGCAACAGCATGGCGAACCGTGACGGCGTTTGTTATCGAGGCGTTCGCATATTATCCGGACGGTGGCGAGACATGACGGAGGCGATGCAAAAGGCGGGCCTTTTCATCCGGGAGCGCGGCGTCGGGATCGGCGTCGAGATTCTGGTCAATTTCGCCCTGCCCTTTCTCATCTACGATTTCACCAAACGCGATCTGGGCGATGTCCGCGCCCTGATCGCCTCCTCCGCGCCGCCGATCGCCTGGAGCCTCTTGGAGTTCGCGCGCAAACGCCGCGTCGATGCGGTGTCGATGCTCGTCCTGGCCGGCATCGCCCTTTCCCTGCTCGCCTTCATCGGGGGCGGCGGGGCGCGCTTTTTGCAGCTGCGGGAAAAGCTCGTCACCGCTCTGATCGGCCTGGTCTTTCTCGGCTCGGCGGCGATCGGCCGGCCGCTGATCTATCAGCTGGCCCGAGCAAGCATGGTGCGAAGAGCCTCGGCGGAGCTGGAATCGTTCGAAGCGCTGCGCGACAATGTTCACTTCCGGCGTACCATGACGCTCATGACCCTGGTCTGGGGCTTTGGACTAGTCGGCGAAGCGGCGGCGAGCGCCACCCTGGTCTTCCAGATGTCGATCGGGAGCTATCTGCTGGTGAGTCCGGTGCTCGGCTATGGGACGATGGGCGGTCTTGGTCTGTGGACCTTCTGGTACGCGAGGCGCCAGCGGCGAAAGGGGGACGCCCGCCGGGCGGCCGAAGCCGCCGCCTCTGGGCGGTCCGAAACGGGGGCGTGAGGGCAAGTTCTACTGGATCTACGACCTCCCGACCTGGGGCCTGGGCGTGCTCCTGTCGGCGGTCTTCGTCGGGGTCACCTGGGCCGGAAGCCTGCTGTTTCGGCTTTTCGTCCATCATCGGCTGCGTTCGGAGCGGCGCGCCAACGATCTCATCGGCTTCATGCTGTCCAGCTTCTCGGTCATCTACGGCGTTCTGCTGGGGCTGATCGCCATAGCCGCCTTCCAATCCTATTCGAGCACCGAGGACACCGTCAGCCACGAGGCCGCGAGCCTGAGCTCGCTCTACCACATGGCCTCCAACTACCCGCCGCCGGCGCGCCGGGCGCTGCAACAGGAACTGACCCGCTACACCCTGGTCACGATCGATGCCGACTGGCCCCTGCAGAAGCAAGGGATCGCCCCGACGGCGGGGTCGCGGCGCATTATCGGGCTGTATGCCACCCTGCTTTCCTTCCAGCCGCAAAATCAGGCGCAGGTCATTCTCCACGCGGCGATGCTGGGCGAACTCAACCACTATGTGGAGTTGCGCCGCCAGCGCCTGCAAAGCGTCGGCTCGGGCATCCCAACGGTTCTCTGGTGGGTCGTTTTCATCGGCGCCCTTCTCAACATCATGCTGATCTGGCTGCTCGACATGGAGATGCATGTGCACCTGATCCTGGGCGGCGTTCTTTCGTTGTTCATCGGCTTGGTGATCTTTATCATCGCCGCCATGGACCATCCGTTTCGCGGCACGGTCAGCATATCGGCCGATGCGCTGCGGAGCGTTTACGATTCCCTGATGAAACCTTGAGCCCGCCCATGCGCACCAACGGCATCAATCACCTGGCGCTCGTTTGCCGCGACATGGCCGAGACCCGCCGCTTCTACACCGAGGTTCTGGGCATGCCGCTGGTCAAGACCGTCGCCCTGCCCGATGGCGGCCAACACTTCTTCTTCGATTGCGGCGGCGGCTCGCTGCTGGCCTTTTTCTGGTGGGAAAACGCCCCTGCCGCCGCGCCGGGCGTGGCCTCGGTGGCCCACTTCCCGACCAGGCCGATGACCGCCGTCGGCTCGATGAACCATGTGGCCTTCACGGTCGAGGAGTCGGTGCTGGAGGATTGCCTCGCCAGACTCAGGGCGGCCGGCGTGCCAGTGACCCCGGTGGTGGTCAACCACGACGACAGCCCCATGGGGGCCAGCCGCGAGAACCATCCCGGCGTCTTCGTCCGCTCGGTCTATTTCACCGACCCCAACGGCATCATGATGGAATTCGCCGCCGCCACCCGCCCCTTCACCCCCGACGACGTGCGCCACGCGCCGGCCGGGGCATCGACGTGAGCGAAGGGGAAGTCATTCCCGTTCCCGAGGCCTGGGCCAAGCGGGCCCACATGGATGCGGCGGGTTACGAGGCGGCGGTGGCGTGGGTGGAGAGCGACCCCGACGGCTTCTGGCGCGGGGTCGCCTCTCGGCTGGACTGGATGAAGCCGTTCAGCGTGGTCAAGGATGTTTCCTTCGACGTCGACGATTTCCGCATTCGCTGGTTCGAGGGCGGGGTGCTGAACGCCTGCGCCAACTGCCTCGACCGTCACCTGCCGACGCGCGGAGACGAGATCGCGATCATCTGGGAGGGCGACGATCCGGCCGAAAGCCGCAAGATCACCTACGCCGAGGCTCACGCCGAGGTCTGCCGCATGGCCAATGTGCTCAAGGCGCACGGCGTCGCCAAGGGCGACCGGGTGACGATCTATCTGCCGATGATTCCCGAGGCCGCCTACGCCATGCTGGCCTGCGCGCGGATCGGGGCGGTGCATTCGGTGATCTTCGGCGGCTTTTCCCCCGACTCCATCGCCGGCCGTATCCAGGACTGCCAATCGCGCATCGTCATCACCGCCGACGAGGGCCTGCGCGGCGGCCGGAAGGTTCCTCTCAAGGCCAATGTGGATGAGGCCCTGGAATCCTGCCCAGACGTGGATTGTGTGCTGGTGATCAGGCGCACGGGCGCCGACGTGGCCATGAAGGCCGGCCGCGATTTCGCCTACGAAGCCGAAGCGGCCAAGGTCTCCGCCGACTGCCCGCCCGAGCCCATGGGCGCGGAGGATCCGCTGTTCATCCTTTACACCTCCGGCTCGACCGGCAAGCCCAAGGGGGTGCTGCACACCACCGGCGGCTATCTGGCCTGGGCGGCCTGGACCCACGAACTGGTGTTCGACTATCGGTCGGGCGAGGTCTTCTGGTGCACCGCCGACGTGGGCTGGGTGACGGGGCACAGCTACATCGTCTACGGGCCGCTGGCCAACGGGGCGACCACCCTGATCTTCGAGGGGGTGCCCAACCACCCCAACGTCAGTCGGTTCTGGGAGGTGATCGACAAGCACCAGGTGGAAATCTTCTACACCGCCCCCACCGCCCTTAGGGCCCTGATGCGCGAGGGCGACGAACCGGTGAAGCGCACGTCACGGAAGTCCCTGCGGCTGCTTGGCACCGTCGGCGAGCCGATCAATCCGGAAGCCTGGCTATGGTATCACCGGGTGGTCGGCGAAGGCCGCTGCCCGATCGTGGATACCTGGTGGCAGACCGAGACCGGCGCCTGCCTGATCTCGCCCCTGCCCGGCGCCACGCCCCTGAAGCCCGGCTCGGCGACCAAGCCTCTGCCGGGGGTGAAACTGCAACTGGTCGATGCCGACGGCGGCGTGCTCATGGGCGCGGCCAGCGGCAATCTCTGCCTCACCGACTCATGGCCCGGCCAGATGCGCACCGTCTACGGCGACCACGCCCGCTTCATCGCCACCTATTTCACCACCTATCCCGGCAAGTATTTCACCGGCGACGGCTGCCGGCGCGACGCCGACGGCTACTACTGGATCACCGGGCGGGTGGACGACGTGATCAACGTCTCGGGCCATCGGCTGGGCACGGCGGAGATCGAGAGCGCCCTGGTCGCCCACCACGCAGTGGCCGAAGCCGCGGTGGTCGGCTATCCGCACGACATCAAGGGCCAGGGCATCTACGCCTACGTCACCCTCAAGGCCGACCGGGCCCCCAGCGACGCCTTGCGCGCCGAACTGGTGAAATGGGTCCGCCGCGAGATCGGCCCCTTCGCCGCCCCCGACGCCATCCAATGGGCCCCAGGCCTGCCCAAGACCCGCTCGGGCAAGATCATGCGACGGATTCTGCGCAAGGTGGCGGAGGGGGATGTGTCGAATTTGGGCGACACGACGACCCTGGCCGATCCGGGGGTGGTGAGGGATCTGGTGAAGAATAGGGTGGGAGCATGAAAGCTCCCCGGGGGAGACCACCAGACACGTCCGTTGCGTGGTCCAGATTCTTGAATTGGACGGCGCGGGCGCTTGGGGGCGGATGGATTTTTCGTGGCCATGCTAATACCCATTGGGGTTTGAGCCCAAGCATTGGAAGGCCCGACCGCAACTCCATCTCGCAATATAGCATTGAGCGAGAGAGGTTGGCTTTCCAACTATTTAAGCGACAAGCGGCAATGTATATTGATGCGGCAAATTTTGATGATTGGGATTGGTTGGCGCTCGCACAACATCACGAATTGCCGACGAGGTTGCTTGATTGGACATCAAACCCTCTTGTTGCATGTTTCTTTGCCGCTTCGGACATCAACGAGTCGATTCAGGATAGTGTCGTAGTAGGCATTAAGATAGATAGGCGTGATTGGTTGTCTGAGGAGGAGATGACAAAATCACCGTTTTCAATTCCCGATGTGCGGTTGTTTCAACCTAACCAGCGGTTTGGCCGTGTTCACGCACAGCATGGGATTTTTTCACTACACGGCGATCCGACGGCGCCTTGGTCGGGCCCAAGCCCACCGCGAGGGCCAGGCGCCCGACAAGGAAGATTTACCGTGAAGAAGCTGTGGAAGCCGGGATTTCTTCAACGATTATCGTTGTTTGGTATAGACAAGGGTCGCCTGATGGGCGATCTCGACGGCGTGGCGAGCGTTCTCTCGTGGCGATTACGGGCGAACTTACCATTGGAGTGAATGCCGTGGCGGGATGTGATAGAGTGACGCATTATGCATGACGGCGGTGCCATATCCCCCGAACCGATCGACGACCCTCAAGTCGGCGCGGCGCTGCGGGGCGCGGTTAGAAATCTAGCAAGTTTAGAGGGTTATAGTGGGCAAATAGAATTGGATCATTTGGGTGCCAATGCCGTATTTACAGGGATTGACGTCTTCGAACACGCAATATTTCGCGAGGGCGACGAATATTCCGCCCCATCAACAATTTATGTTGAATTGAGGCGCGGACAACGTAGTATTCGGGGAAGTTCTTTTCCTGCTCGAGTAAAATTCAAGATAAATCAAGGCGTCGCAGATTTGGTTGATATTACGGTTGATACGGGTGGCGCAGAAATAAATTGACTATGTCCCCAGAAGCGATGGACGGAGAACGCGCGGAGGTGTCCATGCTCACCTGGCAGCTCGGCGACGTCAGGATCACTCGGATCGTCGAGATGGAGCTGCCCATCGCCTATGACGAGCGGCGGCCCTTCCTGGCCCAGGCGCGGCCCGAGGCGCTGGCGGCGACTCCTTGGCTCTATCCCCATTACGTTACCGAGGAGGGCCATCTTCGGCTCTCGATCCACGCCCTGCTGGTGGACGCGCCAGGGCTCAAGCTGGTGGTGGACACCTGCATCGGCAACGACCGGCCGCGCCGGTTCATCGGCGGCCGGCCGCTGGCGACGCCCTTCCTGGAACATCTGAGCGCCGCCGGCTGGTCGCGGGAGGGGGTGGACGCGGTGGTGTGCACCCATCTGCATGTGGATCACGTGGGCTGGAACACCATGCTGGAGGGAGATCGCTGGGTCCCGACCTTCCCGAGGGCGCGCTACCTGATCGGGCGGCGGGAATACGACTATTGGAGCGCCGAAGGCGACGCCGAGCAGCAGGTGATCATGGCCGACTCCATCGCGCCGGTGTTCGACGCGGGCTTGGTGGATCTGGTGGAGATGGATCACCGGCTCACGGCGGAGATCCGCCTGACCCCGACCCTCGGCCACACCCCCGGCCACGTCAGCGTCGCCATCGAGTCGCGGGGCGAGAAGGCGGTTATCACCGGCGACGCCCTGCACCATCCCTGCCAGATGGCCCATCCCGACTGGTCGCCGGCCTTCGACACCGATCCGGCCGCTTCACAGGTCACGCGGCGGGCGCTGCTCGAAGACGCGGCCGACCAGGGCGTGCTGTTCATCGGCACCCACTTCGCCGCCCCCACGGCGGGGTGGGTGAAGCGGGATGGCGAGGCCTATCGATTGGAAGCCTAATCGCGTTGCGGCTGTCGATCGGCACCCCGGCGCGCGCTTGCCCCCCACGATGCGCCCCTCTATGCCTGACCCATGATCGCCGCCCTGGCCAATCCGCATCGGTTCATGGCGTTCTCCCGCTGGACGGCGCCGGGGCTGGGCGTTCTGGCGGCCGGACTGATCGTCGTGGGGCTGGCCCTGGGCGCCGCGGCGCCGCCGGACTACCAGCAGGGCGAGACGGTGCGGATCATGTTCATTCATGTGCCGGCGGCGTGGACGGCGATGCTGGCCTATGGATGCCTGGGCGCGGCGAGCTTCTTCTCGCTGATCTTCCGCCACGCCCTGGCCGACGCGGCGGCGAAGGCGGCGGCCCCGCTGGGGGCGGCTTTCACTTTGCTGGCCCTGATCACCGGCTCTCTGTGGGGGCGGCCGATGTGGGGGACGTGGTGGGTGTGGGACGCGCGCCTGACCTCGGTGCTGGTGCTGTTTCTGCTCTTCGTCGGCTACCTGGCGCTGCGGGCCAGCATCGAGGACGAGGCCAAGGCGGCGCGGGCCGGGGCGATCCTGGCCCTGATCGGCCTGATCAACCTGCCGATCATCAAGTTCTCGGTGGAGTGGTGGAACACCTTGCATCAGGGCGAGTCGATCTTCCGCGCTGGCGGCCCGACCCTGGCGACGGTCTATCTGATCCCGCTCGCCATCGTGGGGGCCGGTTACAGCGCCGCCTTCGGCGCCTTGTGGCTGATCCGCATCCGGGCCGAGGTGTGGCGGCGGCGGGCGGCGAGCCTGGCCGTTCAGGCGGCCTTTCGATGAGTTTTCTCGCCCTGTTCGCCGGCAAGTACGGCGCCTTCGTCTGGCCGGCCTATGGCGTCAGCGTCCTCGCCTTCGCCTGGATGATCGCCGACACCCTCATCCGCGCCCGGCGCTGGCGGCGCGAGGCCGCGCGGCTGGAAAAGGCCGGACGCGGGTGAGCGAGATCATCTCGGAAGCCGATCTGGTGGCCGTGCCGCCGGCGGCGTTCGACCCGCGCGCGAAACTCACCCTTGGCGCGGCCTGCTGGTCGCTGTTCGAGGGCGCGCGAAACCCCTACGTCATCCTGATCACCATCTACATCTTCATGCCCTATGTGGCCGGCACCGTGGTCGGCGACCCGGTGAAGGGCCAGGAGATCATCTCCCGCTGGAGCCAGTATTCGGGCTGGATCGTCATGGCCACGGCGCCGTTCCTGGGCGCTTCGATCGACAAGCTGGGTCGCCGCAAGGTGTGGCTGGCCCTGATCGTCGCCCTGATGGTCCCGATGATGGCGTCACTGTGGTGGACCAAGGCCGATCATAGCGGTCTCTCGATCACCGCGACCCTGGCCCTGACCACCGCGATCGGGGTGCTCTTCACCTGGTCGGAGGTGCTGCACAATTCCCTGCTGGTGCGGGCGGCGGGCTTGGGCGCGGCGCACAAGGCGTCGGGCCTGGCCCTGGCGCTCGGCAACGCTTTCGCCCTGCTGGCCCTGGGTTTCACCGCCTGGGCCTTCGCCCTACCGGGCCTGCCGGCGACCGCGGACTGGGCGTGGCTTCCCAAGGCGCCGTTGTTCAGCCTCAGCCGGGCGCTCCACCAGCCGGAGCGGGTGGTTGCTCTGATGGCGGCGGCGATGTTCGCTGTGGGCGCCCTGCCGCTCTTTCTCTTCACCCCCGACGCGCCGAGGACCGGTATCCCGTTCCTGACCGCCATCAAGAGCGGGGCGGCCGACCTCCTGGCGATGATCAGAACCGTGCGGCGTTACCGCAACGCGGCCGTCTTCCTGGCGGCGCGGATGTTCTACGTCGATGGAATGACGGCGATCCTGATCTACGCCGGGGTCTACGCCACCGGGGTGATGAAGTGGCATGCGCTGGAGATGCTGTTCTTCGGCATCACCTTGAGCGTCCTGGCCGTACTGGGCGGCTTCGTCGGCCGGTGGCTGGACCATGGCGTGGGGCCCAAGCGCGCGGTGCAGATCGAGATCGGCATGTCGCTGGTGGGCATAGTCGCCTTCCTGGGGATGGCCCCTGATCAGATCCTGTATTTCTGGCATTTCGAACCGGCCGCCCACGCGCCGCTCTGGCAAGGGCCTTTCTTCCGAACCCTGCCCGAATGGATCTATCTGGCCATCGGCTTTTCCAACGCCGTCTTTATCACCGCCCACTACGCCTCCAGCCGCACCCTGCTGACCCGCCTGACCCCGCCCGAGCAGACCGGGGCCTTCTTCGGCGTCTACGCCCTCTCCGGCACCGCGACCATCTGGCTCGGCCCCTTCCTGGTCAACCAGGGCACCCGTATCTTCAAGACCCAGCAAGGCGGCTTCGCCACCATCATCGCCCTTCTGGCGATCGGCTTCGTGGGGCTGCTGTTCGTGCGCGGGGGGCGGCGCGGGGAGGTGGGATAGGGCCTATCGAGACAATGCCTTTGCCGCCGCCAAGTCGAGGACGAAATCGCTGAAGGCGCGGTGACGAGCCGCCTTGTCGGGAATCCGCAGCAGATAGGACGGGTGGACGGTGACGAAGGCCGGCGGCCGGTCCGGCGCGGGCGCGGCTGGGCCTCGCTCCTTCAGGACGGACACCGGCCGGCCGACCACCGCCCGCGCGGCGGTCGCGCCCATGGCCACGACAACCCGTGGCGCAACCAGCCTTACCTCGTTTTGAAGCCACCAGCGGCAAGCCTCGATCTCGCCGGCGTTGGGCGTTTTGTGCAGCCGGCGCTTGCCGCGCATTTCGTGCTTGAAATGCTTGACCGCGTTGGTGACGTAGCAGGCCTCTCGGGCGATCCCGGCCTCGGCGAGGGCGCGGTCGAACAGTTCGCCGGCCGGGCCGACGAAGGGCCGGCCGCGCAGATCCTCCAGATCGCCTGGCTGTTCTCCCACGAACATGAGGGTGGCCTGGGGCAGACCCTCGCCGGGAACGCCCTGGGTCGCGTCGCGCCAGAGGCCGCAGCGCCGGCAGACCTGAATTCCAGCCGCGACGGTTTCCATGCCCTGGAGCGAGGGGTCATCGAAGAGAGCGTCCCGCTCGCGTCCCGCGGCGATCTTCGAGGGGTGTGGGGATGGCGGAGTTGGCGAGGCGGCGACCACGGCGGCGGCGATGGCTCCGGCGATTTCGATCGTCTCTGGAATGACCGCGGCCTCCAGCGGGTTCCATCGACAGCCAAGGCGGTGCTTGCGGAGGGCGGATCGCGCCCTTAAGCGCATGGCCATGGCATCGATCTTTCCTCGCCGCGTCGCCCTGGCGGCCGGCTTCGCCGTCGCCCTGGTCGGCGCGCCCGGGGTCCAGGCCGCCGTATCCGGCGCCTTGACCGTCGCCGACGCCTGGACACGGCCGGCGGCGGCCGGCCAGACTGGGGCGGGGTATCTGTCGATCACCAACAAGGGCCGCGCCGCCGACAGGCTGGTCGCGGCGTCCAGCCCGGCGACCGACCACGTGTCGATCCACGAGAGCCGCATGGTGGGTTCGGTGTCGACCATGCGGGCGGTGGGCGCGGTGGCGATTCCGGGCGGGGCCACGGTCGCCTTCAGGCCGGGCGGCCTGCACCTGATGCTGGAGGGGTTGAAGCGTCCTCTGAAGGTCGGCGAGCGCGTCACCGTCATCCTGGTCTTCGCCAGGGCGGGGCGGAGAGTGGCGGCCTTCCAGGTGCGCGACGGGCCGCCCGCCCCGGCCATGCCCGGCATGAAGATGTAGCGATTGGAAGGGACCGCCGCCCCGATGTGGAACTATGCCGATATCTGGGAGGGGATCGCGGCGGCCATCCCGGCGCGGGCGGCGCTTATCCAGGGCGAGCGGGTGGTTTCGTGGGCCGAGTTCGATCGGCGCGCCGACGCCCTGGCGGCGCATCTGCTGGAGGCCGGCCTGACGCGGCAGGCCAAGGTCGCGGCCTATCTCTACAACGCCCCGGAATACCTCGAGACCTATTTCGCCGCCTTCAAGGCCGGCCTCGTCCCGGTTAACACCAACTACCGCTATGTGGCCGACGAGCTGATCTACCTGTTCGACAACGCCGACGCCGAGGCCGTGGTGTTCCACGCCGACTTCACCGCCATGGTGGAGCAGGTTCGCGCCCGCCTGCCCAGGGTGAAGGCCTGGATCGCGGTGGCGCGGCCGGGCCATGGCGTCCCCGCCTTCGCGGCCGACTATGAGGCGGTGGCGGCCCGCTCGGCCCCGCGCGCCACGCCGCCGTGGGGCCGCTCCGCCGACGACCTCCTGATCCTCTACACCGGCGGCACCACGGGCCTCCCCAAGGGGGTGATGTGGCGCCAGGAGGACCTCTTCTGGGTGCTGGGCGGCGGCGGCAATGTGCTGATGGGCATACCGCCGTTCGAGAGCCCCGAGGCCGCCGGTTCCCGCGCGGCGGCGACCCCACCGGCCGTCGCCATCGCCGCCGCGCCGCTGATGCACGGCACCGCCCAGTTCAGCTCTATGATGGCGCTGACCGCCGGCGGGGCTGTCGCCTCCCTGCCCTCGACCCGCTTCGACGCCCACGAATTCTGGGACGAGGCGGCGCGGCTCAAAGCCACTTCCGGGGCCATCGTGGGCATGGCCTTCGCCGCCCCGCTGCTCGACGCCCTGGAGGCCAATCCCGACCGATGGGACCTGTCGTCGCTGCTGCGCCTGGGCTCGTCCGGGACGGTGTGGAGCATGGAGAACAAGCAGGGGCTGCTCAGACACCTGCCCGGTTGCGCCATCTTCGACAGCCTGGGCTCGTCGGAGGCCGTAGGCCTAGGGGCGTCGGCCTCGGCGGCCGGGGCGGAAGCGCCGACCGCGCGCTTCATGGCCGGCCCCAACAGCGCCGTCTTCACCGAGGACGGCCGCCGGGTCGAGGCGGGCTCGGGCGAGCGCGGCCAGGTGGCGGTCAGCGGCTTCCTGCCGGTGGGCTATTACAAGGACGCCGAAAAGACCGCCCAAACCTTTCGCGACTACGAGGGGCGGCGATGGTCGATCCCGGGCGACTTCGCCACCGTGGAGGCGGACGGGACCTTGAGACTGCTCGGCCGCGGCTCGCAGGTGATCAACACCGGCGGCGAGAAGGTGTTTCCCGAGGAGGTCGAGGAGGCCATCAAGCGCTATCCCGGCGTGCGCGACGCCGTCGTCGTCGGCGTACCCGACGCGCGGTTCGGCGAACGCATCTGCGCCGTGGTGGACATGGCTGGCGGTGAGGCGCCCGCCCTGGCGGCGATCTCCGAGCATGTCCGCGCGCACCTGGCGGCCTACAAGGCGCCGCGCGAACTGGTGCTGGCCCCGATCGCGCGCGCCGCCAACGGCAAGCTGGACTATAAGGCGGTGCGGGCCTTGGCTCTGGAGGTGTTGAACATTCCCGCCTGAGCGCCTCCTCTCGCCCTTTCGTGAACGAAATTTAGGGCCATCGCGGATCGTTATTTCGTGCATGGTCGCCCCGCCTCTCCCAACCAATCAATCGTTCGGACCCTTTCAAACCATGAGAACCCTTCTCGTAGGGGCGGCGCTCGCCGCGATTTTGGCCGCCACCGCCGCTACCGCCGCCGACGCGCCGGCCACTCCGCCCGACGCCCAGCGCATGGGGGCGTGGGGCTTCGACCTGGCCGGACGGGACCTGGCCGTGGCGCCGGGCGCGGACTTCTTCGCCTACGCCAACGGAACCTTCATGAACGCCCTGGTCATTCCGGCCGACCGTTCGGGCTATGGCACGTTCGACGCCTTGTCGGTGCTGTCGGAACAGCGCGTCCACGGCCTGCTCGAAGCGGCGGTCGCCCAGCCGGCCGCCAGTGGCGACCAGGCGAAGATCGGAGCCTTCTACAAGGCCTTCATGGACGAAGGCCGCATCGAGGCGCTTGGCGCGGCGCCGCTGGCCGCCGATATGGCCGCCATCCGGGCCGCCGACACCCGCGCCAAGCTGGCCGCCCTGATGGGAGCGGCCAACGACGGCTATTTCGGCTCCTTCTTCGGGGCCGGGATCGCGGCCGACGCCCGCGAGCCGCTGCGCTACGCGGTCTATCTGACCCAGGCGGGGCTGGGGCTTCCCGACCGCGACTACTATCTGAAACCCAGCTTCGCGCCGCAGAAAGCCAAGTACGAGGCCTATGTGGCGGCGATGCTGAAGGCCGCGAACTGGCCGGACGCGGACGCCCAGGCCAAGGCCGTGGTCTCCCTGGAGACCGCCATCGCCCAGGCGAGTTGGACCAAGGTAGAGCAGCGCGATCCGGTAGCGACCTACAACGCCATGAGCCCGGCGGACCTGGCCGCCTTGGCGCCCGGTTTCGACTGGGCCGTCTATTTCGCCGCCGGCGACCTGGGACAGGTGGGTCGCGTGGTGGTGGGCGAGAAGACGGCCTTTGCGAAGATCGCGGCCATTTTCGCGGCCACGCCCATCGCCACTCTGCAGGCGTGGCAAGCCTTCACGGTGACGGACGGCGCGGCGCCGTATCTCTCCAAACGCTTCGCCGACGCCCATTTCGCGTTCCGCGACCAGATCCTTTCCGGCCAACTGGAGCAGAAGGTCCGCTGGAAGCGCGCCGCGGCGACCGTCGATAATGGGATCGGCGAAACGGTGGGCCGGCTCTATGTGGCTCAATATTTCCCGCCCGAGTCGAAGGTCACCATGGAGGCCCTGGTCGGCGATCTGCGCGCCGCCCTGGCCGCGCGCATCCAGAAGCTGACCTGGATGAGCGAGGTCACCAAGGCCAAGGCGCTGGAAAAGCTCTCCATGCTCAACGTCAAGGTCGGCTATCCGGTGAAATGGCGGGACTACGGCGCCCTGACGATCGCGCCCGATGACCTCTATGGCGATGTCCGACGCTCGGCGAGCTTCGACTGGGCGCGCCAGGTGAACCGCCTGAACGGGCCGGTGGACCGCGCCGAATGGGGCATGACGCCGCAGACGGTGAACGCCTATTACTCGCCGACGGAGAACGAGATCGTCTTTCCCGCCGCCATCCTGCAACCGCCGTTCTTCGACCCCAAGGCCGACCCGGCGATCAACTTCGGGGCCATCGGCGGGGTGATCGGCCACGAGATGACCCACGGCTTCGACGACCAGGGCCGCCAGTTTGACGGAACCGGCAAGCTCACCGATTGGTGGACGGCCGCCGACGCCGCCAAATTCACCGCCCAGACTCAGCGCCCGGGGGCGCAATACTCCGCCTTCGAACCGCTTCCCGGCGCCCATGTGAACGGCGGCCTGACCATGGGCGAGAACATCGCCGACCTGGGCGGACTGTTGCTGGGCCTTGACGCCTATCACATCTCCCTCAAGGGCGCGGTCGCCCCGGTGCTGAACAACGTGACGGGCGATCAGCGCGTCTTCCTGGGTTGGGCGCAGGTGTGGCGCGGCAAGGTGCGCGACGACAACATCCGCAAGCGGCTCGTTTCCGATCCCCACTCGCCGCCACGGGCCCGGGTGGACGGGGTGGTGCGCAACATCGACGCCTGGTACGCCGCCTTCGCCGTGAAGCCCGGCGACGCCCTCTATGTCGCGCCGGATCAGCGGGTCAGAATCTGGTAAGCCGCGCTCGCGTCACCGCGCGCGATCGACGATTTCGCGGACGGCGGCGATCCAGCCTTCGCGCGGCGCGGTGATCTGGCCGGGGCGGTCGGCGCGCCAGGCGGCGTTGTCCGCGACGGCGCCGGAAAGGGCTCGGCCGCGATCGAGATCCTTGATCGTCACCACGCCGGCGGCGATCTCGTCTTCGCCCAGGATGATGGCGGCCGGGGCCAGGCGGCGGTCGGCGTATTTCATTTGGGCGCGCATTCCCGAACTCCCGAGATAGACCTCGGCGGCGACGCCCGCCGCGCGCAGATCGGCGGCGAGGCCGAGGTAGTCGCCCATCCGCGAGCCATCGAGGGCGAGCACCACCACCGGCCCGCGCGCTGTCTCCGCCGCGACCGCGCCGCTGGCCTCGATGGCGGCCGCCAGTCTGGACACCCCAAAGGAAAACCCGGTGGCGGGCATGGCTTCGCCGGTGAACCGCGCCACCAGATCGTCGTAGCGACCGCCGCCGCCGATGGAGCCGAAACGGATCGGCTCGCCCCGGTCGTCCACGATGCCGCCGACCAGATCGGCCTCGAACACCGCGCCGGTGTAGTATTCCAGGCCGCGCACCACCGAAGGGTCGAACACCGCGCGGTCCTCGGCCACCCCCAGGCGCCCCAGAGCCTCGCCGATGCGGGCCAGTTCCGAAAGGGCCTCGTCGCCCTCAGCCGAGCCGCCGATCACCCCCGCCAAAGCGTCGAGGGTTTCCCCCCGGCTGGCGCGGCCGGCCTCGACGAAGGCGAGAACCGCCTGGATCGCGGCGGTTTTGAGCAGGGCGCCCTTGGTGAAGGCGCCGGATTCGTCGCGCCGCCCCTCGCCCAGCAGGGCCGCCACGCCCTCCCGCCCCAGGCGATCGAGCTTGTCCACGGCGCGCAGGACGGCGAGCCTCTGGGCCGGATCGGTGACGCTGGCGGCGGTGAGCAGGCCGTTGAGGAGTTTGCGGTTGTTGATCCTCAGAACGACGGCGCCGGGCGCCAGTCCAGCGGCGGCGTAACCCTCCACCGCCATGGCGACGATCTCGGCGTCGGCCTCCGGGCGGCTCGAGCCCACGGTGTCGGCGTCGCACTGCAGGAACTCGCGGTAGCGGCCGGGACCGGGCTTCTCGTCGCGCCACACCGAACCCATGGCGTAGCGGCGGAAGGGCTTGGGCAGGCTCGCCGCGTTCTCGGCGAAGAACCGGGCCAGAGGCGCGGTGAGGTCGTAGCGCAGAGCCATCCACGCTTCGTCGTCGTCCTGGAGAGCGAACACCCCTTCGTTGGGGCGGTCGGCGTCCGGCAGGAACTTGCCCAGCGCATCGGCGTATTCGAACGCCCCGGTGTCGAGCGCCTCGAAGCCCCAGGATTCATAGACGGCGGCCACCGCCTCCAGAATGCGCCGCTCGGCGCGAATCTGGCCGGCCCGGCGATCCTGGAAACCGCGCGGCGCGCGGGCGAGCGGCCGGATCGGAGCGTCGGTGGTCATGGGGCCTTCGCGCCGTCCAGCGCCTGGGCCACGATGGCCGGGGTCAGAAGCTGGGGCAGAACCTTGGCCGCGCCGCCCGCCGCGCCATAAACCAGATAGAGGGGCACGCCGATCCGGCCCTGATCGGCGAGGGCCTTGGCGATCACGCCGTCGCGGTTCGTCCAGTCCGCCACCAGATAGGTCGCGCCGGTTCGCCTGAAGGCGTCGGCGACCTGCGCGCTGGAAAAAGCCAGGCGTTCGTTGACCTGGCAGGTCACGCACCAGGCGGCGGTGAAATTGACCAGAATGGGCTTGCCCTGGGCGCGCAGGGCGGCGAGGCGCTCGGGGCTGTAGGGCTGGGAAGCCAGGGTTCCGGCCGGCGGGGGACCGGCGGCATCGACCGCCGGCCCATAGCCGCCGACGGCGACCGCGCCGACGCACAGGGCCAGAGAGACGGTCGCCAAGGCGAGGGCGACGGGGGCGGCCCGACCTTCCGCCCGGCGGCGCTGGCCTAGGCCGAACAACCACGCGGCGAAGGCCAGCGCGAGCGCGGCGGCGAGCAGGCGGGCCAGGCCGGCGGGGCCCGCTTGCTGAGCCAGGACCCAGGCCAGCCAGGCGGCGGCGGCGTACATGGGAAAGGCCAGGGCCTTGCGGAACACATCCATCCAGGCGCCGGGGCGGGGCAGGCGGCGCATCAGGGCGGGGCTGAAGGCCAGAAGGGTGAACGGCGCGGCGAACCCCAGGCCCAGGGCGGCGAACACCGCCAGGGCGACGGGCGCCGGCTGGGTCAGGGCGTAGCCCAAAGCCGGCCCCATGAAGGGCGCGGTGCAGGGGGCGGCGACCACCACCGCCAGCACCCCGGTGAGGGCCGAGCCAGCCAAGCCGCCGCGCGCCGCCAGTCCCGCGCCCAGTCCCTGGGCCGAGGTTCCGATCTCATAGAGGCCGGAAAGATTGAGCGCCGCCGCCAGCATGACCAGCCCCAACGCCGCCACGACCAGTGGCGATTGCAGCTGAAAGCCCCAGCCGATGGCCGCCCCGCCCGCCCCGGCGGCGATCAGCACGCCGGCCAGGGCGAGGAAGGTGGCCACCACGCCGATGAGAAAGGCGATCCCCTGGGCGCGCGACTGGGCCGCTTCCTCGTCGTGGCCGGCCAGGGCGGCGGCTTTCATGGAGAGGATGGGAAACACGCAGGGCATCAGGTTGAGGATCAGGCCGCCCAACAAGGCCAGGCCCATGGCCGCCAGCAGGCCGCCGGTCGGGCCGGCCGCTTTGGCCGGCGGGCCGAGGCCGAAACTCCCCGCCGGCGGCGGCCCGGGCGTCGCGGTGATCTCGAAGACCTTGCCGTCCACGGCCAGCACCCCGGACGCCGAGGCCGGGGCGGGCGCCTTTTTGAAGGCGCTTCCACTAGTCATCGTCAGGGTGAGGCCACGCGCGCCGCGCTGGACCGTCTCGGGCTGGCTCTGGTCGATGAGGGTGTCGTCGTAGGGATAGAAATAGGCGTCGCTCGCCGCCGTTCCCGCCAGCGGCGCCCCGGCGACGGCGAGGGTGAGCTTCGGCCCGGCGTTCTGGAAGGTGGCGGCCAGGCCGGCGGGCTTGGGCGCGGCGGACAGGGCCTGCGCGATCGCCGGGCCCCAGTGGGAATCGGCGACGGGAACGCCGGCCACGATGGGCAGGATAAGGGTCAAGATGGCGCTCCCAGGAATGCACACCTCGGCGCACACCAGATAATCGACCACCGCCTTCAGGCTCGCCGAGTCGCCGGGCCGGGCGTCGGCGGGAATCTCGATGGGAACCGACAGCAGGACCTTGCCCTCGTAGCCGTAGTTCATGAGCGGGCCCACCGGCAGCCGCCGGGGAGCCGGCCAGACAATGTCGCCCGCCCGCCATCCGGCCGGCAGGGTCCAGGCGATCTTCGTCGCCTCGCCCGCATCGCCGGGATTGCGCCAATAGGTGTGCCAACCCTTTTCCAGACTCTGGGCCACGGCGACATAGACCGTCGAGCCGGGGGCGGCGCCGACGGTCTGGGCGACCAGTTCGCTGGTGACATGGGGCGTGGTCACGGGCGTGGCGCGCGATCCGCTGGCGAATAGAAGCGCGACCGCAGCGGCGAACACGGCAAGGAACGGGGGTTTCATGGGCACCACCATAGACGCTTGACGCCGCGCGCGGAACCGTCGCACCCTCGCCGGTCAGGAGCCGCCCCATGCCCGCCGCCTTCGACGATATCGAGATCGGTCAGGTGGTTCATTTCGGAGCGGCGACGATCGAGGAGCCAGCGCTGGCCGCCTTCATCGCCGCCTTCGCCCCGGGCTGGACGGCGGATCGCGGGGCGCCGGACGCCATGGTCTTCGCCCTGTGGTCGCGCCTGGACCTCGAGGCCGCCGCCGCCTGGCCCCAGATGAAGCGCGTCGGCGTCGACGCCCTGCGCTGGGCGCGCAACCCGCCGGCCGGCGCGGTGCTGCGCGGCCGGATGACGGTGATGGGCAAGGACCCGGTGGGCGAGGGCAAGGGCATCGTCATCGCCCAGCACGACCTCCTGGACGAGGCGGGGCGATTGGTGTTTTCGTGCCTTACCCGAAGCGTTTACGCCCGCTGAGGACCACCTGTTGCAAGGTTCGCTATTTTGGCGGCCGGATCACTGACAATCGGAGCGAAGCCGCATGAATGTATCGAGCTGGAATGGCGCCACCGGCAATTGGCGCAAGGCGGCCGATTGGTCGAACGGAATCCCTGGCGCCTCGATGGAGGCCGACTTCACGGCGTCGGGTTCCTATACCGTCACGCTTTCCCGATCCGGCGCCTTCAACGTCGGGGCGGTCAGCTTCAACGCGGCTGGGGCGACCCTGGCGCTGGAGGGATCGCTGACCCTAAGCGGTGTCTTCGATCTCAAGGCCGGGACCCTGGTGATGTCCAAAGCCGGTGTGATCCACGGCGGCACGCTGATGATGGACGGCGGAACCCTCTTCTCGCAGGGGGGCCTAGGATCGAGGGGGGGCACGCTGGACGGTGTTCAGCTGATCGGCAGGCTCAACCTGACGGCGGGGGACGAAGATCTCAATATCACCAACGGCCTGATCGGGGCGACCGGCGCGGGCGCGCCGGCCCAGATCTGGCTGAGCGGCGGCGAAGACGGCCTGGATTTCCGCGGTAGCCAGACGTTCGACAACGCGACGATCGTCGTCGCGAGTTCCTTCGATGCGGTCTACACCACCCGAACGCTGACCCTCGGCCCCAATGCCACGCTGACGACAACCGCGCTCGGACCCCAGACAGTCCTCGCGGGCTCGAGTGTGATCAATAACGGAACCATAATCTCCGCTCCAAGCGGCGCTTTAGGCACGTTCAACATCGGTCTGAATCACGGATTTACCAACAATGGCGTCGTAACTGCGGCGTCCAACATGGCTATCACGGCGCATGACGTCATCAATGGCGTCAAGGGTACGATAAATGTCGGCCAGTTCATAAACGTTTTTATCCAGGGCGGTTTCAAGAACCGGGGCGTATTGACGATCGCCAACGGCGGCTCCGTCGACATCGCCAGCAATACCAGCATCGTCAACACCGGAACGATCGCTGTTGGTTCGGGTAGCCTGTCGATCGATCAGAGCACGGGTCCCGGCGTCGTCACCTTCATCAACACCGGCGCGATATCCGTGGGCCAGCAGGGCTCGCTGTCGCTTCTGGTGAACTTCACCATCGCGTCGCTGGGTAATGTCGTGGACGCGGGCAGACTGTACATTGGCGGAACGCTCGACAATACCGGCGGGACCTTGCAGCTCGGGTCGGGCCCAATCTTTGGCGGCGCGGGGACCGTGCTCGGTTACGGCGGCCTCATTTCCGGCGGAACGGTGGTCCTGGGCCACGCTCACCTAGCCTATACCGGTGGCGGCCTCGCCAATGTGACGTTTGAAGGTGCCCTCGATCTCAGCGCCGGGAATTCCGCGGTCAATCTGGACGGCGGCGTGACCATCGCCGCCGCGAACGGGACCGGACCGGGCGTCGTCAATCTCACCGGCGCCGGCGCCGCGCTGAACTTCCTCGATGGGCCAGGCGTCAGCGCCAACGCCATCGACAACGTGACGATCAACGCCGGCAATGCCCACAGCGCGGTCTACATCGAACTGATCGCCCTTAGCGGCCCGGCGCTGACCCTCACCTTCGGCGCCCACGCGAGCATCGTCAGCAAAACCGCCGGCGCGCAGGTGATCCTTCAGAAACTATATGCTGGTAGTTATACGGTTGTGAACGCCGGTCGGATCGACGCGGCGGCCTCCGGCGGGAGCTTTTCGGTGTCGATCCCGACGTTCGAGAACGACGGTCAGGTCATGGTCGCCAACGGCGACGCCTTCACGCTGACCGGCGCGCTCACCGGAAGCGGCAAGATCACCATCGCCACCGGCGGCGCCGCCAGTCTGGGCGCGGCGAGCGCGAGCCAGGGCGTGGTGTTCGCCGACGCCACCGGAACGCTGAAGCTTTCGTCCGCCGCCAGTTTCGCCGCCACCCTCTCGGGCGCGGTCGCCGGCGACAAGATCGACCTGACAAAAACCGCCGCCACCGGCGCCAGCGTCAACGCCAGCGACCAGCTGGTGATCACGAACAACGGCGCCACGGTGGCTACGCTGCAACTGCAGGGTGACTATTCCCACACCGTCTTCACCGTGGGGGGCGACGGAGCCGGTGGTTCTGTAATCACCTTGGCGAACGCGGCATCCGTCCAGGGACTCGCGCAGGCGATGGCGGGCCTGGGTGTTGGGAACGCGGTCGGCGCCGGTTCCGCCGCCGACGCCCACCTTGACCAGACCCAAACCCCGACTTTGGCGCGGCCGGCGCTGGCCTAGTTCAGATTCGCAGCCTTGGGCGCGGCGGCTTGGCGGGCGATGGCCAGGGCGATCAGGCGGTCCCAGCCGAGCAGGCTCATCAGGTGGGCGTAGATCTGGCCGACGGCGCCGTTGACCAGCAGTTCCTGGAGCTTCTCCGGCGGCAGGGCCTTGAGCTTGGTCTCGGAGATGGCGAAATATTCGGCGACCGTCTGGGGCGTGCCCGGCGAGCCGTCGGGGTTGGCGGGGGTGTGGGTCTGGGTGCGGGTCTCGAACAGGTCCAAATCCTTGATGAGGTCGATGAAGGATTCGGTGCGCCGCACCTCGACCTCGAAGTCGTTGCAGAACTTCATGCAGTTCTGGGTGTATTCGGTGGGCTCGCCGGCGGCGTCGAAGAAGGCCAGATCGGGAAGATCCCCCAGCATCGGGGCGGCGCGGTCGATGCACACCACCAGCTGCTCGCCCTTGGGATCGTTGGCCAGGACGAAGGGATAGCGGCGGATGTAGGCGGGGATATAGACGCCGGCCTCGAAGCCGCCGCCCGGCTCGATGAACATATTGGCGTCGGAGTTGACGCCCATCACCGCCAAGGGCTGATAGCGCTCGCCGGCGAAGATGATCGGAAAGGAGAGGGCGGCGACCGGAAATTCCGTCACCGTCAGGGGCGCGACCTGACTGCCGGCGGCGAAGGCGAAGGGCTTGTCGATCCGCCGCAGGCCCAGCTTGGCGTGCAACTCCTTGCTGAGCGGCTCGGGCTTGGAATAGAAAAGCACGGCGCCCGTGATGGAGCCCGCGTCGGTCTGATTGGTGTCAGCCATGAAGCACTCGAAGGGGTGAGGAGGAGGGCGCGCTTTAGCCGATCGCCCGGCGCCCGGCAATGCGGCGCGAAGGCCCGGTCGGACGAACGCTCTTGCCTTGGGTCGCGCCGGACGGGCTAAATGGCGAGCTCGCCCGCCACCAGAGAAACGCCATGCCGATCTATTATCCTGACATCCTGAACCAGCCGAGCGTGGCGCGGACCTTCAGCTACGGCGACAAGGACGTGATGCTCTACGCGCTCGGCATCGGCCTGGGCGCCGATCCGCTGGACGAGAAGGAGTTGGCCTTCGTCTATGAGAGAGGGCTGAAGGTCGTGCCGACGGCGGCCACGGTGCTGGCTTCGGGCGCGGCGGCGAGGGATGGCGAGAGCGCGGAGAACCCGCCGGGCCATCGGTTCAGCGACATCAACTACCTCTTGGTGGTGCATGGCGAGCAGAAGGTCGAGCTGCACAGGCCCCTACCGGCGGCGGGCGCCTTCACCGCCACGAGCCGCACCGTCGGCGCCTATGACAAGGGCCGGGAGAAAGGCGCCGTGGTCATCCAGGAAACGGTGTGGACGAACGAGGCCGGCGAGACGGTCGCCACCCTGACCGGCTCGATGTTCGCCCGCGGCGACGGCGGCTTTGGCGGCCCCTCGGAAGGGACGCCCGCGCCGCACGCCACCCCGACCCGCGCGCCCGATCTCTCCCTGGATTTCCCCACCCGTCCCGACCAAGCCCTGCTCTACCGCCTGAACGGCGACCGCAACCCGCTGCATTCCGACCCCGAGATCGCCCGCCTTGCGGGGTTCGAGCGGCCGATCCTGCATGGCCTGTGCACCTACGGGATCACCTGCCGCGCCATCCTGACGGGGATCACCGGCTTTAAGCCCGAACCGATTTTGAGCCACCAGGTCCGCTTCTCGGCCCCGGTGTTTCCCGGCGACACCCTGACCGTCGATCTGTGGCGGGACGGCAAGGAAATCGCCTTCGAGGCGCGGGTGAAGGCGCGCGCCATCACGGTGATCAAGAACGGGCTGACGGTGCTGCGCTAGGCCGGCCTTTTTGAGCGAAATGACAATGCCCAGACTTTTCACCGCCCTGGTGCTGGCGGGCGCCTTAGGCGCCGTCGCGGCGCCTCGCGTCATGGCGGCCGACGAGGCAAAAGCGGACGCCGCCAAGACCGACAAGACGGCGGACAAGAAGGATGACAAGCCCGACCTGCCGCCGTTCCCGGCCGAGGCCCGCGTCAAGCAGACCACGCAAGTGGGTGGCAAGACGCTGAGATACACCGCCAGCGTGGGGGCGCTGCCGGTGCGCGACGACAAGGGCAAGACCATCGCCCAGGTGGTGGTGACCGCCTACACCTTGGACGGGCCGCGCGATCCCGCCCGGCCGGTGACCTTCGCCTTCAACGGCGGGCCGGGCGCGGCGTCGGTCTATCTGAACCTGGGCGCCATCGGCCCCAAGCGGGTGCCCTTCGGAGCGGCCGGCGACGCCCCCTCCGATCCGGCCCAGCTGATCGACAACGACGGAACCTGGCTCGATTTCACCGACCTGGTGTTCATCGACCCGGTGGGGACCGGGTTTTCCCGCTCCCTGGTCGGCAAGGAGGAAACGCAGAAGGCCTTCTACGCCACCAAGCCGGACATCGAATATCTGTCGCGCATCGTCTACGACTGGCTGGTCAAGAACGGCCGCATGGCCTCGCCAAAATATATCGCCGGCGAGAGCTACGGCGGCTTTCGCGGCCCAAGGATCACCCACTATCTGCAGACCCAGTTGGGCGTGGGAGTGAGCGGGGTGGTGCTGCTGTCGCCCTATCTGGACTCGGCGGCGGAGTTCGATCCGGCCCTGTCACCTCTGCCGTTCGTGATCACCCTGCCTTCCATGGCGGCGGCCAATCTGGAGCGTCAGGGCAGGCTCACCGAGGCGACGATGGCGGCGGTGGAGGCCTACGCGCGTGGCGACTACGCCTCCGACCTGATGAAGGGCCGCACCGACCCGGCCGCCGCCGGGCGCCTGGAGGCGCGGGTGGCCGAGCTGACCGGCCTCGACCCCGCCTTCGTCAAACGCGCCGGCGGCCGGATCGAGACCCAGGCCTTCCTGCGCCAGGTGTTCCGCGATGAGGGCAAGCTCGGCAGCCGCTACGACTCCAACGTCGCCGAATGGGACCCCTTCCCCTACGCCCCCGAGCAGCGCACCGGCGATCCGATCCTCGACTCGATCATCGCCCCGACCACCTCGGCCATGGTCGATTTCGTCACCCGCACGGTCGGCTGGAAGGTCGATGCCCGCTACAATGCCTTGAGCTACGCGGTCGGCAAGGCGTGGAACGACGGCCATGACGAGCAGGTCGAATCGGTGACCGATCTTCGCCAGGCGGTGGCCCTGGATCCCAAGATGCGGGTGCTGATCGCCCACGGCTGGGACGATCTTTCCTGTCCCTTCTTCGCCTCGGTGCTGGTGGTCGATCAGATGCCGCCCATGGGCGATCCGGCGCGCGTGGCGGTGAAGGAATACCCCGGCGGCCACATGTTCTACGCCCGCCAGGCGAGCCGCCTGGCCCTGCGTCGCGACGTCATGGCGCTTTACGAGGCGCGGTGAGGACGGGGGCAGCCTCCGGCGCGGGGTGGTTGGCCGGATCATCGACCCCGTGCGCCAGATGCTTGAGGAACGGGGCCAGAACCAGGAACAGGACGCCGAAGCCCACCCCCACCCAGCCGATGGTCTGGAATACATTGAGCGAGGTGTGCAGGGCGGCGCGCGGGTCGAGCACCTGGCCGCCGGCCGTCGCCGTCCCGGCCGACTGGGCGATCTGGGCGGCGATGAACTCGGCCGCCGAGGTGGCCATGAACCATACCGCCATCAGGGTCGAGACCAGGACCGCCGGCGAAAGCTTGGTGATTTCGGAAAGACCCACCGGGCTGAGGCAAAGCTCGCCGGTGGTGTGCAGCAGATAGGCGAAGCCCAGCACCAACAGCGGCAGGCGGAAGGCGCCGTCGGCGAAACCCTGGCTCCAGACGATGACCAGAAACCCCAGGCCGACCTGGGCCAGGCCCAGACCGAACTTGATCATCGGATTGGGATCGCGACCGGCGCGGCCGAGCCAGCCCCACAGGGCCGCGAAAATCGGGGCCAGGATGAGGATGAAACCGGCGTTGAATGCCTGGGTCTGGGCCGAATTGAAGCCCATGTCGATCCACCAGGCGCCGGGCGCGGCCGACGCCAGCATGGCGCGGGTCCCCAGGAACACCGGCTGGCCGAGCAGATCGAAGGCGATCGGCGAGGAGATCAGCGCCAAGTTGGTGTTGCGGTCGGCGAACAGGTTGAGCGAGGTGGCCGCCTGTTCGAACAGGGTGAAGAAGACAATCGAGCCGGCGATCAGCACGAAGGCCAGAATGATCCGGTCGCGCTCGATCTTGTTGCACTTGGTGGCCATGAAATGGCCGACATAGGCCAGGGCGGCCAGCCAGCCGACGCCCAGGGCGGCGCCGACGATCCGGTTGTGCTGAACCAGCAGCCAGATCGCCCCTATCCCGACGATCCCCGCCAGATAGATCAGCCACTCCAGGTTGATCGGCCCAAAGATCGGCTTGGCGAGTCTGACCAAATCGGGCGGTTCGCCGTGGCCTTGCAGAAGGGGCTTGCCGATCACGAAGGTGATGTAGCCGACCGCCATGCCCACGCCGGCCAGACCGAATCCATATTTCCAGCCGTAGGTCTGACCCAGATAGCCGCACAGGATCGCCGCCCAGAAGGCGCCCAGGTTGATGCCGTAGTAGTAAAGGGTGAAGCCGGGATCGCGCCTCGGATCGCCCTGCGGGTAAAGCTTGCCGACGATGGAGGAGATGTTGGCCTTCAAAAAACCCACCCCCATGACGATCAGGGCCAGGGCCAGGTAGAGGATCCCCACGAAGACCGGGCTGCGGCCTTCTTCGGAAAGCTTGTAGGCGCCCTTGGGCAGGATGCTGGGCACGGCCGCGTTCGGCCCCAGGCCCTTGATCTGGAGATCGCCGGCGGCGTTGTTGGCGAAGTCGTAGCCGCGCCCCCCGACCTCAAGCTTCACCGCCCGCTCGGAGCCGCGGCCGGTGACCTGGAACTCATAGCGCGCGCCCTGCCAGGTGAGCACCTGGTGGGCGGGCGGCCCCTCGACGGCCATCATCGTGTGGCCGGCGACCAGCAGCAGGGCGCCGAACGCCACCGCCTTGCGGGCCCCCAGATAGCGGTCCGCCAGCACCCCGCCGACCAGGGGCAGCAGATAGACCAGGGTGGCGTAGGAGCCGAAGGTCCCGTTGGCGAACTTGTCGTCGAACAGGAACTGCTGGGTGAGGTAGAAAACCAGCAGGCCGCGCATGCCGTAGTAGGAAAACCGCTCCCACATTTCGGCGAAAAAGAGGATGAAGAGGCCCCGCGGATGGTCGCGCAGCAGCTGGTACATCACCGGAATGCCGGTCGCCAGAGTGACCAGGATGCCGACGATGACGACGATGTTGTTCATGAAAGTCCCGCCCTCCGGCCGCGCGTCGCGAGACAATCACGCCGGCGGCGGTTTCACAAGCAAGGGCCTTTCGGGGCGGCCCAGGCGGCCCCACCTTTGGATACGAAGGGTGTCAGCTCGAAGGAGGCGAACGCCATGGAAACCATGAAGGTCCCGGGGCCCGACCATCCCATCGCCATCGCGGCCAGTTCCCACCGCGTGCGCGCCCTCTATATGGGCCATGAGATCGCCGACAGCGCCGACGTGCTGATGCTCAGCGAGGCGAGCTACAAGCCGGTGGCCTATTTCCCGCGCGGCGACGTGGACATGGCCTTTCTGACCCGCACGGACCGCGACACCTACTGTCCCTACAAGGGCCACGCGGCCTATTTCACCGTGACGAGAGACGGCGCCATCGCCGAGAACGCGGCGTGGACCTACGAAGACCCCTACCCCGCCATGAGCGAGATCGCCGGGCGGGTGGCGTTTTTTCCAGGCGCGGTGACCATCGAGGAAGCGGCGGAGGCGCGACGGGGCGCCTCGGTCGACGAGGTGATCTTGCACACCGATGCCGGCGGCGGCGCCTCGCAGCGGGAGCATTGGCTGGCCACGGTGGATGAGCCGCCGAAGGAGGGATAGGGGCGATTCCGAAGATGGACAAGGCGACAGCCACCGCCGGTTCCGGCATACTCCGATCCGTTCACCGGATCGCCGCTGGCCTCCATGACTCGGGCCTGATCCGGAAGGCGACAATGCGTGAATTCGACGGCCTGTGTCTAACGCCCGTCAAGGCGATGGATCCGACGACATCCGCACCCTGCGCGAAGACGAGAAGGTCTCGCAACCGATGTTCGCCCACTACCTGAATATCCGCAAGGATGCCGTGAAGGGCGTCAGTTTCGGTCGCTCTGGCAAATTTCGATCTGCGCGCCGTCGTTCCATCGGCACTTGAAGCTGCAAAGGAACGTGGCGTCCTCTGGCGACGCCAAAGTGCGGATTCGATTGTTGGCGGCGGCTTCGCAATCTTCGTAGGTGTAGAAGCGACCGACATCAACATGCCGCTCGTCGCCGTTGGGGTAGACCCAGCCGCTCCATTCAGGTTTGGAGTGGCATGAGGCCAAGACAAGAAACAGGGGAGGCGCCCGCTTCAATACGCGAACGCCTCGAACACCCGGCTCGCGTCCCCCTCCCATGGCCCGTGATACAGCTCCAGTAGGCGTTCGGCGGCGGTGACGCCGGTGTCGGCGATGTCTTCGAGTTCGGCGAGGTAGCCGGTTTCGTCGATCATGCCGGCGGAGACGCGGTTGCGGCGCTTCAGGCCCTGGTGGGCGAGGGCGAGCATGTCCTTGGCGATCGCCTGGACCGAGCGGCCGGCCACTGTCGCCTTAAGGCCCAGACGGGCCACGTCTGCGCGCAGGGTGGCGCGGTCCCGCGCCGTCCAATGCTTGCACAGATCCCAGGCCGCCGCCTGGGCGGCCGGATCGTAGAGAATGCCGGCCCACAGGGCGGGCAGGGCGCACAGGCGCGACCAGGGGCCTGCGTCGGCGCCGCGCATCTCCAGATACTGCTTGAGGCGCACCTCGGGGAAGATGGTGCTGGTGTGATCGACCCAGTCGGCGAGGGTGGCCCGCTCGCCGGGGGCCTCGGCCAGGGCGCCGTCCATGAAGGCGCGGAACGAGCGGCCGGCGACGTCGATGTAGCGGCCCTTCCGCTTGACGAAATACATCGGCACGTCGAGCGCATAGCGGGCGTAGGCCTCGAACCCGAAGTCCTCCTCGAACACGAAATCCAGCATGCCGGTGCGGTCGGGGTCGGTGTCGGTCCACACATTGGCCCGGGCGCTGAGAAAGCCGTTGGGCTTTCCTTCCGTGAACGGGGAATTGGCGAATAGGGCGGTGACGATGGGCTGCAGGGCGAGGCTGACGCGGAACTTGGCCACCATGTCCGCCTCGTCGGCGAAGTCGAGATTGGCCTGGACGGTGCAGGTGCGCAGCATCATGTCCAGGCCCAGGGCGCCGACCTTGGGCATGTAGTCGCGCATGATCTGGTAGCGGCCCTTGGGCATGATCGGGACCTGATCGCGCCGCCAGATCGGCGTGAAGCCGAGGCCCAGGAACCTCAGGCCCAGTTCGCCGGCCACCGCCTTGACTTCCCCCAGGTGTCGGCCGGTCTCCTCGCAGATGTCGTGCATGGAGTGCAGGGGGGCGCCGGAGAGTTCGAACTGGCCGCCGGGCTCCAGGCTGACGTTGGCCATGCCGCGGGAAAGGCCGATGAGGGTCTCGCCGCCGGTGGGGCTCGTCTCATGGGTCCCCGCCCAGCCGAACCGCATCAGGCCTTCGAGGAGGGCGCGGATGCCCGCCTCGCCCTCGTAGGGCACCGGCGCGTGACTGCCCAACCTGAATACGAACTTCTCGTGCTCGGCCCCGACCCGGAAGTCGGCGGCGCTCTTGCCGCCGGCCGCGAACCAGGCGGTCAGATCCTCGAGCGTCAGGGGGCGATCGTCGCACACCGTCTCGGCCATCGCTCAGCCCTCGTCCCGCGCCTTTTCAAGTCAGGGTCACTTGGGCGCCCGGCGAAGGAACCTCAAGCCCCGCGCCAATCGCCGAGCGTCGCCTGCCACAGGGTCATGGCGGCGATGGCGGCGGTGTCGGCGCGCAGGATGCGCGGCCCCAGCGAGACCGGCGCGGCGGCGGGCAGGGCGCGGATGGCGGCCCGCTCGGCCGGGGAGAAGCCACCCTCGGGGCCGATCACTATGGCCCAGGGAGCGCCGGGCGCGGCGGCCAGGGCCTCCAGGGCCGGCGGCGCGTCGCCCGCCTCGTCGCAGAACATCAGCCGCCGGTCGGCGTCCCAGTCGGCCAGCATGTCGGCGAGCTTTCGCGGGGCCAGGATTTGCGGAACGTCCAGCCGGCTGGTCTGCTGCGCCGCCTCGACGGCGATGGCGGCCAAGCGAGCGAGATTGGCGCCGCCGGGGCTGGCGCGTTCGGTGACCGCCAGGCGCACCCGCCGGGCGCCCAGCTCGGCGGCCTTTTCGACGACGGTTTCCAGGCGCGGGCGCTTGATGAGGGCGACGATCAGATCGAGGTCTGGTCCGGTGGTCTGCGGGCGAACCGGCGCCAGGACGAGAAGGCGCATCCCCCGCCGTCCGACCTCGATCAGCCGCGCCCGCCACTCGCCGTCGCGGCCGTTGAAGAGCAGCACCTCGTCGCCCGCCGCCAGACGCATGACGCGCGCCAGATAGTGGGTCTGGCTGGCGGTGGGAACGACCTCGCGGCCGGCGTTCAGATCGTCGGAAACGAAAAGGCGGATCACACTTAACTCCGGATCGACTATGCTGGCGTTCATGGCCAAGATGACGAACTACCAGAGCGATCTTCGCAAGCTCCAGATCGCCCTGGTGCGCTACCAGAAATGGGCGATGAAGGCAGGCGCCAAGGCCCTGGTCATCTTCGAGGGCCGCGACGGGGCCGGCAAGGACGGGGCGATCAAGCGGATCACCGAGCATCTGGCGGCCCGCAACACGCGCGTCATCGCGCTGCCCAAACCCTCCGACCGCCAGCAGAGCGAGTGGTATTTCCAGCGCTATATCCCGCACCTGCCGGCCGCCGGCGACCTGGTGATCTTCAACCGCTCCTGGTACAACCGGGCCGGGGTCGAGCGGGTGATGGACTATTGCACCCCCCGCGAAGCCGAGGATTTCTTGCGAGACGTGCCGGCCCTCGAGCGGATGCTGGAGGAGGCCGACATCCGCCTGGTCAAGCTGTGGCTGGATATTTCGAAAAAGGAGCAGGCATCGAGGCTCGACGCCCGCCGCGACGACCCCTTAAAGGCGCTCAAGGTCAGCGACCTGGACGGCGTCGCCCAGAAGAAGTGGAAGGAGTATTCCAAGGCGCGCAACGAGATGCTGTGCCGCACCCACACCGCCATCGCCCCGTGGACGTGCGTGGTCACCGATCACAAGAAGTCCGCCCGCCTCAACATAATGCGCCACCTGCTTCGCGCCCTCGCGCCGGCCGAAATGACGGACAAGGTCGAGACGCCCGACCACGCCATCCTCTTCCCCTTCGAGGAAGCCGCGCTGGGCGACGGCCGGCTGGCCAAGTAGCAAAGAGATAACACCGATGGACTACGTACGACTGGGAACGACCGGCCTGAAGGTCTCGCGCCTGTGCCTGGGCTGCATGACCTACGGCAGCTCCAAGTGGCGCCCGTGGGTGCTGGACGAGGCGGCTTCCTTGCCCTTCTTCAAGAAAGCGCTGGAGGCGGGGATCAACTTCTTCGACACCGCCGACATGTATTCGGCCGGCGAAAGCGAGCGCGTCACCGGCAAGGCGCTCAAGCAATACGCCCGGCGCGACGAGGTGGTCATCGCCACCAAGGTGTTCAACCCGATGGGCGAGGGCCCCAACGACGCCGGCCTGTCGCGCAAGCACATCTTCGACGCCATCGACGCCAGCCTGTCGCGGCTCGGCGTCGATCATGTCGATCTCTACCAGATCCACCGCTTCGATCCCGAGACGCCGGTCGAGGAGACGCTGGAGGCGCTGAGCGACGTGGTGCGCGCCGGCAAAGCCCGCTACATCGGCGCCTCGTCCATGTACGCATGGCAGTTCATGAAGATGCTGAGCGTCTCGCGGGCCAACGGCTGGACGGCCTTCGTCTCCATGCAGCCGCAGTACAACCTGGTCTATCGCGAGGAGGAGCGGGAGATGCTGCCGCTGTGCCACGACCAGGGGATCGGGGTCATCCCGTGGTCGCCCCTGGCGCGCGGGTTCCTGGCCGGCGGGCGCGAAAAGCCGGGCGAAGGCGACACCGAGCGCGCCCGCTCCGACGAATTTTCTCCCCGCCTCTACTATCGCGAGCCCGACCACGTTGTCGTCGAGGCGGTGGAGACAGTCGCCAAGGCGCGCGGCGTCTCCAACACCCAGGTCGCCCTGGCCTGGGTGCTGAGCAAGCCGGCGATCACCGCCCCCATCGTCGGCGCCTCCAAGCCCCATCACCTGGACGACGCCATCGCTGCCCTGTCGCTGAACCTGACCGCCGATGAGGTGAAGGCGCTGGAGAAGCCCTACAAGCCCAAGCCGGTGCTCGATCACTTGTAGTGCGGTGTTGGTCTTGCCAAATTTTGCCGGTCGGCTAAGCAGATGTGCTTGGCGCGGCGGTCGCGCCAGCGCTCTTTCCCCCGCCCCCTCCACCGCTTCGCGGTCCCCCTCCACCGCTTCGCGGTCCCCCTCCACCGCAAGCGGGGGAGGATTTGAGTGTCGCGATCCTCCCCCATGAAATGGGGGAGGGGGACCCCGAAGGGGTGGAGGGGGCGGGTGCGCCACGAGCCCATTTAGAGTCGATCCACGATGAAACTTTCTCTCTCCGGCGCATCTAGAATCATCCGCAAGGATCAGGATCCCCAGCATCTGCGCCGCCTCCTGCTCGAAGGCGCCTCGTCCCCGCCGGCTTCGCCGGTCGATGCCGCCTATTTCGACGGACTGCGGGAACGTGTCGTCCGCGCCAGGACGGCGTGAATGTCGAGCGCGCGCTCCAGCGTGCCTGAGAGCCTGTCCGCCCGTCAGGCGTGGCGGATCGCCCTGGCCGCCCAGGGGCTCGCCGACCCTCGGCTGACCGGCCCGGTCACCGCCCGGCGGCTGCGCGCCCTGATCGGGGCCCTGGGCGCGGTGCAGATCGACTCGGTCAATGTGCTGGCGCGAACCCACTATTTGCCGGCCTTTTCGCGGCTGGGCGCCTATCCGCGCGGGCTGCTGGAAGCCGAGGCGTGGGGGAAGAAACCGTCGCTGTTCGAATACTGGGGCCATGAAGCCTCGCTGATGCCGGTGGCGCTGCAGCCGCTGTTTCGCTGGCGCATGGAGCGGGCCAAGGCCGGCGAGACCTGGACGGGCCTGGCCCGGTTCGGCCGCGAGCGGCGGGACTATATCGACGCCGTGCTGGCGCGCATCGCGCGGGAGGGGCCGCTCACCGGCGGCGATTTCGCCGACGGGCCCCGGCAGGCGGGCTGGTGGAGCTGGTCCAACGGGAAGGCGGCCTTGGAGTGGTTGTTCTGGGCCGGTTTCATCACCACGAAAACGCGGCGCGGGTTCGAGCGCGTCTATGACCTCACCGAACGGGTTCTGCCCCGCGCCGTTATCGCGGCGCCGACGCCGAGCGAGGCGGAGGCGCACCGGGAACTGCTGCGGATCGCCGCCCGCGCCCTGGGCGTCGCCACCGAGGGCGATCTGCGCGACTATTTCAGAATGCCGGTCGCCGGGGCGCGGGCGCGGCTCGCCGAACTGGTGGAAGCCGGCGAACTCGAGGCGGTGGGCGTCGAGGGCTGGCGCCAGAGCGCCTACCTCGCGCCGGGCGCGCGCCTGCCCCGCCGCGCCAAGGCGGCGGCTCTGCTCTCGCCGTTCGATAACCTGATTTGGCGGCGCGAGCGGGCGGAGCGGCTGTTCGGCGTCCGCGTCCGCCTGGAGATCTACACTCCGGCCCACAAGCGCCAGCACGGCTACTATGTCCTGCCCTTCCTGCTGGGAGATAGGATCGCGGGGCGGGTCGATCTGAAAGCCGACCGCCAGGCGGGTGTTTTGCGCGTCCAGGCGGCGCATCTGGAGGCGGGCGCGGTGGCGGGCGAGACGGCCCCAGCGCTGGCGGCGGAGCTGATCCTGATGGCCGGCTGGCTGGGGCTCTCGGGCGTCGCGGTGGCGGGCAAGGGCGCCCTCGCGGCCAGCCTTGCGCACTGCCTGCGCGGCTAACCGACCCCCTGGGTCACCGCGTGCAGGCGGGCGTAAGCGCCGCCCTGGGCGACCAGGTCGCGGTGGCGGCCTTCCTCGACCACGGCGCCGTCCTGGAAGACCAGGATGCGGTCGGCGCCGCGGATGGTGGACAGGCGATGAGCGATGACGATGGTGGTGCGCCCGGCCATCAGCTCCTCGGTGGCCGCCTGGACCTCGGCTTCCGTCTCCACGTCCAGCGACGAGGTGGCTTCGTCGAGGACCAGGATGGGGGCGTCGGCCAGGAAGGCGCGGGCGATGGCCACCCGCTGGCGCTCGCCGCCGGAGAGCTTGACGCCGCGCTCGCCGACCAGGGTGTCATAGCCGGCCGGCAGGGCGCGAATGAAGTCGTCGGCGCGGGCGCGTTGGGCGGCCAGGGCGATCTCATCGGCGGTGGCCCCAGGCCGCGCGTAGGCGATGTTCTCGGCGATGGTGCGGTGGAAGAGGGCCGGATCCTGCGGCACCACGGCGATCGCGCGGCGCAGGCTGGCCTGGGTTACGTGCGCCACGTCCTGGCCGTCGATGACGATCCTGCCGCCCTGCAGATCGTAGAGGCGCTGGATGAGCTTGACGAAGGTGGACTTGCCCGAGCCGGTGGGACCCACCAGGGCCAGCCGCTCGCCGGCCGCGATCTTCAGGGAAAAGCGGTCGTAGATCGGCGCCCCGGCGGACTGGTAGCGGAAGGTCACGTTCTCGAAGGCGATCTCACCGCGCAGACCGCTGAAGGCCGGCGCGCCGGGCCGGTCGGCGACCTGGGGATGGGTCTTGGCGTAGCGGGCCACGTCCTCCACGTCGGCCAGGCCCCGCTGGAGCATGCGGATGTTCTCGCCGATGTTGCGCAGATAGCCGCTCATCACCAAAAAGGAGGTGATGACGAAGGCGACATCGCCGGCGCTCGCCTGGCCCTTCGCCCACTTGGCGATCACCAGCCCGGTGAGGCCCGCCTGCAGCAGGGCGACCAGCAGGTTGTGAATCAGCCACACGTCGGTGTAGCGGTTCCAGGTGACCACCGTGGCCGCCTGCCAGTCGGCGGTGACCTGCTCGATGCGCCCCTCCTCGCGTCCCTCGGCGCCGAAGCTCTTGACCGTGGGGTTGGAGGCGATCGAGTCGGCCAGGGCGCCGCCGATGCGCGAATCCAGGGCCACCGAGCGCAGGTTGGCCCGCCGCACATAGTAGGTGGAGAAGAGCACGTTGGAGGCGATGTAGAGGGCCACCATGCCCAGGGAGAAGGCGCCGACCAGCGGCCAGCGGACCATCATCTGGATGGACAGGCCGACGAGGATGATCAGGGCCGGGCCGATCCACAGCACCAGGGCGTCGGCGACCACGTCATAGCCCCACATGGCCCGCGACAGGCGCCGCACCGTGGCCCCGGCGAAGGTGGCCCCGTGCCAGTCGGCCGAGAAGACCTGGACGCGGCTGAAGCCCTCGTTGGTCATCTCCCGCATGGTGTGGGCGGCCAGCGGCGTCCACACCCGGATGGCGAGGTTGCGGAACACGAAGAAGGCCACGTAGACGGCCACGAAGAAGGCCCAGGCGAGCCAGGCCGAATGGGCATGGGCGGGACCCAGGACGGCGGCGTCCACCAGCCCCTGCGAGGCCCTGGGGACCAGCAGTTCGAAGGCGATGGCGATCAGATAGAGGACGACGGTGGCGGCGAACAGCCGCGGTCGCCGCGTCCAATAGGTCGCGATGAAGGCCAGCACCTGGCCATTGGAGAGCACCCGCGCCCGGGTCGCCTCATCGTCTTCATAGTGATCCATGAGGCGCGTTCACATAGTCGTGTTTCGCCCGCGGCGGGAGGCGGCCGGGCGGAATTCCCGCCGCCCATGGCGCAAAAGCCACAGAGCTTGCCTTGGCGGCCGGCCCGCGCTTTGTGGCGGGCGTGATCTCGCCGCTCCCCGACGCCAGGGCCGACAACTGGGTGGACCGCCACGCGCCGCTTTCCTGGCGGCCGTGGCTCAAGCTCGGGCGGTTCGACCGGCCGACCGGCGTGTGGCTGCTGATGCTGCCCGGCTGGCAGGGGATCGCCCTTTCCGCCGCCGCGGTCGGCGAGTGGCCGCGTCCGCGCCTGCTCATCCTGTTCGCCCTGGGCGCCGCCCTGATGCGCGCCGCCGGCTGCGCCTTCAATGACATCGTCGATCGCGACATCGACGCGCGGGTGGCCCGCACGGCGGGGCGGCCGGTGGCGTCGGGCCAGATCAGCGTGCGCGGGGCGTGGGGATTCATCGTCGTCTGCGGCCTGGCGAGCCTCGCCATCCTGTTCGCCCTGAACATCCTCAGCCTGTTCCTCGGCGTCGCCTCCCTGGCCCTGGTGGCGGCCTATCCGTTCATGAAGCGGATCACCTGGTGGCCGCAGGCGTGGCTAGGCCTGACCTTCAACTGGGGCGCCCTCATGGGCTTCGCGGCGGCGCAAGGCGGGCCTTCCTCGGCCACTCTGCTGGCCCTGGTGGTGGGAGCGATGGCCTCGGGCTTCAACATGGCGGTGATGACCCCGCCCCTGCCGTGGTGCGCCGGCCTGCTCTACGCCGGCGGGGTCGCCTGGACCCTGGGCTACGACACCATCTACGCGGTCCAGGACATCGAGGACGACGCCCTCATCGGGGTCAAGTCGTCGGCCCGCCGCCTGGGCGCCGCCGCGCCGCGCGCCGTGCTGGCCTTCTATGCGGCGAGCGTCGCCCTGGCGCTGGCCGCCTGGCGATCGGGAGGCCTGGGCCCGCTCGCCCTGCCCCTCGTGGCCCTCTACGGCCTGCATCTGGCGCGCCAGGCTCTTCGCCTGAAAATGAACGACGGCGCCGGCGCCCTGGCCCTGTTCAAATCCAACACCCTGGCGGGCTTGATCCTGTTCACGGCCCTGGTGGCCGGGCATTGGCGGACGTAAAGGGCGCCCGCTTACGCAAGCTGACGCTTTTGACCGGCCGCCGGTCGGGCTAGAAGACCCCGAACAGACCAAAACAAGGGACCGCACCATGAAACTCGACTCCTCCATCGCCGCGGTGGTCACCGGCGGCGCCTCGGGCCTGGGAGAGGCCACGGTCCGCGCCCTGGCCGCCCACGGCGTCAAGGTGGCCATCTTCGACATGAACGACGCCAAGGGCGAGGCGGTGGCCAAGGACGTCGGCGGGGTGTTCTGCCAATGCAATGTCACCTCCGACGCCGACGTCGACGCCGCCTTCGCCAAGGCGCGCGCCGCCCACGGCCAGGAGCGGGTCCTCATCAACTGCGCGGGAACCGGCAACGCCGCCAAGACCGCCGGCCGCGACCGCAAGACCGGCGAGATCAAGCATTTCCCGCTGGAGGTCTTCAACTGGATCATCCAGATCAACCTCGTCGGCACCTTCCGCTGCATCGCCAAGAGCGCGGCGGGGATGCTGACCCTGGAGCCGCTGGAGGATGGCGAGCGCGGGGCGATCGTCAACACCGCCTCGGTGGCGGCCGAGGACGGCCAGATGGGGCAGGCGGCCTATTCGGCCTCCAAGGGCGGAGTGGTCGGCATGACCCTGCCCATCGCTCGCGACCTGATGAGCGAGGGCATCCGGGTCAACACCATATTGCCGGGCATCTTCGACACCCCCCTGATGAACGCCGCCCCGCCGCAGGTGAAGGACGCCCTGGCCGCCTCCGTGCCCTTCCCCAAGCGCCTGGGACACCCGGAGGAATACGCCCAGCTCGCCCTGGCCATGGTCACCAACGGCTATTTCAACGGCGAGGACGTGCGGCTGGACGGGGCGATCCGGATGGCGCCGCGGTAGGCGGCGGCGAAGAGCGCCTCGACGGCGTCACCCCACCCCGCTAGGCTTCGCCGAGTCGCCCTCCCCATCAAGGGGAGGGAGGAAAACAACCTAGGGTCAGGACTCATTGACCGAGCATTCCGGATCGCATGGACTATCCCGCTGACCACACGCCGGTCGTCCACGCGCGGAATGCCACGCATCCGGGGAAAAAGGTTCAATGCGCTTAAGCTGAGCCTTAGTCAGCCAGAATTGATCAGACATCGGCAGGTCCTCCTGCCGCGCTTGAATCGCGATGTCACATCATGGAATTAGAGTTTGCAAAGGTCTGCCATGCGGACAAACCGGACACGGAACGGGTCGTCTTCAATCTCCGTGAGTTTGCCTTGACAGCTTGCCAGCCCCGCAGCCGATGATTTTGGCCAAGGAGGAGCCTCACAATGACCATCACCATTACCGCGTTTGAACGGTCACCCGATGGCGGCAAGGGACTGGCGCGGGATACGCGCGTTCGCTGGGCGCTGGAAGAAGTGGGCCAACCCTACGAGGTTCGCCTTGTTTCGTTCAGGGCGATGAAGGAACCCGCGCATCTGGCGCATCATCCTTTCGGGCAGATTCCGACCTACGAAGAAGGCGATCTCGGCTTGTTCGAGACGGGGGCGATCGTGTTCCATATCGCCGAGCGCCATGCGGGCCTGTTGCCAGACGATGCGAATGCCCGGGCGCGCGCGATCACATGGATGTTCGCCGCGCTCAGCACGGTGGAGCCGCCGATCCTTGACCTCACGATCGCCAAGCTCGTCGAGGGCGACAAGCCCTGGGCCGCGGAGCGCATGCCTCTCGTCGAGGAGAGCATCCGTAACCGGCTGGGCCAACTGTCCCATCGCCTTGGCGATGCCGACTGGCTCGACGGCGCCTTCAGCGCGGGCGATCTGATGATGGTGTCGGTGCTGCTGAGGTTGAGAGCGTCGGGTATGCTGGACGACTATCCGAACCTCTCCGCCTATGTCGCCCGAGGCGAAGCGCGGCCCGCCTACAAGCGCGCTTTCGCCGCTCAATTGGCGGTCAACACCGGCCAGCCACCGACCGGCTGATTGAGGTCCGTCCTGGGCTCGAAGTCGTCATCCGACTTTTTGTTCAGTTTATGGGTCCTGACCCTAGACTCCCTCCCCTTCATGGGGAGGGTGGATGCGAGCGCTCGCGAGCGGACGGGTGGGGAACGGCCACAACGCGCGTGGCCAATGCGCCCCATCACGCCTCCAGTTCGATGTCCCAGTAGAGGTAGTCCAGCCAGCTTTCGTGCAGGTGGCCGGGGGGGAAGCGGCGGCCGTGGTCCTGGAGTTCGTACATGGTCGGGCGGCGGGGATGGCGGCGGGGGTGCATGGCCGCCTCGCGCGGGGTGCGCCCGCCCTTGGCCAGGTTGCAGCGGGCGCAGGCGGTGACGATGTTCTCCCAGGTGGTGCGCCCGCCGCGCGAGCGGGGGGTCAGATGGTCGAAGGTCAAGTCCTCGCCCCGCCCGCAGTACTGGCAGGCGAAGGCGTCGCGCAGGAAAAGGTTGAACCGGGTGAAGGCCGGCGGCCGATCCTGGGCCACATAGTTTTTCAGCGACACCACGCTGGGCAGGCGCATGGCCAAGGACGGCGAATGGACCAGGCGGTCGTAGGTGGAGACCACATCGACCCTGCCCAGGAACACCGCCTTGATGGTCTCCTGCCACGGCCACAGCGACAGGGGGTAGTAGGAGAGCGGTCGATAGTCGGCGTTCAGCACCAGGGCGGGCGCGCCGGACGGCGGGCGGCTAAGGACCTGCAAAGCCGCCTCCATCGCCGTATCCCGGCGCCATCGAAGTTTCCCGCGCGGATGGGCTGAAGGCCAGGGCTCCTTATCGTTTGGCGCTCCGGAAGGGCGCGCGCCGCGACTCATAGAGGATGTTCGGCGACATCTCCATGACGGACAAGCCCTGGGCGGGCGGGCCGGCGATTTTCTTTGAAGGAAGGCGCGGCGAGGGCGGTGAGCGGGTCGCCGCGGGGGTGGGCGTTTGAGAGGGGCCGGGGTTTCCAAGCCCCTCTCAATCTCTGGCCCTAACATCGGTCGCTTAAGGCTCTAGCCGCCGACGATGGCGGTGGCGCCGGCGACGATGGCCCCGAGGCTGACCAGGAAGACGCCGATCGAACGATCGACGATGCGGCCAAAGGTGGAAATTTTGAAGTGGGACATGACAAGCCCTCCGTTTTGGGTTGAACCTCCGTGGGGAGAGAGGCTGTCCGATCTGGACAGTGCTTAGATAGCACCTATCTGAACGATGTCAACATATCTTTACAGCGTTCGGATTTAGTTTTACGGTGAGCGTGATGAGGAAAACTGGAAGCGCCATGGCCCACGCACACGAGGTTTCGGACCGCCCCTATCACCACGGCGACCTGTCGCGGGCGCTCGTCCAGGCCGGACGCCGGATCCTGGAGAACGAGGGACCGGCCGCCCTCTCCCTGCGCGCCGTGGCCCGCGAGGCCGGGGTTAGCCCGGCCGCCCCCTACCACCACTTCAAGGACAAGTGCGACCTGATGAACGCGGTCGCCAAGGAGGGCTGGATGGAACTGGGCGCGGCGGTGGCCAAGGCCCGGAGCCAGGCGCCCGAGGCGCGCGCCGCCATGACCAACATCGGCGTCGCCTACGTCTGTTTCGCCAGGGACAATCCCGCCCTCTACCGGACCATGTACGATTCGGCTTGCGACCGGGAAACCATGGGCGACCACCCCAAGGAGGCCGACAGCGGCTGGCGCCATGTGCGCGAGGCGCTGATCGACGCCGGGGCCGATCCCGCCGACGAGCGGGAACTGGAGCTGGCCACCATCGGCGCCTGGTGCGCCGCCCACGGG
>JBBRPN010000003.1:0-71321 GCA_038227925.1 Caulobacterales bacterium | reverse complement strand
TCCTCGACCGCGGCGCCCACGTCCGCCCAGGCGGTCGCCGCCACCGCCCAGGCGGGCGCCGGCTCGCAGGCCGCGCCCCTGATCGGCGCCAATCCCGCCACCCCGGCCGCCACCAGCCTGCTGCAATATCAGAACGCCGGCATCCGACCCGCGCCGTTCGGCTCCGAACTGTTCGGCAGCGCCAACCTCACCGCCACCACCGTGGGCGTGGTCGATCCGACCTATATCATGAAACCGGGCGATCAGATCGCCCTCACGCTCTGGGGCAGCGTTCCAGACTCCAACGCCATCGTGGTGGTCGACACCAACGGCAACATCGTCGTTCCCGGCGTGGGGCCGGTGAGTGTCGGCGGCAAGACGGCCGGGGCCATCGACGCGATCGTCAAGAGAGCCGCCGCCGCCGTTTATCGCAACGCCGTCCACATCTACGCCGCGCCGGTGACCACCGTTCCGATCACCGTGTTCATGACCGGGCCGGTGACGGCCCCCGGCCCCTACGCGGGTCTGGGCTCGGACTCGGTCGTGGCGTTTCTGCAGCGCGCCGGCGGCATCGATCCCAACCGCGGCAGCTATCGCAACATCATCGTGCGCCGCAACGGCGTAACCGTCGCCCACATCGACCTTTACGCCTTTCTGCGCACCGGCGAGTTGCCGGCGGTGGCCCTGCACAACAACGACGTGATCGTGGTGGGCCAGCAGGGTCCCGTGGTGTCGGTGAGCGGCGCCGCGCGCGCGCCCTACACCTTCGAACTGGCCGGCTCGTCGGGGACCGGCGAGGAGGTGCTCTACTACGCCCGGCCGCGTCCCGAAGCCAACTATGTCGCGGTGCTCGGCTTCCGCAACGCCCAGCCCCTGAACGAGTATGTGACGGTCCAGCAATTCGCGCGCCTGCCGCTGCTGGACGGCGACCGGGTCGGCTTCTCCGCCGACGCCAACGCCTCGACCGTGGCGGTGCAGATCACCGGCGCCTTCAATGGACCGGCCACCTATGTGGTGGCCAAGGACACCAGCCTGGGCGCCATCGTGGCCCGCATTCCACTGGATTCGATGGCCGACCGCCGCTGGATCTACCTCCAGCGGGTCAGCGCCGCCTTCACCCAGAAGCAGCTTCTGAGCGAAGCCCTGGCCCGGCTGCAGAAGGCGGTCTACACACGGCCGGCGTTGACCGCGAACCTTGTCTCCGCCAACGCCGCCCAGGCCGCCGTCATCCAGCAATACATCAATTTCGCCAGCCAGGTTCAGCCCATCGGGATCGTTTCCTTCCCGCCCGGCGCCGATCTGAGCCAGGTCTCGCTCGAGCCCAACGACGTCATCGTCGTCCCCTATAAGTCCCAGGTGGTGTCGATCGCCGGCGAAGTCACCGAGCCTCAGACAATCATTTATCAGCCGGGAAAGACGATCAGGGACTACGTCAAACGGGCCGGAGGGTTCGGCCAGATCGCCGACAAGAAGCACATACTGATCATCCATCCCGACGCGACGACCGACGTGAACACCGTGCCGGGGCCGGGCGACCGCATCCTGGTGACCGTAAGCCTGCCCAGCCAGTTCCTCGATCTCGCCGCCACGCTCACCCAGATCCTCTATCAGGTGGCGATCGCCGGCAAAGTGGCCGGCTTATAGCGAAAACAAATCGGATGAGCCGCAACAGCGTCGGGGGGGCGGCCGCCTTCGATTCGGCCCCCTCGGCGCTGAGCGACATCGTCAAGCGCCGGGACGTCCATCGGATTGTCTACTTCCATGCCGACCACTTCGAGCCCTGGCGGCCGGTGGCCGGCAGCCGGACGATCGAGGAGAACGCCGCCGACGTCCTGTCATTCGCCGAGCAATCGGCGGCCAACGAATTCTCCCGCCGCCTGACGCTGTTCTACAAGGCGCATGTGGGCATGACGCGGCACATCGCCCTGCCGGGCGTGGCGAAGGTCACGCCCGACGATCCGTTCGGCTTCCTGCCGCGAACGGCGGCTCACGAGGCGGTGTTCCAAGGCGCCATGCGCGGCCTGATGAGCCGCGTGGCCCACGAGATACAGGTCCACGTTCATCACGAGTATTACACCTACAACACCGCCCACAAGGATCCGAAGGTCATCGAGGCCTTCGCGCGGCCCGACGTGCGCGAACGCGACGCGGCGCGTTTCGAACTGGCGCTGCGGCTCGGCCTCGAGGCTATTCGGCGCGAGACCGGCCTTGCCTTGCAACGCTGGTTTTTCGTCCATGGCCTGTGGGCGCTGAACGCCTCCGATCCGGCCGTCTGTCACATCGGCAATGAGATCGAAATCCTGTTGCGCAACGGCGGCCTGGGCGACTTCACCTTTCCGGCCGGGCGGCCCAACGTCGATCCGGTGCTGGAAGCGCCCTATTTCGTTCGCCCCCTCGATGCGCCCCGGGCCTATCTCCTGCAGCAAGCGGAACCCGAACTGGCCTTTGGGAACGCCGACGCGGCGCGACGCAAGTTCTTCATCTGGGCCTCGGAAATACGTCATAGGGGTTCGTCCCTGGACTATTTTTCCGACCACGTCATGGAGGCCCTCGAGGACGCGCCGGCATTCGCCGGGCGTATTCTGGAGCAAAGCTATGTCGCGGGCGGCACGCTTTACTTCAAGACGCATTGCCACTCCATGCACACCAACTACTGGCGCGAGGGCGAACCCGTCGTTTTTCCCCATCAGCACCCTGGCGTGCGCCGGATGATGGGCACGGTTTTCGACGCCGCGACCGCCGCCGGCGCGACCGTCGATTTCCTGTCGGCCGGCGAAATCTACGATGAATTCACCAGGCCCCGAGCGCCGCCCAGCGGCGGATTCGCCCTTCAGGTTCCCGCCAATCCGTTGACCTCGGCCATCGTGGCGCCGGTGCTGGCATCGTCCGAGCTGGTCCGGCCTCTGCCGTATGCGGACGAAGTCAACACGGTGTGCGCGGCCGTTCTGCGAGAGGTCATGGAACGCTACGGCCCGTCCGCCCCCGGCATCGGAAACTACTACCGTCACCGCGCCGAAAGCGGCGAAGTGCTGGCCCCCTATGAGATGCGCGCCGCGCGGGCGCTGATGCGCAACGGTCCCTTCGACACCGTCTACGACATAGGGTCGGGGGTCGCGGCGCTGCCCATCCTGCTGGCCCTCAACGGGGTCAGGAGCGTGGGAATCGAGCGGGACGCGGCCCGCGTCGATCTGAGCCGCGCCGCCCTCGATCGCCTTTGCAAGACCCATCCCGATCTTGCCGGCCGTTGCGAAATACGTCGCGCGTCGGCGCCGCAGGCCCTGCGGCGCGTGGACGGGAGCCGTTCAGCCGCCCTGTTCACCAATGTGACCGGATCGATGACGGAGGAGGAACTCGAGGAGGTCATCGCCCAGATGGCTCTGTTCCGCACCGTCGTGGTCGATCTCTCGCGGTTCTTCGAGACCCGTGAAAAGGCCGCCCAGGCGGCGCTCCTCGATCGGTTCATCCAGGCCGGCTGGGGCGCCCCCGCGCCCATCGCCAGCCCGCTCGACACCTACTGGATGTTTGGCCACGACGCCGGCTTCGACCCGGACGACGACTGAAACTCGGAGGCGTAGCGCTCAGCCCTCCCCGGCCCGCCCCGCCGGGCACACCGTCGGCGGCGCCCCTTCGGCGTTCGTATCGCCCGCTTCGCGGCGAATGCGATCCGCCAGGGCCGCGCTGGGCCGCCCATAGGAGGTGCAGTAGGGCGCTGGCGGTACGCCGCCCGGCATGAAGTCGGAAAGGGCCGGGCGCGCCGCCTCGAGGTAGAGGTTGTCGCTCACCTTCAGAAACGCCCGATAGTCGTGGCTATAGCCGTATTTCGCCTTGGTCCCGTCGTAAGCCACCCGATCGGCGTCGCCGTTGGCAAGCGCCGTCAGGTTCGACGCCTTGGGGATCACGTGGCAATAGGTCTTGTCGATGTGTTCGATGGATTGAAACACCGGCGGCTCGGCGCAGGGGCGGTTCGGCGTATTGACGAATATATTGCCGGCGACGCGCGCCCGCGCCTCGAGACCGAAGCTCATCCCGTAATAATCCCAATTCTCGAGAAGATTGTTATAGATGTCATAGACTCCGAGCACCGCGCGCGGGTTGCGTTGCACCGTATCGACGAACCAGCAATGGTGGAGGGTGACCCGGCTCTTCGAATCCCGATCCCAGAACGCGAACAGATCAGGGTCCACGAGATTGTTGAGCAGCATGACCTTGTTGTGGTCGTGGAACTTGATCCACGACAAGGTGACATCGGTGGCGCCGGTCTTGACGTTGATCAGCCGGTCGATGAACCGCGAAAGGTCCAGGTGATCGGCCCACACGTCGCGGGCCCCGACGATATTGAACGCCACCTGCTCGGTGCGGAAGCGCCCATCGACGATCAGGTGGGTGAGAATGACGTCGTGGGTTCCGGGCAGTACTTCGAGGCCATAGTCGTGGACGGTCACGCGTCGGCCGCGGCCGTCGATGGTGACGTCCGAGGGAACCACGAGCCCACGCTTCAGATCGATGGTCATGTCGGAGGCGAATCGAACCCAGCGCGGCGATCCGGCCGCCTTCAGGACATACCGCAGGGTGCCCGGGCCGCTGTCGGCGCTGGAGGTCACGGTGACGAACGCGCCGTCCAACCCGCCCCTGGCGTGGCGACCGTAACCCTCACGCTCGGCGAGGAGCCGCCCAACGGCTGGGCAGACCATCACCGGCCGATCGCACGGGCCGGCGCGGGCGTCGGATGCGCCGGCGATGAACGCCGCAAGGCAGAGGGCGGTGGTGCAAACGAAGACCGGGACGGAAATAGGCCTCATCCGCTGATGGAGTTCCTGATCGATTTTCCTCCGCCAGGCGCCCGCGCCGGCGGCTATTTTGCCTTCCTCACCTCGAACACCGTGCCGCAGCCGTTAGCGCCGCAAGCGCTGCCGGTCCCGCCGGCGGTGGTCGTGCCATAGAGCTTGTTCATGTACAGGATCAGGCTCGCGGCGGGAGATGCGCCATCGGGAGATCCGGCGAAGCTGTGCAGGACGGTCTCGGTCCCATCCGGCGAAAGCTGGAAGACGGTCCCATCGCCGAAACCGCCGCCGCCGGCAGTGACGCCGAAGAGGTTTCCCTGCTTGTCCATGATCAGGCTGCCCCGCGGGATAGAGCCGTCCGAGCCGGTGAAGCTGTGCAGCACCGTCTGCGTGCCGTCCGGCGCGAGCTTGAACACCACGCCACAATCGCAGGCGGGGATGCCGCCTCTCGCCGTGGCGCCGTAGAAGACGCCCTGCTTATCCCTGAACAAGCCCAACGGGGCGCCTCCATCGGCGAGGCCGGTGAAAGAATAGAGCACCGAAAATTTGCCGTTGGGCGCGATCTTGAAAATCACGCCGCTGGCGTATTGCCCGCCGCCGTTGGCGGTCCCGTAGAGGGCGCCTCTTTTGTCCATGATCAGGTCTTCGTACGCATAAGAACCATCCCGGCCGCCGGTGAAGGCATGGAGCACGGTCTCGGTCCCATTCGGCGCGAGCTTGAAGACCGTGCCGACGGCGGCGCCGCCGCCGAAATTGGTCGTGCCGTAGAAATTGCCGGCCGCATCCGCGATCAGGCCGGCGTGCGGGTTCGCCCCATCGCTTCCGCCGGCGAAGGAATAGAGCACGGTTTCCTCGCCCCCTGGCGTCAGCTTGAACACCGCACCTTCATTATGGGCGCCGCCGCCATAGGTCGTGCCGTACAGGTTTCCCGCCGCATCCGCGATCAATTTGCCTAATGGCTCGCAGCCATCGCTCCCGCCCTTGAAGGTATAGAGCGTGGTCTCCACGCCGAGGGGGCTGAGCTTGAAGACGACGCCGCACCCGGAAATGCCGCTTCCCCCCCCGGCGGCCGTGCCGTAGAAATTGCCCGCCGTGTCCCTGACGAGGCCGGCCTGCGGCCCCACGCCATCGGCGCCGCCGGTGAAGTCGTAAATAATATCCGCCGCCTGCGCGGCGGCCCCCAGCGGAACCAAGACCGAAAGGGCGAGCGCCGCGCCTATAAGCGCCTTGCCGAAACCACGCTGAATCCGTGACATCGATTTTCCTCCCTTGGGATGAGGCGCAAGTTTAGCAGAAGTTTGGCACTGTCGAGGCATGATTGTCAGACGCGGATGCGTTCGGGGGATGCCATCGTGCTTCCTCTCGCGGTGAGCTTTAGCCAGGCCTGAACCGCGGGCCGGATTTCGCCCGCCCCGTCGGGCCTCGCCCAGACCGGGACACCCCGCCGACGATTGATCCGATCCGCCCCGGCCCTTAAGGGATCGTCGATGATCGTCTTCGAACTTCCCCCAGGCGGCGACGGCGTGGGCCCGCGCGTGGCGTCCCTGGGAAGTTGCCGGCTTCGCAACCCCCTGAACGCGCTTCGCGACCGCGGCGAGATGCGACTGTGCGACGGCGGCCCCTGCCCGACCCACAGCGCCGCCGAGGCCCTTCAGACCCTGCGCCTGGTGATGGGCGAGATCACCATCCCCGACGCCTTCGCCCCCTATGTCTTCGAGCGGGAGAACGCCCCGCCGACGGCGCGGCTGGCCCAGATTCTGAGCGGCGGCGTCGATATCTTCCTGCTGGAGGCTTGCGACGACCGGCAATTCAGTTGCGACGGCGTCCTGTTCCAGGAGAACTTCGTCTCGCGAAACCTCGTCCAACCCTACCGCGGACTCCTGCTGGGCTGGTATCGGGACGTCTGCCGGGGCAGGCCCATCGACGAGGACCGCGTCCGCTCCATCCTGGACGATCTGCGGGCCGCCGGTTTCCGCCCCGACGAAACCATGGCCGGCCTGCTGCGCGGCGTGCGGCTGCGCCGCGTCGACGCCGAGGAGATCGGCGTGACGCTCGATGAAATGATGGTCAGGGGGGGCGGGCGCTGGGTCGTCGTCGGGGCGATCACCGTTCCGGGCCAGGACGGCGCCATCATGCACGACCGGCGGGTCCTCAATGAGAAACTGGCGGCGGTGGCCGGCGCCCGAGGGGCCGCGTTCTACGATCCCACCGAGCTTATCGAGGCCTTCGGCCGCCAGACGGTCCTGGATGCGGACGGCGCCAACATCAACGAATACGCCAAGCCGTTCCACCCCGTCGTGGGGGAAACCCTCGTCAGCTTGGCGCGCACCGGCCGCCCTCCAGCCAGGCGCCCGCCCCTGGCCGCCGCGGCCGGTCGCTCCGCGGTCGCCGCAAAGGCCCCCCCGCCGTCGCTGGTCGATCGCCTGAACCACGAGCTCGTCGATCTGCATCGCCGCCGCCTCGAAGAGCTTGGCCTGGAGGGGAGCGGCCTCTACGCCCACTACAAGAGCCGCCTCGATCAGGGCTGCATGATCGCCCCCCGCGAGCGCTACGCCTTCGATCTCATCGACGCCTATCTGCCACCTTACGACGGCTACGCGGTGATGCGCGCCGGCCTGGGGGAGCTGGCCTTCCTGCTGGCCGCCAGCGGGCGCGAGGTCATCGCCTATGAGCCGAGCCCGACGCGGCGCGCCGCCATCGAGGCCGGGGCGGCGCGGTTGCGGCAGGCGGGCCTGCTGCCGGGGCGCCTGACCACGGTCGGCGCCTTGACCCCGACGGGACGCCTGAACGGCCGGGTCCTGGGGGTCGGCCTGGACGTCGCCCAGGTCCGCACCGAGGCGGCGGCCGCGCCGCATGTGGAAAACGCCGGGGCCTTCGAGGCCCTGCTGATCGACCTGCGCTGTTTCATCACGCTTCGCGAGGCCTTCACCGATCAAATGGCCCTGGCGCAAACCCTCAAGTCCATGGGATTCGACGCCCGGCGCGACTATCCGGCCGAGGGGCTCTACTGGTTTCGCCGCTCGCGGGAGGCGAGCGATCGGGCGACCGCCATGCCCCGATCCCAGGAGCGGTCGCCCGCGGACGCGGCGGCGTGACCTTGCCGGACAAGCCTCAACCCTCTCGCCGCTCGCCGGCGCGCCGGACGGCGGGATAGGGATTTCGGATGGTCATTTTCGAACTGCCCGCCACCCGCGACGGGGCCAATCTCCGCGCCGTGTCCCTGGGCAGCTGCCGGGTGCGCAATCCCCTGTTCGTGCTGCGCGACCGCGGCGACCTGAGAATCCGCGCCGAGGGGCCGACGCCCACCCACACCGCCGCCGAAGCGCTGCAGAGTCTCGCCGTGGCTCTGGGCGAGCAGTCCATCCCCGAAGCGCTCAACCCCTATGTCTTCGAAAGCGACCACCGGCCTTCGGTCGATCGCCTGGCGCGCGCCCTGCGCGAAGGGGTCGATGTCTTCCTCCTGGAAATCTCCGACGATAAGCAGTTTTCCTATGGCGATATCCGCCTCAACCAGAACTTCGTGTCCCGAAACCTGGTGCAGGCGCACCGCGGCATCCTGCTCGACTGGTACCGGGAGATCTGCCGGGGCGCCCCGGCCCAGGAGGCCACCGTCGAGACGGCGCTGCGGAAACTCAGAGACGGCGGCTCGCGGCACGACGACGGGCTAGCGGAACTGTTGCGCGGCATCAAGCTGGAGCGCAACGCCGGCCCCGAGATCGCCCGGACCCTGGCCGCCCTCACCGCCAAGATGGGCGGCCGCTGGGTGGTGGTCGGCCCGTTCGCCATTCCCGGCGACGACGGCGACATCATGCAACGCCGGCGCGCCTTCAACGAGGCCTTGAACGAGGCCGCCGGCGCCTGCGGCGCCCTGTTCTACGATCCCTCCCAGCTCCTCTTCGCCCACGGCAAGGCCACCGCCCTGGCCGGCGGCGGAGTCGATATCTACGAATACGCGGAATCGTTCTACCCGACGCTCGGCGAAACCCTGGTCGGTCTCGTCCGTCGCGTCGGCCCGCCGCGCACACCGACGCCGTCCCCCGAGGCGGCGACGGCGGAGCGGCCACGCTCGGTTCGCCGCGCCTGGGCGATCGGCCTGGAGGCGGCCTGGGCAAAGGCCGCCAAGCGCGTCCGCCGCCTCGTCCGCAAACTGCGCCGCGGCGTCGCCAAGCTGGCGCGGTGAAGGCGTTTGGATTAGTCTGCGTGGTCGCGGTCAGCGTCGGCATCGACGAGTTCGACCCTGAGCCTTTTTCCCAACACGGCCGCCGCCCGATAGAGGGTGTGCAGCGCGACGCCGGTGTTGGCCGGGTCGAGCAGACGGCCGACCTGACTGCGGCTGGTGCGCATAGCCGCCGCCAGGGCGGTTCTGGTGAGGCCGCGAGACTCCATCTCGCGCGCCACCTGCCAGGCGATGACCTCCTTGATCGCCGCCTCATCGACCGATTCGAGAAGCCCTTCCTCGTCCAAAAAGTTCTCGAAACTCGACCCGATCGGATGAACGGTCATTTTGTTTTCCTCGATTTTTGTTGTTTGGCGATCTCGCGCAGGCGGGTTTCCAAATTCCGTTTGCGCGAGCGCGCCGTATCCAGATCGACCTTCGGCGCCACGCGGCTCTTCTTGACGATGCCATGCAGAAGCACCATTCGCGCACTCACCATGCAAAAGAAGAGCCGGGAAATCCGATCTCCCAGGTCCGACCTCACTTCCCACAGCCCGTCGCCCAGAGAGTCGCAGGTCGGCATGCCCAGGGGCCAGCCGTATTCGGTCTTGCGAATGTACTTGCCGATGGCTCGCCGATCCTCCCGGCTCAGGGTTTTCAACCACGCGCGGACGGGCTCGTTGTTCGCCTCGGTCCGATAGAACTTAGCCGCGATCTTCCTTTGCGGGCGCGCGGTTTCGTCCGTCATGGGTCTGCGTACCAAAATTGGTTCGAGCGCGCAAGGGACCCGCGGCGGCCTTTGGATGGCCGGGACTTACGCCCGGCCATGACGGTAGACGGTGGTGGGTGGCCGTCGCGCTCGATCCCCTCCCCTACCGTCATCGGCGTCCCCGGCCTTGAACCGGGATCATCCCGGCGATCCATCGCCACCGGCCTCGCCGGGACGTCCGCCCCGTTCACCCGGGCCACTCCAGGGGCGTCCAGGGGCGATGGAGGACGTGGCGGCCGGGATGGGCCGCGTCCGATTGGCGTTTCATGGGGATGGGCGGGCCGTCGCCGAGGGTCACGGCCACCTCCGGCGCGCCTTCGGGGATCAGCAGGGCGAATCCATTCAAGTCCGCGGCCTCGACCGGGCGTTCGCCCAGCACGGAACAGCGCACGCTCGCCAAACGAACGCGCCATCGGCCCTGGCCTTCCTCGGTTTCGATGACGATCCGGTCGCGCAGCCACAGCCAGTCGAGCAGCCGGCGGGCGGTGGCGACGAAGAGGCGGCCGTCGCGCTGACGCTCGGCGATGCCGCGCCAGCAAGCCGCCTCGTGGGCGTCGAGAACCGGGGGGGCGGAACGTCCCTTGGCCCCCGGCGCCTTGGATTTCGCCCGCCCGCGCAGCGAAGTGATGCCGAAGTGCTGGTAGACGATCACCGCCCCGCCCTGTTTCTCCAGAAGGTCGAGCTTGCGCGCCGTGACCTGGATCGGGAAAGTGCTGGCCGTCGGCAGATAGGGGCTGCGATAGCGCTTGAAGGCGAGGATCGGCGCGCCGTCCCTCGCTGTTATCGGCAGAAGGGTCTCGTTGAACATGCCGATGAGCAGGCGGCGCAGGTCGCCCTTGTCGCGGGGCAGGTCCAGCGGGTCTTCGTCGGCGCGCTTGCCGGCCCGGCGCAGCCAGTCGTTCCACGGATGGAGGGCGATCGCGTCGCCGAGCCGTTCGTCGTTCTCGTAGTGCAGATGGTCGCCGAATTTGTCGATGTTCAGGCAGGCGTCGATCCAGAAATAGCGCAGGCCCGCCGCTTTCAGCAAATCCAGGCAATACATCGGGTGATCCTGATCGTCGGCTTTCTGGTAGGTGCCCCACAGGCCGCCGACGTTGCTGGGCGAGGAGGAGTGATTGACGAAGACCTTCGGCTTCACGCCCAGCCGGTCGAGGGTCTCCAGCGCATATACGGCCTGCGCGCGGTCGCCCAGATTTTCGCGATTGTCGTCGGGAGGGGCGCGCCAGTTGCCGAAACTGTGCAGGGTGTCGAGCCATCCGGCCCGCGCCAGTTCGACGATGCGCGGCAGATCGGGCGAGTCCTCGCGGTCGAGTTCGTCGGGGAACTGTCGGTGGATCGCCAGGGCGTCATAGCGCGTGCCGCTCCACACCCAGAAACTATCGCCGACCTCGAGACCCAGTCCCGGGCCATAGGCCGTTTCGCCCGTCCCATTGACGAAGCCGTGCCAGTCCTCGAAGGCCGCCCGGCTCATGCCATCGACATCGTTGCTGAGCGCCAAGGCGGCGATGAAGGGGTAGGGATAGGGGCGCACGACCACGGAGGCCTGGCGCGAGGGGCGGGCGCCGTTTTCGGCGGCGGTCAGGTTGGCCAGAATCCTGGACGGCGAGATCATGGGGCGGGATCGTTCGTTTCGGCCGGCGGTCGCCCGTCCAGCTCCGGCCATTCCAGGAAGGTCCAGGGCCGATGGACGGCGTCGCGCCCGGGGTGGACCGGATCGGCCTCCCGCCGCATGGCGAGGGGGGCGTCGCCAACCGTGATAACCACCTCCGGCGCGGCTTGCGGCACGGTGAAGCCGAGGCCGTTCAGGTCGCCAGATCCGATGGCGCGGTCGCCCAGAATAGGGCAGCTCAGGGCGCCCAGCCGCACGACCCACCGCTCGTGGCTCTTATCGACCGTGAACCTGAGGGTCTGGCGGCGCCAGAGGTGGTCGAGCAGCCGGCCGGCGGTCACCACCCACAGCTTGCCGGCGGCGGCCCGCTCGGCGATGTCGCGCCAGGCGGCGACGGCGTGCCGATCGAGGGCGGGCGAGCCGTTCGGCCGGGCCTCGTCCCGATCCGGCGCGGCGCCGACCAGCGACCACCGCCCCAATTGCTGGCGCACGATGACCGCCCCGCCGCGGCTGATCAGTTGGTCCAGGAGCACGCTGGCCACCTGGCCGGCGAAGGTCGGCATGGAGGCGCGCCACGGGCCACCGTAACGCTTGAACGCCCAATGCGGGCCGCCGCCGTTCCGGGCCTGCAAGGTCCGGTTCATAAAACCGGCCAAGATCTCGGCGCCGGCGCCCAGGACGCACGGGGGGCGGCCCCACCGGCTCCAATCGTATTCGCGCGCCGCCAGGGCGAAACGCTCGATGGTCCGATAGTCGAGATGGTCGCCGAATTTGTCGATTTCGATCAGCCCGTCGTCGCCGAAGAACCGCGCGCCGGCCTCGGCTAAGGCGGCCCTCTCCGCCGGGCTGGTCGAGCCGAGAAAGACGCTTGGCCGCGAGGCGGTCGGCCAAGGCGCGAGGGCTCGCGCCAGGGCCGGCCGCGCCGCCGCGTCCGGGCAAAACAGGCAATCGAGCCAGCCGGTCTCGACGAGTTGCTCCAGTCTCGCCGCATCGGCGCCGACAACGCCGCCCGCCGCCAGCCGGGGGGCGCCATCCGGCCCCGCCGCAACGCTGTCGCCCACTTCCAGGCCCAGCCCGTCGCCGTATGACGTGACCCCGCGCCCGCTGACGTAGCCGTGCGCCTCCTCGAACAGGGCGGCGCTCGCATAGGTGTTTTCGTTGGCCAAGGCGAAGCCGGCGACGAACGGGAATGGAAAGGGCCGCACGCCGACTTCGCGCGAGGGGACGTTCCAGCGACCGGTGGCCTCGATCCTCAAGAGATCGGCCAGGGCCGCCCGATCGACGGCCCGGGGCGCTCCGGCCGCGCCCTCGCGCGCCTCCGGCTCGTGGCGCCATGGACCCGGACGCCGGAGAGTCGCGGCGACTCTTCTTGTCCGGGTTTTCACCCAGTGCAGCAGGCGTCGGATCACCCCCGCGGCCTAGCACGCGTTCGGCGCCGCGCCCAGGGTCATCCACCCACCGTTCCTCTCGCGGCGAGTTGCCAGTCAGGGCCGTTTGTGGCTTAACGGCAAAGGCGCAACCCTCAAACGCACCCGAATCCGTCTAGATTGGAGATTCAAGTGCAACAGATAAGAATATTACCCCTTGGCGGTTGCCTGTTGCATCGTCCGTTGGGCGATTTTGGCAAGTTCAAGTACAATGTCAGGGCCAGAGTCGGCACGGGAGGGTCGGTCAGGGAGAACTATTCCTTCGGTGAAATGATCCAGTTCGTCCGACTGCTTCGGGGAGAGATCGTTCTGCCCCGGGAGATCAAGGAACTGGCCGGCGTGGACGCGCGGTTCGAACCCCTGCCGGGCATCGGGGATTTCGCCAATGTCGATGTGGTGCTGGTCGAACCGAGTACGCCGTTCGATATCGTTCTTGGCGACTATCTGCTGAACCGGACGGCGATCATCGCGCGGATCGTCGAGCCCATTCGGGCCGCCAATCCGGAGCCGAAGTATGCCCGGATGAGCAACTATTGGATGACCAAGGGCCTCCATGCCGGCGACGTCGCCGTCCAGGAAAGCCTCGGCGCGGAGTTGGCGGAGCGGCTTCCCGACACGATGCCCCTGGCGGACATCGCGCGCGACGTGCTGATGAACGCTCGGGCCGTGCAGCGTGACGTGTCCCAGGGTCTGGGCGAACTTCGGGCGATGATCGACCGACCCATGGGTGTCTTGACCTTCATCTTTCAGTATTTGCCGGATGGCCGGCCGGTGAGTTGGCCGGCCGGTTTCCGTGACGACATGTTGGCGGCCGCCGCGGCGCTGAACCTGCCGGTGTTCGAGCCGTGGAGACTGGTGGAACAGTACGGCGTGGCGGCCACCCTCAAGGACGATCTGCGGCACTACAAGGATGAGTTCATGCCCACCGTTTCCCAGGCGATCGTCGATTTCGCGGCGGAGGTGGTGGCCGAACGGCCCGCCACCGCCCGCGCCGTGGCCTGAGGCCGCCGCGCTGGCCCTCGCGCGACGGGTCAGCCCCGCATGAAGCGGTAGAGGCAGGCGTTCACCCCCAGATCGAGAAACGGCTCGCCCACCAGCCCCGCCGCCTCGAATTCCTCAAGGCGCGCGGCCCGTTCCCGGAGCGACCGGCATTGGACCAGAAACCGGTCGATATCGATGATGGCGCAGGGATAGGGCCGCAGGGCGGCGATGATCGCGGCCTTGGCCTCGGCGGTCGTCGTAAAGACCAGATTGGTGATCACCGCCATCGCGCCGGCGCAGGGCAGTTCACCCGGCGCCAGGGGAAACCGGGCGTTGATCATTCGACAGTTGTCGCGAACTTCGGGGAAAGCCTCGCCCAACCCTTCCACCAGGGCCATGGCGCCGCCAAACCGCCTGACGTCGAGTTCGAGGCAGGTCGCCTTGAACCCGAGGGCGGCGAGCAGAATGGACAGGCCGCCAAATCCGCCGCCGACTTCGTGGACGACTCTGGGCGCGGCCGGCCAGGCGGACAGGGCCCGCGCCAGATGCAATTCGTAGGGCGAAAATATCGTCCCCCGCCGCAATCGGACCGCATAGTATTCATAGGCGCCGGAGCCCTCCACGCCCAGCGCCTCCAGCCTCTGGAGGCCCACCGGCGCGGCGACGGCGTCAAGGGCGGCGGCGACCCGCGCGACACGATCGTTCATCATCCCTCCCACGCGGCGACTGGAGCGCTTTTACGCAAAAGTGGGAACTGGTTTTGCGACCAGAAAGCGCTCGAGAGTTTGAGTCAGAGCCCGTTTATCCCGATCGGGTTGATAGGACCCGATCGGGACAGGCTCTGGCGGCGCCTTTCCACGCACAACCGCCCCTCGTGTCAAGCGCCGGCGCGAGGCTCGCCGCTCTTGCGTGCCCCGTGCAACGGCGGCATGGAAAGCGCCGGCCATTCAACCGGGGACAGGCATGTCGCGAGACGACCTTGGCGCCACGCCTCCGATCCGGCGGTTCGCCGCCACCCTTGTCCCCGCGCCGGGCGTCGCCGCCCTACCCCATCTGGAAGCCTTCCTTCCCGAATGCGCGCGCCTGATCAGGTCCATGCGGCCGAGCGGCGACATCGACAGTGTCGCCGGCTGGGGATTCAAGCCGACGGCGCGCTATGCCCGCAACCTCGCCGCCGAGCGCGGCTGGCCGTACCTCGCCCTCGAAGACGGATTCCTGCGCTCGGTGGGTCTGGGGGAAGCCGGGGCGCCGCCGATCAGCCTGGTGATCGACGACCTCGGAATCTACTACGATGCTCGCTCGCCCTCCCGCCTGGAGACCCTGCTGGAGACACCGGGTTGGGAGAGCGAGGCCCTGCTTGCCCGCGCCCGGTCGGTCATGGCGCGCCTGGTGGAGACCGGCCTTTCCAAAACCAACGCCGCCCCGCCCCTTCGCCCCGGCGCCCTCGAGCGGACCACGCGCCGACGGGTGCTGGTGATCGATCAGACCGCCGGAGACGCTTCGATCGCCGGCGGGCTGGCCGACGCCGCCACGTTTCGCCGCATGATCGAGGCCGCCCGGCGCGACGAGGGCGACGCGCAGATCGTGGTGCGCCGTCACCCCGCCGTCGCCGCCGGCTTGAAGCGCGGCTGCCTGCCGCCCGAGGCGCTGGCAGGCGTGCTCGTCCTGGACGAGGATTGCCGCACCGCCGACATCCTGGAGCGGGTGGATGCGGTCTACACCGTCAGCAGCCTGACCGGCTTCGAGGCTCTCATCCGCGGCCTGCCGGTGCGCTGCTTCGGCCTGCCGTTCTACGCCGGCTGGGGCGCCACTACCGACGAACTCGCATGCGCGCGGCGAACCCATCGCCGGCGCCCCGAGGAACTGTTCGCCGCCGCCTATCTGAACTACGCCCGCTATATCGACCCCCTGAGCGGCGATCCGAGCGACGCCGAGAGCGCCATCGAGCGCCTGGTGGCGTTTCGCGCCCGCTCCGACCTCCACGCCGGCTTCACCGCCTGCCTGGGCTATGCGCCGTGGAAACACGGGTCGGCGCGCACCCTGCTCTATTCACCGCGCGGGGAAACGGCGTTCTTCGCCCGCGCCGCCTCCGCCGTGAAGGCGGCTCGCCGCCGCGGCGGTCGGGTTGTATTCTGGGCCGCTCGCGAAACGCCTTCCCTGGCCGCCACGCTCGAGGCGGGCGGCGCGCCGATCCTGCGCATGGAGGATGGCTTCATCCGCTCGCGCGGTCTTGGCTCGGATTTTCACCGCGCCGCCTCGGTGGTGCTCGACGACCTGGGTGTCTACTACGACGCCACCCGACCCTCGCGGCTGGAAGTCATATTGCGGGAGACCGACTTCGACGCCGCGACCGTCGCCCGCGCGGCGTCCCTGCGGGCGCGGCTGGTGGCCGCCGGCCTGTCGAAATATAATCTGTGGACGGAAGATGCGTCTCCGCCGGACTGGCCCGATGATCGGTTCAAACTCCTGGTGGTCGGCCAGGTGGAGAACGACAAGTCGATTCTCAAGGGCTGCGAGGCCGTACGCACCAATCTTGGGCTTCTGCGCGCCGCCCGCGCCGCTCATCCGGGCGCCTTCATCGTCTTCAAGCCTCATCCCGACGTGGAAGCCGGCAATCGCGTCGGGGCGGTCCCGCCGGCCGAGGTGGCGCGCCTGGCCGACGCGACGGCGACGGCGGCGGACATCGACACCTGTCTCGCCCTGGCCGACGGCGTGGCGACCATGACCTCCCTGGCCGGATTCGAGGCCCTGCTGCGCGGCAAGCCGGTGTGGACCTTCGGCCGCCCATTCTTCGCCGGCTGGGGCCTCACCCACGACGCCCTGGACTTTCCGCGGCGGCGCCGAACGCTGAGTGTGGACCAACTGGTCGCCGGCGCCCTGATCGCCTACCCGATCTACATTCATCCGCCGAGCGGCCTGCCCTGCCGCGCCGAGGACCTCGTGGCCTTCCTCGAACAGGGCCGTCGCGAGGCGCCCGACACCGGCCGCCGGCGCCTGCGCTACTGGCGCGCCCTCTGGGAAAGCCTGCGCCGACAGCCGCGAGGGCGGTATTGAGAGGCGGGCCTCCCTTCTATGGGAGAAGGTCGCGGTCCCACGCCGCCGGCCGCGTGATCCGCATCGGCGGCGCGTCGAGCGGCCCTTTCCGCACCGCCAGCTGATAGTCTCGTACGCCCGACGAGTCCTCGGCCACCCTCGCGAACCCCAGCCGATCGAGGAGGTCGCGGACCATGGCGTTCTTGGGCGTGGGGCGATACTGGGCGACGACGCGGGCCGCGCCGGCGGCGGCGGCCCGTTCGAGAAGCAAAAAGAGCATCGCTTCCTCGACCCCGCGGCCCAGAACCCGGCAGCTCATCAGCCAGCTATCGACGGCCGCCTCTCGCACACCATCGGCCTCGCGGACCTTGGCGATCGCCACGCCGATCATGCCAAGATCCCCGAAGCGGTCGGCGAGGCGGACCTGGAGGGTGATTGACGCCGGATCGGCCTCGAAGGCCGCCACCTCGCTCTCCGAATAGCGGCGCGTGGTGAGGTTGAACTGGTTGGTCTTGTTGATCAGTTGGGCGATCCGCGTACGCCCCGCGGCGTCGAACGGGGCGGCGGCCAGGCGCATGTCGAGCGAGGTCAGATAATCGCCCAGATCGCGGGTGGTGGCCTTGACCTGGGCGCGATGGGCGTCGGCGGCATAGCTGGCGGCGCGAAGGCGATCCTCCCGCGAAAACCCCACCGCTTCGAAATAGCCGGCGGCGGCGAGCGTCGAAGCGAACCAGGCCGGATCGACGGGCAGCTCCGGCACGGCGATCATGGGCAGGGCGGCGCGAACCTGCGCCCGCTCGGCGGGATTGTCGTCCAGCAGCACCAAGGCGTCGAGGCCGATGTCGAGGGCTTTGGCGATGGCTTCCAGATTGCTCGGCTTGTCGAGCCAATTGGCCTGAAAGACGGCAATATCCGCCAGCTTCAGGGCCATTTCCGGATGGTTTTCGAACGCCCCGCGCGCCACCGCGTCGTCATTTTTCGAGCAGACCGCCAGGATGACGCCGCGCGCCTTCATGGCGAGCGCGAATTTCTGGACGGCGAGGAAACTTTCGCCCCGCGCGCTTCCGGCGCCCAGGATGAGCCCCTCGACGCCGTCGTCGCCCACCACGCCGCCCCATAGGGTATTGTCTAGATCGAGCACCAGGCATTTGCGCGCCTTGCCTCGGGCCGCTCCCAGGAGACGCCCCAGCCAGTCGCCGTAGATGGCGCCAAGGGCGCTGGCGAAGGGCAGTTTGTAGGTAAGGTGTTGGACCGGATCGAACCAACGCTCGGTCCCCACCTGCTCGGCCAGGGCGTGGGTGTCGATCAAGAGCGCGCCACGCTCCTGCGCCAGCGCCACGATCTGGGCGTTGAGCGCCCCTACCAGTGCGCGGGGGCTGCCGGGCGCGCGAGCGTCCAGACTGCCGAAAAGGCTCATCGGCGGGCTCGCTACGGTGGAGAGAATGAGGGTCGCGGACGTATTAGCGGCCAATGCGTCGATCAGCGCGATCAGCCGGCCCACCGCCGCGGCGAGCGCGCCGCCGGGATCGTCCAGAGCGGGACTCGCCAGGCCGAACCAATCGTGATCCAAGGCCAACAGAATGGCATCCACCCCGGTCTGGTTGGTTTGCGAGGCCGGATCGAGCGCCTCCTGCATCACCTGGTCGAACGGAAGCAGGATAAGTTCGAGCGCCACGCCATGGCGCGCGGCGGCGGCCGGCAGATGGTCGGCGACAAAATCGAAGGTCGCGTTCGAGTGCACGGCCAGGCGAAACGGCGATAGAGGCGTCAGATCGCCGCCGGCCTCGCCGATCCGCTTTATCGCCCGCGCCAGCCGCCGCGCCTGCCGCGCGTCGAGCGTGTGGGTCGCGAGCCGCGCCAGTTCCGCTCCGAGGTCCCCTCTCGACGCGTCGGCGGCCAGCGCCTGGCATTGTTCGGCGAAGTCGGCGGAGGGTGGCGTCAGCCAGCCGAGGTCAGCTATGGACCGCACGACGCCCCCGGCCGATCAAGCCGCCAGCTTGGCTTGGATGAGATCCACCAGATCGCCCACCGACTCGGGCTTGGTGATCTCGTCGGTCTCGAAGCGGATATGAAATTCCTCCTCAATCGCGACAATCAGGCGGACGTGATTGGTGCTGTCCCAATCGACCACATCCTCGGCAACGGTGTCGTCGGTGATGATCACGTCCTCGTCATCGACAACGTCCCGCAGAATCTCCTGCACCTTGGCGCGGATGGCGGTCCGGTCCATTCAATCGCTCCTCTAATTTGTGCTCGAAGGTTGACTGGGCTTTCTTGCCAGAACCACGCAGGAAATCGCCAGCTTGCGCTTCGTCGCCTTTTCCAAGGTTGCGCCCGACATGGGGAACGCCGCCGAATTGACGACTTCCAAACCGGCGTCTTTCACCAGCGTGACGGCATGTTCGGGCCCGTTCACCAGGAAGATGTGATCGGGCGCAGGGCTGTTGGCCGGCACGTTCACCCAAAGGTGGCCGCCCGGCTTGAGATGACGGGAGGCGGCGCGCATGGCCGCAACGGGGTCTTCCAGATGTTCGAGAATCTCGCTCATGACGATGCCGTCGAAATCCCCGGCCGCCTCGGCGGGGGGGGCGTCGAACAGGTTGACGAGCTTGAGGTCCACGGGCCGCTCGACCCCAAGCACGTCGAGGGCGGAGCGGGTGTTGCCGATACTCGTCGGGCTGACGTCCCAACCCTCGATCCGCGCCAGTCGCGCCTGGCGCGCCGCGAAGAACAGAAAGAGTCCGTGGCCTGGACCGATTTCCAGATGCGCCGCGCCCGCGGGAAGCCGCGGCAGGTAGCCGTTCACATAGGCTTCGAAGGCGTGGGCGTGATTCGACCATAGTACATTCGAGACCAGCAGGCCGTTCATGTAACGATCCATGAAGGGGGCGTTGGCGTAGCACTCCCGCTCGGCGTCGGCGAAGGCGCGGAGCCGATAGGTCCCGTAACGGCGGAAATGCAGTTCTTCAGGCAGCAGGATCGACTCGCAAAGAAAGCGGTAGTCGTCGATCAGACCCTCGATTCCCCCCGCCATTCCGCCGCCCAGAATCAGGACGACGCGGGCCAGTTCGTCGCTTACCGCGATTACGGCCGCTTCGCGGTCCTCGAAACTCTTGGCGATATAGCCGGCGTGATCGGGCCAGCGCGCGACGACACGCGCGATCAGATCATCGAGATGCGCGGCGCTCGTCCCTGCATCCATGCGGTCCCCTCCCAACGGCCCCAACCGTATCATCTGGTGTTTGCTTCACGGCTGACCCGCGCGGCGCGCCCCGATCTGCGGAACCAGGACACGTCGTCCTGGTAGTCGGTGCGGCCATCGAAGCCCATTGTTCCCAAGCTCTTCGCCAACGCCTTCTGGTCGGCGGGGTCTTGGCGGCGGCAAATAAACCGCCCTGGATCGATCAACAAGGCGTCGAAATGCGCAGTCCTCGCGAGGTGCGCCGCCGCGTCGGCTTGGCTCGGCAAATAGCCTGCTCTCAATCCGATCCCGAGCACCCGACCCTCCAAAAGACGTTCGGGTGTCAGGGCCGCGACAACGTTCAGGGCGCCCGGCGCAAGCATGCCAACCGACGTCAAATGAGCCGCCCCCTCCTCGATGGCCGATCGACCATGGCGGGTGGGCTCAAAGACGATCACCTTTCGACCGCTCGCCGCGATGAGCAGCGCCAATTCCCCAAGGCCGGACCTCATGACCGCGTAGGTATCGTAGGCAGGCAGTTCCGAGTCGATAATCTCAAGCACGCCTTCTTCGCGAAAACCAACCAAGGTTCCGAGATCCAAGAGACGCTGGTAACGGGCGTAGAGACCGTTCCCCTCAAGGTCGATATTTTCGAGTCGGAGTCGGTGGAATTCGACCAACTGGCGGTTCAGTCGATCGGTGAGGGAGTCGGTCGCGGTTGGCCAGCCCGGTTCGCCGATGGGCGCCCCTTCGGCCGATGCAGGCGGTGGCGCGTCCGGGACCGGCTCGCCAGCGAATTCGGGAAACGCCACCCGCACGCTATGCCGGATGCCCCGGGACTCCGGATAGGTTTCGAGGCTGGGTCGGTCGAGGGTTTGGGCCAGGAAATCGTAGGTCAATTTGGCCTGGAGAGGTCGTGTTTCGGCCCGCCAGTGATACATATCGTCGGTTATCAACCGTTTGGTTCCAAGCTGGGACACCACGGGGGCCAGATCGAACGTCGGCAGATCGAGGCGCCGCGCCACCTCGATCTGCTCGGCCTTGAAACCCGCCGGCCATTCGATCACGCGACCGTCCGGCATGTATCTGAACTGATATAGCTGCAACACCATGGGTTTGCGCAGGCGATCGCGCAGGCGTTCCAGGTCGCGGACCATGTCATCGACACTTAGCCGACGAGAAGACAGATTTTCGACACCGAAGCGCGCCAAGCCGTCATCCTCGAGATCATCGGGCCAGTTCATGAGAAGGGCTTGGGATCTTTCCTTGAGATCGTCCTTGGCGTTGGATAGGGCGTTTCCCCACCCAACCACAAGCTTCGGATCGATACGTGAACTACGCAATTTATTCGCGATAAGATGGTGAATATTGTTTAGATTGACTATTTTGTCGTCAATAAGCTGCTCGATCGGCGAGCTTAGCTCGACCAGGGCCACCTCGGTGGCGTCCACCGCGGCGCGGGTCTCCGCGGTGGGTTGGTGCGCCTCCTTATAGGCGAGGCGAACGACTTCGGGCGGCAGGCGTTCGCCCACGCAGAAGTCGTACAGTTGAACCGCGGCCCCCGATGACAAGACGAACGGCCGCCAACGAAAGCCAAGGGGAGCGAAAAAATTGGAAGCAAACCCTTCATATGCCAGAAGCCGTTGGCTGCTCTGGACACCGCAACTTCCAAAGGCAAAACATTGAATTATTTTAGATATGCGACGCCTCCCGCGTACTCGTCGATCTTGCCGCGTTGCGATTCGCGGCGGCCCGACCGGCGCGATGCGGCCAGCGCCCGTTCACTTGAGAACGGGGACCGCCGAGCAGACTGAAATCCGTGTCTTCGGACATCCACCGAACCAAAATGCTCCGGGTTGAATAGGGGGTCGCCTTCGCCCGGTCAAATCGTTCGCGCCGTCGTGGACGTAGGCGTGGCCGGGCGCTTCGATCAGCTCCGTGATAAACGCAATGGCGTGGCGGAGAATTGGATTGGCCGCCCGTCCGGGTCAGGAAACAGGACTATGCGACAGGTGAAACGAAACGCATGATCGGCTCGGTAGCTCGACATGCCCAACCAAGGGCGTATTGGACAAGGCATCGGACACCGGTTCACCAAGTTCAACTGCGATGGCGCCTATAGCACGAGGGGCAAGCTAAGCATCAAGGGCGCGACGATGAAGCTTTTCCGCACGATGGGCTCGAAGGGTTGGGGGGTGGATTTAATTGTCTCGGACACAACGTCAAGCATCTTTGAACACTCGATGGTCCAGATTGAGGATAGAACCCTACCTTCAGGGCGTGCACCGACGGTGTTAATGTGACGATTTCTAACTTCGGTTCTCAACCAACCTTCGGGGATATTATTGCTACGCGCTCATTCACGATCGCGGATCAGCAGACCTTCGCGGAGCTGTCTGGCGATGCCAATCCAATGCATCTGGACCCATTGGCAGCCCGCCGCACTCAGGCGGGCGCGCCGGTCGTCCACGGCATTCATGCGCTCCTCTGGATGCTGGAGAGTCTAGCCGCGGGCGGCCAGCCGCTGGCTAAACTTCGACAAATCAAGGTCAGATTCCTGAAATTCATTTATCTTGACCGCCAACTGACGATTCAACTCAAGCAAACCGACGCCGCCGCGACCAAAATTGTTATCCTCGACAATAAGCTTCCGGTTATTGCGGCGACACTGAGCTTTGGGTCGCGCGCGGGACAGCCCCCACCGGAGGTGGCGGCTGTTATCGACTTTTCCGAAACGCCGACCGTTTTATCGATGGAACAGATGGTGGGACGTAGTGGATGGCTATTGCCGCCTACCGGGTCGGAGAGGTTCGAGCGGGCCTTTCCGCGAGCATCGGCAGCTCTTCACCCGCGACGGTTGTCCGGTCTCGCGCAAACCTCGCGCCTCGTGGGCATGGTCTGTCCGGGCCTACATTCCATCTATGCGGAGCTTTCCGCCGAATTGACTGAAGACCTCGGGTCTCGAGAGGGCATCAGGTTTAAGACGGTGCGGGTCGATGATCGGTTCCGTTCGGTTGGCATGGACGTAGTGGGCGACGGGTTAATGGCGCGGGTTGCGTCGTTCGCGCGCCGCGCACCCATCACCGGACAGACCGTTGATGAACTCACAGGGCGCCTGCCACGCGACGAGTTCGCGGGGGTGACGGCCCTCGTGGCGGGGGGTTCGCGCGGTCTTGGCGCCACAACGGCGCGGATTATCGCCGCCGGCGGCGGAACGGCTGTCATCACCTATGCCCACGGACGTGACGACGCGCTGCAATTGCGCGACGAGATCAATGCCTTTCGGGGCAAGGACGCTTGCACGGTGGTCCGATTTGACGCGACCCAGCCAGTGGGAGCGCAATTGGCCAGCATCGGCGAGGAAACTTCTCAACTGTATTACTTCGTGACCCCTCAGATATTCGTGCAGAAGGCGGAGGTGTTTTCGCCGGTCCTATTTTCTCGTTTTATTCGTTTCTACGTTGACGCCTTCTACGAAGTTTGTGACGCCTTGTTTCATGGAAAATTGAATGTTTTCTACCCATCGTCTGTGGCCGTGGCACAGCGCCCGAAGAGCATGACGGAGTACGCCATGGCCAAATCCGCCGGCGAGGTTCTCTGCACGGACCTGGGCCAAGAAATGAACGGACTGCGGATATTGGTAAATCGTCTGCCGCGGATCCTTACGGATCAAACCGCTACCGTCGCGCATGCGGAAAGCGCCGACGCGATCGATGTCATGTTGCCGGTGATCAGAGCAATGTGTGAGGCTTAGCCGAATATCGCTGCCTAACGAACAACACGATCACGACCGACGCCAGCACGTCACCGACCTCGGGCGCGAAGGCGATCTCGATATAGGCGGCTTTGACCAGATCGACCCTGAATAGCGGCGACTCCAGCGCAAGCCAAACGCGTCGAGCTGGCGCCCCCTTCGTCGCTTCGCCCCCCAAAAGGCAAAGAGAACCATGGCTGACGCGCTTGGCCACCCGGCCCTCACCCGCCCGGCAGCATCGGCGTCCCATACGGCGCCATGAACACATCCACCGTCCGCTCGAGCATGGTCTCGACCGAGAACGACCGCTCGGCCCAGGCGCGCGCCGCCTCTCCCATCGCCTGGCGTTCCTCGCGGCCGATGGCGATCAGGCCCATCAACCGGTCGGCGGCCTCGTCGATATCCGGTTTTTCGGCGCTGGCGAGCACAAAGCCGGTCTTACCGGCGATCACCGTCTCCGCCGAGCCACCGGCCGGCGTGGTTATCACCGGCATTCCGGCCAGTTGAGCCTCGATCAGCACATTGGGCGTGCCCTCGAAACGGGACAGCAGCATCAGGGCGTCCATGCGCGCCAGCCAATAGCCCACCGACCCGGACCGGCCGGTAAAAAGAACGCGGTCGGAAATGCCCAGGCGCGTTGCGTATTCCTGCGCTTCCTGACGAAGCGCCCCGTCGCCGACGATCACGAACCTGGCCCCTGGGTGACGGCGATGCAGGTGTTCGGCCACCGCCAGCCACTCGAGCGTCCGCTTGTTTTGATCCAACCGCATCACCCCGCCGACGGTGAAATCGGCTTCGGCCGTGCGATGCATGAAACTCGCCCACACTGCCTCGTCGCCGGCGGCCGCATCCTCGGGCAGCCGCTCGACGCCATTGTGGATGACCGGCACCGATCCCCGGGCCATGCCGAGCCACTCTTCATACCGCCGCGCCGCCAGAGTGGAGTTGGCGGTCATCACCACACCGGGCGAACCAAGGAGGGCGCGGTAGATCGGTTCCAGTTCGAGCCGCCAGCGATTGACCCGGTCGGTGGGCGGCAAGGTGCGGACCGACAGAACGATTCGCGGGACTTCGGCCATCAGGGCGGCCAGGCCGGCGGCGAAAACCATGCCGTCCTGCCAGATATGCACCACGTCCGGGGCTTCGTAGCGCATGTAATCGACGAGCTGAGTCACCCCCTCCTTCATCCGCGGCGGCAGGAAATCGATGGCGGAACAGAACGGCCGCACGCGCGAGAGTCGAATATGGCCGCCAAAGGGCTCCAGACGGCTGTAGTCGGTCACCCCGACCCCGGCGTCGGTGAGCGTCTCCAGGAAGAAATCGTTGTCCTGCCTGCCGACCAGCGAGCGGCAGATGACGCCCACCGGCCCCATCATCTCATAGCCGCCGATCCGCCGACCCTCGCGCACCGCCTGGTGAAGCGACAACACGGTTGTCACCAGTTGGCGTTCCGCCCCGCCCGATCCCAGCGATCCGCTCACCATCAGGGTCGATCCCAGATGGTGACGCGACCGTGGCGGCCGACCCCGGCGAGCGGTGAGAATATCGGCCAGGATGGCGTTCAACGCCTTCACCGAAAACGGCGAGTCGTCCAAGGTCGCGGTGGGCGCGAAGCTCTCCAGGGTCTGGATTTCGCGCGTGAGACGGGCGTGGGCGACCACAAACTCGTCGCTTTCGCACACGGCGAGCGCCTCGGCCGTGGTGTGATGGGCGCTGAGCAGGCCGCCGCGGCTTTCCTGGAGGCGGACCAGTTGGCGCCACGCCGAACTCGAGTTCGGGAACAGCCGCGTGGCGCGGCGGAACGCTTCCTCCGCCTCCGGGATAAGGGCCAACTCCTCGCGGCCGAACCCCAGAGCCAGCAGGTCCGCCTCGTCTTCGAGGTTGGATGGGTCGGCGATTCGCTCGTGCAGCAATGCCTCGGCCGCCCCCTCTCCGTATTCACGCACCGTCAGGCGCACACACATGCGAAACGGTTCGGGAGCGGCGGGAAAGCGGTGATGGACGCCTCTCCAGGCGATCAGCGCGCGATGCGCGTCGCCATTTTCCATGATCAGACGGGCGGCGGTGACCTGGAGCGATTCGGCGTCCGGGTGGCGCCGCACCAGTTCGAGAACCCGGGGCAGAGAGGCGCGATAACCGCCGTCCGACCGCGCCTTGATCAACAGATCGCGGGCCTCGGCCAGGGCGGCGCGCAGGGTGAAGGTCCCCGGTTCGCCGTGCTCGTGGCCCGCCGCGACCGCGTCGCTCACCGGATCCGACAACTGGTACGTCGAAGGGCCGCCGCCGCGCGCGCCGGCGGAAAGCGGTTCAAACAACGTCATGATAGGCCTTGTACCAATCGCAGAAGGCGGCCACGCCGACCGCCACCTGGGTGGAAGGCCGATAGCCGGTCAGCGCCTCCAAAAGCGAGGCCTCGGCGAATGTCCGCGCCACGTCGCCCGGCTGCATGGGCATGAAATTGAACCGTGCCTTGCGGCCGAGCGATTTTTCGATATCGGCGATGAAGTCCATCAGATTGATCGGCTCGCCGCGGCCGATGTTGACGACGCGCCACGGCGCCACCGGACTTAAGGAATCGGTCGCCCCATCAACTGGCTCGCCGCGCTTTGGCGCTACATCCACCAGGCGGACGATAGCCTCCACCAGATCGTCTATATAGGTAAAATCGCGTTCCATGACGCCGTTGTTATAGACGTCGATAGGCGTGTCGTTGAGCATTCCTTTCACGAACTTGAACAGAGCCATATCCGGCCTCCCCCACGGTCCATAGACACTGAAGAAACGGAATGCCGTGGTAGGAATATCCCACAAGTGGCTGTAGGAATGGCTCATCTGCTCGGTGGCCTTCTTGGTGGCCGCGTAGAGCGTCAGGGGATGGTCCGCTCGTTCGGTTTCGACGAACGGCATGACCTGATTGGCCCCGTAAACCGAACTGGTCGAGGCCAGCAACAGGTGCTTCACCGCCAGGGTACGGGCTGCCTCCATGACATTGAAGGTGCCCACCAGGTTCGATTCCACATAGGCGCGGGGATTTTCCAGGCTGTAGCGAACCCCCGCCTGGGCGGCCAGGTGGACGATGACCTCCGGCTGGAACGCCTCCGCCACCCGAGTCAGGGCCGCCATGTCCTCGAGCATCAGGATCTGTTCGGAAAAGCCATTGTGCCGTTTCAGGATGGCGTGCCGGGCTTCCTTCAGCTTCACGTCGTAGTAGGTCGTCATGCCATCGACGCCCACCACCTCATGGCCGTCGGCTATCAATCGTCTGGCCAGATGAAATCCGACGAACCCCGCGGTGCCGGTGACCAATATGCGCATTCAATCGACTCCGGATGGCAGTGTGTTCGAACCTCGGGGCGGCGGCCTGCCGGAGGTCAGGCGGCGGCCCGGCCGGAGCCATCGGCAAGGATGGCGAGGATGCGTGGGTCTATGACGGCGTGGCGGCTCCTGCTTTGGACCAGGGCCTGGCCGGCCTTTCCCACCTGATCGACCAGCGCCGGGTCGCCGAGGAGACGCGAAATGGCGCGGACCAAGCCATCGATGTCTCCGGCGGCCACGGTGAAGCCCGTTTCGCCCGGCTCGATCCAATCCCGGGCCCAGGCATTGTCCGTCGCGACCACGGGCGCGCCCACCGCCAGCGCCACCTGCAGTTCGAACGCCGCCGCCAGGCCAAGGCCAGGGTCGCGCCGTTTGGGGAACGCGGCCACCGAAAACGCGCTCAGGTAATCGGCCGTCCGCTGACGCACGAAGCCGGACGGGATCAGAACATGGTCGGCGACATCGAGCCGGGCGGCCAACTGCATGAGGGTCTGGCCGCCCTTGCCCGACCCGCAAAACAAAATCGCCGCATTCGGACAGACTTGCCGGATGCCCGGAAGCGCGCGCACGAGATCGGCTAGGCCCTCGTCATTGTCGATCGTCTCGAAGACCCCGATAAGACGCTGGTCGGCAAGGCCGAGCTCGCGGCGAATGTCCCCGATGTTGGCGTCCGAGGCGCGGGCGAAACTGGCCGGCAAGGCGTCTTCGACGATCGACGGCTCGTCCGCCAGATCGCGCGCCTTGAGCTCCAGCGCCACGGCGCCCGACCGGGCGATCACCTGATCGGACAAACGCGCCATGTCGGCGAACAGGGAATAGCCGGCGCGGAACCGTTCGGTCGCCTCCCAGGCCAGTTCGGTGCGATCGCCGAAAGTGGGCATCCCCCCGACATCGAGGATGAATTTCGCTCCGACTCGGCGGGCCGCCCACAGCGCCGCCGCCGCCAGCGACGTCCCGGCCAGGGCGTGGACATGGGTGACGCGATGGCGCAGGAATAGCGCGGTCAGAGTGGCGCCGGTCTCCTCCACAAAACTATCGAAGGCCTCGGGCGGCGCGCCGCCGGCGCCCAGGCGACTCACCTCCGCGGCGCCGACTTTGCGTTGCACGGCGCCTCCGTCACCGGCCTTGGGATATTGATAGCCCGGCGCGGTTACCAGGATCGCCTCATGACCGCCGTCCCTGACGGCCTCGAGGACGGCCTGGGCTCTGTAGGTGATCGCCTCGGCGTGTTGGGGCAGGGACCGCGGCGTAATCACCGCCAGCCGCGGTGCGCCGGCATGCACCCCCGGCGCCAGCGGCGGGAAGACCAGCGGCGCGGAAAGCTGGCGCTGCTGAGCTAGAATGGTTTCCCGCCGAGCGAGGTCGGCGGGACTGGCCATCAGCCCCTCGCTCATGCTGGCCAGCAGAGCCGCCGGCGCGCCGACCTCTCCCTGGTCGAACAGCGCCAATACCAGCGCGCGCAGCCGAAGTTCGTTGGGATTGAGCGCCGCGGCTTCGACGCCAAGGCGCCCGGCCCGGCCGGGTTGCTCGAGGCGCACCGCCTGCGCCAATTCCACCAGCGTCCGCGCCTTTTCATGGGCATGGCGCTCGGGCATGGATCGCACATGTTCGACGGCCGCGTCCAGGCCGCGCGCCGCCAGCACCTTGAGGGCTTCCTCCACATAGCGAAGACGCTGCGCCACCTGTTTTTGCCCGGGGCCGGCGGAGCCGGTGATCGCCCGTTTTTCCAGATAGGCCTGGCGAAGGGCGATCAGTCGGCGCGGCAGGCTGCGAAATCCCTTCCAGGTGCGGGCCGCGACGATCGCGTCGCCGATGCGATAGATGAAGGTCTGGCGGATGTTGCCCAACTGACGTTCCGCCTCGGCAAGCAGGCTGCGCATTTCGACGATTTCGCGGTCGAGCGCCCGGCGGTCCCGGCGCCTCTCCTCGTCGCAGCGCACCACCTCGGCCAATTCGACGCGCAACGCGTCGGTTTCGGCGGCTTTCGGCTCGAGTTCGGCCAGTCGCGCCCGATAGGCGGCGTTTTCGGCGCGCAGCCGGGCCACCGTCTCGTCGCCATAGGAGTCCCCGATGACCGCGTTGTCGCCAGCCGATCCCACCCAGCCGCTTTTTGTGCTCGTCATTGAGATAATCTACGCTCTGCGGGCTGGCCAAGTGGTGCGGCAAAGACTGTTAAACCTTGTTTAGCGGCGGCGCAAAAACCCGGGGGAGGCCCGCGGTTCCCCCGCCGTCCCGCCCTTGGTCCCAGATGGTCGCGGGTCGGGCCGATCGGCGCGACGTTCGTGAATCGGCCGGGCATGCCGTCGGCGCCAGATTTCCACATAGTCGATCCGCGCCTTCAGACCTTCGCCGATAAGGCCGCTGGCCGTCGATCCACTCAGGGAATGGGACGTCCACAGGGCGACCAAGCCCACCTCCTTCGTCCGAGGCGCGGCGCGGCGACCGAATTGGGCGTCGAAACGGGCCAGCCACTCCGAATCCGCGCCCACCGGAACCTCGTCGAAAGGGCCAAGGACTCTCCAGGCCTCGGCGCGGGCGGTCGCGGTGATCGGGCTTAGGCGGACGAACGGGAAGACCCGCGGGCAGAGCGGTCGGCCGGAAGGATCCACCCGGACATGGCGGCAAAGCGTCAATCCCTTGTCCCGTCCGAGGGTTCGCATCTGGCGCTCGAGGCGCTGGGGATGGGCCCAGTCGTCGGCATCGTGGAGGGCGACGAAATCGCCGCGCGCCGCGTCGAGGCCGGTGTTGCGAGCCCCATAGGCGCCGGGCGTCCGCAGATTGGAGAGAACCCGCAATCGACCGTCGCGCTCGGCGAGGCGGCGCGCCACCGAGAGCGTCGCGTCGGCCGAATGGTCGTCGATGACGATCACCTCCACGTTGCGCCACGTCTGGGTCAGCATCGAGCCGGTGGCGAGGCCGAGGGTCGCGACGGCGTCCCTGGCCGCCATCACCACGGAGACCAAGGGGCCATCGACAAAATAGGTTGGTCGGATTTCGGCGAAAGCGCCCAGGGTCGTCGGCTCTTCGGTGTCCGGCGCCAAAGGCGCGGAAAGCCCGTCGGCGACGAAGGCCCGGTTCAGAGCGGCGCGGGCCGTGCGCCAGTCGCCGCGCCAGGCGGCCAGGGCCCCGGCGAGATAGCGGGTCTGCTGGGTCTCCTCGGCGCCTGCCAACAGGGATTGGGCCAGATCAAGGTCATGCGCGGCCAGCGCACAGGCGGCCCGGTTGGCGGCGTCGCTCGCGGGAAGAAGCGATTGGGCCAGACGCGGATCGAACGGCGCCGCGCTCGACGCCAGCAGTCGCCGTTCGGGTCTGGCAAGTCGGCCGACCGCCTTATCCGGTCGTCGGGCTCGATCGAGATCGCCGAGGGCCGCCGCCGCGGCGCACCGCGCCAGCGCCCCCATCCGCCCGCCGCCGGTAGCCGTCACAGCCGACGCGTGCAAACCCAGCCGGGTCAGAACAAGCGGATCACTCGGGGCCGCACGCAGCGCCGGCGCGCCAAGGCCCCGCGCAGCCGCCCACCTGGCCATCCATACCCGCGGCGCGGACGGCAGACGCGGGGCGAGATTCAAGAAGGTGTCGATCCAGTTCTCGTTTCGCCCAACCCTGGCCACCCCGCGCCGTCAAGCGGCCACAAACAGCGATTCGTCGCGGATCGCCCCGACCGAGGCGAGCAGAGCTTCGAGTCCGAGCGGCCGCCTGGGCCGCGGATTGGTGAACAGCATGAACCGGCCGTCGAGTCCCAGATCGAAGGCGAGGCGGGGGGCGTCAAAGCCGCCTAGGGTGAATATCTCCTCGAGCTCGTGAATTTGCCGTCTCGTCGAGCGTCGGACATAGAACCGTTGGACATCGATGAGCACGGCCCCGAAGGCCCGCAAGCCGCCGACGAAGTTTTCCTGCTGCTCCGAGCTCGCCGTGCCCAGGAGATTGGTCACCAGCGCGAGGCTGGCGGCGAGCTTGGCTTCCTTGCGCAACGCCTTGGGAAACACCCCCTTGACGAACACCGGCGACCGCGTCGCGCCGGGCCATTCAGCCAGAACGGTCCGCGCGATCGCTTCGGCGGTCGCCAGACGGGCGGCGTTGCGCTCCACGCCGACCGCCCGCACCCCCCGCACGGCGAGGAGTGTCGAGAGAAGCCCCAGGCCGCAGCCGATCTCATAGACCGCGTGGACGCCGGACAACTTCTGCTGGACAAAGGCGGCGCAGAGGATTTCCGAGGGTTGCAGCAAGGTCTGCTCCTGGGCCCTGGGGCCGTAGAAGCCGGTGACGCCGGAGCCCTCGGAGCCGAGTTCGGCGGCGCGCGCCATCGCCACCCGACCGGCGCTGACATTGATGTGCGTCGCATCGCGCGCATCGACCAGTTCCGGCAGATCCCAAACCGCGTCGATCAGGGCGCCCGTCCCGTCCGGACGATCGCCGCTCCCGAGCGCGCCTCCCGCCTCCAGCGGGATGATGTAGGCCACGGCCGGCGGCGAATCGTCGGCGAGCGTCGCGCCGTTCGCATCGGCCGACTCCCTGGAGACGACCAGAGAGGGCTCGGGCAGGGTATCGGGCCGGGCCGTCAAGGGCGGAGGGGTGACGCGGGCGCCGTCCGAGGCCACGAAGTCCACCGTCAACCCCAGGGGCGACATCGGCGAGCCCGAGCTCAATTCGAATTCCGCCGTCAAGTCACGGACTCCCGGCGCCGGCGCGCCGACGATCTTGTCGTACACCTCTGAAACAGTGTGAAAGATCACTTCCGCGCCGACGCCGTCGGCGGCGTGAAACAGAGCGCGCAGTTCCGCCTGGATGCCGGGATCGGTGTGCGGCGTCGGCCGCCCGTCAACCTTGCAATAGACCGGATGCAGGGAATGACAGTGGGTCTTGAGGTAGAGCACGCCATCGATCACCACGCCGGCCCGGGCGTGCTCCAGAGCGGTCACCCGCGGCGTCTTGATCCGCTGCTGCACGAACGAGGAATAGGTGTCGATGGAACACGAGCGATGGGTGGTGGCCGAGGCCCAGATGAAGAATCGCCTGGCCGCCGCGTCGCCCGCGCCGGCCGCCTGGACCGGGTTCGCGTCCGGCGAGTCATAGCCCTTGGGCGACGCCACCGGATCGACCAAGTAGGGGACCTCGATGCGGGAATCCACATGGGTGCGGCCGGCCGGTTGGGTGAAGTCGCCAAGGCAGCCGTTGCGGCGCAGGATCTCGATTTCGCGCACGATGGTGCATTCGTGGGGGTCCGACGCGTTCAGCGCCCAGTGGCCGTGAATGAAAAACCAGCGCGCCAACTCGAGGCCCGCGTCTTCACGCAGGGTGTCGAGGCCCAGCCGAACGCACAGCTCCAAGCGGGCGTTGTCGAACGCGCGACCGCGGGGGGTTTGCAGATAGGCGAAGGTCTCCGGATCGCGAGCCGAGTCGTTGTAGGTGAAATACTCGTGATGGATATGGACCTGGAGGTCATGATCGGAGGCGACGATGGGGCTAAGGATCGCCCGCCCGATGGCGAGATCGCGCGATGAGCGCGGCACGAATCCCAGGAGATCGTCGGGATGGGCTCGGCGAAGTTCGCGATCGCCGGAGGCCAGGTAGTTGACGTTAGCCTTGTAAAACAGCGAGGCCTTGCGCGCGAAGTCGAGGGGGGCGGTCTTGGCCAGATAGGCTTCCACGTCATCGACGCAGCGTTCCATGCCCCCATTGCGATCGGGCACCAGACGCCACGGCTCGAAGTGATCGGTGTGGAAATAGACGACAGCCCGTACCCCCCGGCGTTTGAGCACGTCTCCGATGGTGTCCCCGGACATAAGATTTTTTAAGGATTTGATAGTGATCGAGCTCCAAAAGTGCGGCAAGAACGGCGGAGGAGAGCGAACCGTCGCCTCCCGGGATCGAACTCGCGTCAGGGGCGGATTTGCCCTTGGCCTATAACCGAGCTTTCGCTCGGTCGGTAAAACCGTTACGTTAGGGTGTCAGGTTATATTGCAGGCGCGGCGCGCCGCAAGACGGTCGGCGATCCGTCAGGGTGGATTGAGGCTGATCGACTTGGTTGGGATGCAGCAGCTGGGGTTGGTTTTGTGTTTTCGTCGCCGCATCTCGATCCAGTGAGACCTCTGGACCCCGTGGGATCCGCGGCGGCCGTCGCCAGAGCGAAACCTCTGGCGAATCGGCGCTTTCTACTCGTCACCTTGCCGTCCGGTCCCTTCGGGCGTCACCTCGCGAAAAAGCTACGGCGGGCCGGCGCCGATGTCCTCAGGGTCATTCTCAACGGCGGCGATCTCGTGAGCTGGGGACTTGCCGACGGCCTTTGGCCAAGGGTGCCCCGTCCCCTATGGCGCTCGTGGCTGGACTGGCAACTGTTCGAGCGGTCGATCACCGACCTGGTGGTGTTCGGCGACACGATGGCGTTCAGCGCCGAGGCCCTCGCCTGCGCTCGCGAGAACGGGATTAAGACGTGGGTGCTGGAGAACGGCTATAATCGGCCGGACTGGATCACCCTGGAGCCGACCGGCGTCAACGCCCACTCCTGCATGCCGCGCGAATCCCACGCGTACCGCGATGTCGATCTCGCCGCCATGGTCGAGGAAATGCCTCGCCTCGGCGCGATCACCCCCTATCACACCTTGAACATCACCAGCTATTTCACTGGCGTTGTCCTTGGAACCCCTCTCTTTCCCACCTATCGCTATCCCTACGCGGTGCCACTGTGGCCGCAGATTTTCGGCCACATCCGGCGATATAACGTCTGGCTGTTGCGCCAGCGCCGGTGGAATCGCGAGGCGCTGGACGTCATGGCCGATTCGCGCCCCTTCTTTCTGGCCTGTCTGCAGCGTGAGGGCGACAGCCAGCTCATCGAACATTCCGATCTGAAGACCAACGGCGCCTTCATGGCCCAGGTGATCGCGAATTTCGCCAAGGCCGCGCCCAGGGACCATCGGCTCGTATTCAAGAATCATCCCCTCGATCCGGGCGTCGAGGATCTCGCCGCCCGTTGCCGCGACATCGCGCGCAAAGCCAAGGTCGTCGACCGCGTGGTGTTTCTGGAGGGCGGGGTCTTCGCCCAGTTGGCGCGGGCCTCCAAAGGCCTAGTGGCCGTCAATTCGACCGCGGCCTACGCGGCGCTCGGCTTTGGCGTGCCGGTGAAACTGCTCGGCCGCGCCGTCTTCGACATCGGCGGCCTGACCGACCCCAGGCCCCTCGAACATTTCTGGAAGACGCCGGCGGCGCCCGACGCCGATCTGTTCGCCCGTTTCCGGCGCCGGCTGTCGGAACGAACGCAGATTCACGGCAGTTTCCACAACCCGCGACACCTTCGCGGAACGGCCGAACGTCTCGTGGAGCGAATGATCGAACTGGGTCAGAGCCTGTCGTCGCGCAACGGCGAATCGGAGAAGCCACCCTGGCGCGTGGCCGAATGGGACCAGAATGTCGCGGTACTCGACATCGACAGACGCGGTTGGTCGGAAAACAGGCCGAAGGATGCTGGGCGATCGGTCTAACGTTCGCCGGGTGGCCCCGACTTCACGTCCGACAGCTTCTTGACTATACTTTTGACCCGCGACCAGGACGGAGGCTCTCGATCTTCGTCGTCGAACGCCGCGGCCGTTAAATTGTTTGGGGATACGGTTGAAACACATCGCCGCCGAAAATCTGCGACTTCGCGACAGCCGCGACTTCGATGACAGTTCGAAGGCCTTCATCGCCGCGGCCGGCGCCAAGACGCTGACGGTCGGCATTCTGGGTCTGGGCTACGTCGGCCTGCCGCTCGCCGAGGCGCTGATATCCACCGGATTTTGCGTCATCGGTTTCGATGTCAACCAGCGCAAGATCGACTCCCTGCGCGACGGCCGATCCTACATCCGCCACATCGGCGACGCGCGCATACAGGCGATGAACGAGACAGAGCGCCTGATGGTGACCACCGACATCGGCCTGCTGGCGGAAGCCGACGCCCTGCTGATCTGCGTGCCGACGCCCATCAACGCCCACCGCGAACCCGACCTCAGCTTTGTGGTCAAAACCAGCGAGATGATCGCCAAGGTCTTGCGCCACGGCCAGCTCATCGTACTCGAATCGACGACCTACCCCGGCACCACCGAGGAGGTCATCAAGCCGATTCTGGAAAAGGCCACCGGCCTCAAGGCCGGGATCGACTTCGCCTTGGCTTACTCGCCCGAACGCGAGGATCCCGGCAACCTCGACTATTCCACCGAGACCATTCCCAAGGTCGTCGGGGCCGACACGCTCCCCGAGCGAGCCATGGCCCTGGCCCTCTACGGCAGTTTCACCAAGACCGTGCCGGTATCGGATCTGCGCACCGCCGAGGCGGTGAAACTGATGGAAAACATCTTCCGCCTGATCAACATCGGCCTGGTCAATGAGCTGAAATCGGTGTTCGGCGGCATGGGCATCGATATCTGGGAGGTGATCGACGCGGCGCGGACCAAGCCGTTCGGCTTCATGCCCTTCTATCCGGGGCCCGGCATCGGCGGTCACTGCATCCCCATCGATCCGTTCTATCTGACCTGGAAGGCGCGCGCTTTCGGGCTATCGACCCGGATGATCGACCTCGCCGGCGACATCAGCGCCGCCCTGCCGCGTTCGGTGGTGGAAACCACCGCGGAGGCCCTCGATCATCTGATGCAGAAGCCGCTGTCGAGTTCCAGGATTCTCATCGTCGGCGTGGCCTACAAGCGCAACATCGACGATTTGCGAGAGAGCCCCGCCCTGCCGATCATGCAGATACTGATCCGCCGAGGCGCCAAGATTTCCTATCACGACCCCCATGTCGCGACCACCGAACATGCCCGCGCCGACGGTCTCGAACCCATGACATCCACGGCCTGGACGAAAGAAGTCCTGGCCACCTTCGACTGCGCGATCATCGTCACCGACCATCACGGCGTGGACTATGAATTGATGCTGGAGACGATTCCCGTGGTCGTCGATACCCGCAACGCCACCGCCCGGTTTTCCGAGCGTTACGGCCACAAGATCGTCAAAGCCTAGGGTCGGCGCGGCCAACGAGTCGCGTTCCGCGGTCCCCCGCGCGCTCGACGCCGGGCCTTGGCGAGGTCGCGCTCGTAGAACCGCATCGGCGGTGTCTGGCGATGCAACGCGGCGTTGCGCTCCTGGCTAACGCTCGACGCTATCACTGGATCGTCGCTCGCCGCGCCATGGAAGGCGTCGGGTCGAACCGGTTTCACCAATCCATCCTCTCATTAGGCCCCACGGAACAACGAATCGAGCCGTCGCGGGTTCCGCGTTCTCGCCGATATATCGCCCGCCCCCGCTCCGGGGCGGGCGGCATACCGAACCTTAGTCAGGCGCTGGATTCTCGTTCGTCCGCTTGTCCCGCGGCTTGGGCTGAGGCTTGGCTTCGGGCGCGGGGCGTGGGGGCGCGGGACGGGCCGTCGCCGGGCGCTGGTCGGGGGCCGGACGAGCCCTATCCGGGCGCTGATCGGGCGTCGGACGAACCCTCGCCGGTCGCTGATCGAGCGTGGGGCGGGCCATGTCTGGGTGCTGGTCGGGCGCCGGACCAACCCTCGTCGGGCGCCGGTCCGGCGCGGGACGGGCCATCGCCGGGCGCTGCTCGGGCGCGGAACGAACCCTGTCGGGGCGTTGGCCAGGGGCGGGGCGGGCCATTCCGGGGCGCTGGTCGGGCGCCGGACGAGGCCTCTCGGGGCGCTGGTCGGGGGCCGGGCGGGCGATCACCGCGGGCTTGACGGGCGGAGCGCTGGCCGGTCGCTCATACGGTTTCGCCGGCTTGGCCGCCGTCACCACGCCGGGGCCCTTGAACACCGTCGGCCGCTCCGTCGCGGCGACGACTGGCTTGCCGTGATTGATGCTCGCTCGCAGGCCAGGGTCGCCGCGCGCGATCTGGCGGTGCCGCAGTTGAACCGGCGTGGGCGCGACGCGCGCCTCGCGGGCCACCGCCAGTTGTCGAGGCGTCGGTCGAACGACCACCCCGCCGGGACCGTTGAAGCTGACCTTAGTGACGGTCCTGCGGACGACGATCTTGCGGTAGACCGTCGCTATGCGTCGATTGGCGATGTTGTTGACGGCGCTGTTGTAGTAAAATCGATTGCCCTGCCACCGTCCGCCCTCAAAACCCTCACCGCCATACCCGTATCCGTAGTCGATGCCGCCGTAATATCCAACGTCTTGGCCCCAATAACCCTGATTGAATGCATAACGCCCGCGATTCCACCCCCAGTAACCAGGCGTCCACAGCAATCCGATGCGTGGCGGGAGGACCCATGTGCCGGGGACCCAGTAATAATCGGCGATACCCTCATCGAAGGCCCAGTAGCCCGGCGCCCAGATGTAGCCATCGTCGGGAATGGGCGGCTGCTCGTAGATGGGCAGCGGCGGCGGCGGAAAGCCCACATTGATGCCGATGTCGATTTGCGCCCGAGCGGCCAAGGGCGCCGCCGACAGGGCGACGCCAAGACCGAGCAACAGCGCGGCGGAGGCCGCGGCCGTACGATAGTCACGCATGTTGGTTTCCTTGCGCTGGTTGCCGTCGGGCGCGCCGGCCGACGATCCGCGCGCGCACCGATAAATCTTCACTCCCCGTCAACCTAGTCCAACGGTCAACGCTCGTCACCTTTTCGCCTTTGGCGCGGCGGGATTGAATGGGACTTGAACCGCCCTGCCCCGGTGGCGCGGACTCACCTCCCACGCGCCGCCTGCCAGGACTGGAACATCAGCAGTGTCCACACCTTGTGATCGATCGAGGAATCGCCGGCCAGGTAGCGCCGCCAGACCTTCGTGACCGGTTTGGGGTTCAAGACGCCCTGACGGGCGACCAGCTCCGGACTGAGCAGATCCCCCGCCCAATCGCGCAGAGGGCCGGTGAGCCAGTCGTGCAGAGGAACGGAAAAGCCCATTTTCGGCCGTTCGATTAACTCCCTGGGCAGATATCGCTCCAGAACCCGGCGGAGCAGCCATTTGGTCTCGCCTCCGGCCAGTTTCATCGAGGGCGGCGCCCGCCAGGCAAACGCGGCGATCCGCGGATCGAGCAACGGCAGGCGTGTCTCCAAGCCGTTGGCCATGGAGGCGCGGTCCACCTTGCACAGGATGTCACCGGGCAGATAGTCGATGCTATCGCGCCACATCATCGCCTCCAGGGGATTGTCGAACGCCGGCCGCCTGGGCCTGCAGGCGAATCTCTCCTTTGGCGGAGAGACAAGCAGGGCGTCGGGCTCGGGCCACGCGGTCATGGTGAGTTCGTAAAGTTGGTCCAGGTCGCCCGCCGCCAGCCAACCGGCGGCGCGGCGCAGGCTGGGGCCCAACCGGCCGCGCGAGGTGTATTGGCGCCCCAAGGGCCCGAGAAACCCCAGAGCGCCTTCCACCAGCCCCGTGGGCAGCGCCGCCAGCGCGGCGGCGACGGTTCGCCGAAAAGGCAGCCGGGAGATCGCCTTCCACAGCCTGGGCACGCCGGGATAGCGCACATAGCCGCCGAACATCTCATCGCCGCCGTCGCCGGTCAGGGCCACGGTGACATGCCGTCGCGCCATCCGGCTGATGAGGAAAGTCGGAATCTGCGAGGCGTCGGCGAACGGCTCGTCGAACATCGCCCCGAGGGTGGGCACGACGGCCAGCGCGTCGGCCTGCGTGACGGTGTGCTGGGTGTGATCGGTCTTGAGGTGTCGCGCCACCGCCAGAGCGAACCCGGCCTCGTCGAACTCGGCGGATTCGAAACCCATGGTGAAGGTCTTGACGGGCTGGGCGGCCACCGACTGCATGATGGCCACCACCAGCGACGAATCGATGCCGCCCGACAGAAACGCGCCCAGAGGCACGTCGGCGAGCATCTGAGGCTCGATCGCCTCGCACAGCAGCCGATGGAGCTCGTCCACGGCCGCGGCGGTATCTCTCAGGCGGTTCGTCTGACCGGATTCGACGACCTCGCCAAGACGCCAATACGGCGCCACCCCCGCTTCGGCCCCCTTCCGCCAGGTGAGAACGCAGCCTGGGGGAAGTTTGCGGACGCCCTGATAGATGGTCAGCGGGGCCGGGATGTAGCCATGGCGAAAGAACAGCGACAGGGCGCGGGCGGAGAGCGCGCCGGCGAGACCTGGGATACATTCCAGGGCGGTGAGCTCCGAGGCGAAGGTGAGCGCGCCCCCGTCGATGGTGTAGTAGAGCGGCTTTTCGCCGAACGGATCGCGGGCGAGTTGAAGGCTGCGGTGCTGGCGGTCCCAGACGGCGAAGGCGAACATGCCGCGCGCCCGTTCCAGGGCGCCGTCGACCCCGAAGCGGGCGATGGCCTCGAGGAGCACCTCGGTGTCCGATCGTCCGCGCCAGGCCATCGCTCCGGCCGCCTCCACCTCGTGGCGCAGGGCGCGATAATTGTAAATTTCGCCGTTCAGAGTGAGGACGTAGCGACCGCAGGCCGAGACCATCGGCTGGCGACCGGCTGTCGAGAGATCGACGATCGACAGCCTGCGGTGGCCCAGCCACACGCCGCCCTCGCGCCACATCCCCTCGTCGTCGGGACCGCGATGGGCGATCGCCGCCAGCATGGCGCGCGCCACGCCGGGTTCTATGGCCTCTCCGGCCGGACGGATGGCGCCGGCTATACCGCACACGGGATGGCTCCGGCGCGCGGGACTCGGGAGGACAGCGATCGGGCCACGCGCCTTCTCACCGGCAGTGCTGCGTCCACTGACGATGGATGAGAACCTGTTGGCAGAGCGTGGCATGGCGATGCGCCCGGTGGGTCACGACCGCCGTAACGGGGAGAGCACGGTCGCGATGGTGATCGCGGTGGGTCACGACCACCGTCTCGCGGTGAGGGTGGTGGCGATGGTGATCGCGGTGGGTCACGACCACCGTCTCGAGATGGGGGTGACGGCGATGGTGATGGCGGGCGATCAGCCCCGCGCGTTGGCGCGTCCTCGCGATGGGGATGTGATGGTGGCGTCGCCCTATTCGAGGGGTCGAGCGACGATGGGATACTCGACCACCATGGTGGTGTAAGTCCCGGTGACGCACGGACGCAGCGGCATGATGATGACGATGGCGGTGGTGATACGTCGTGGCCAGGGTCGGCGTCGCGAGAGCGATCGTCGTCACGGCGAAGGCGACCGCGAACAGGATCTTGATGGCGCCGGTCATGGTGTGTTCCCGTCTGCGAAAGCCACGATCAGGCGACTCGCGCCCGCAACTGCTTCAACACCCTTGGCACGAGTCCGGGCAAGTCCTCGCTGATCAATCCGGCCCCAAAGGCGTCGGCGCAGGCGGCGTGCATCCAGGCGCCGGCGCAGGCCGCCTCGAAACTTTCCATCCCCTGAGCAATGAGACCGCCGATCAGGCCGGCCAGGACGTCGCCCGACCCGGCGGTGGCCAGCCACGGCGTGCCGTTCAGATTGACGGCGGCGCGTCCATCCGCTGCCGCGATCACGGTGTCGGGACCCTTGAGCAGCACCACCGCCTGGGCGCGCGCCGCAGCTTGGCGCGCCGCGCTGATTCTCTCCGGCGCGCTCGCCAGAACGCCGGGGAACACCCGCTCGAACTCTCCGGCATGAGGGGTGAGCACATCGTCGCGGTCGAGAATCTGGAACAACTCATCGGGCTCGTCGCGAAAGACACTCAGCGCATCGGCGTCGATGACCAGCGCGGCGCCGGTGCGAGCCAGGGTCAGGACATTGGAGAGGGTCGCCTCGGTCACCCCGGCGGCGGGCCCGATCACCGCCGCTTCGACGTCGGAAGCCGCCGTTTCCAGCTCCAACTCCGTCTCGAACGGGCGCAGCATCACCGCCTCGAGATGCGCGGCGTTGACCATCAGCGCCTCTGGCGGCGAAAGGAGCGTCACCAGCCCCGCCCCCACGCGCAGCGCCGCGCGCGCCGCCAGCCGCGCCGCGCCGGTGTTCCAGGCCTCGCCGCTGACCACGATCAGGCGGCCGCGAGTGTATTTGTAGGCCGCCACGCCCGGCCATGGATATCGGCCGAGCCACAGATCGGGCGTGTTCTCGAACAGCGCGGCGGCGGTTTCGCCAAGGCCGATGTCGGCGACCACGACCTCGCCGCACAACGCCCGCCCCGGCTGAAGAACGTGAGCGATCTTTCGCCGATGAAAGGTGACGGTCAAGCTCGATTTGAAACTGGCGGCCCCGAGCGGGCGGCCGGTGTCGCCCGCCAGCCCACTTGGCGTATCGACGGCCACCACGATCTCGCCGGATCGCTCCAAGGCGCGCGCGAGCCGCGCCAGCGACCCGCTCAGCGGCCGATCGAGTCCGGCGCCGAACAGGGCGTCGATGACCAGATCGCCCTTGCCGACCCGCTCGCCGATCGCACCTGTTTCGCCGTTCCATCGCTCAGCGGCGGCGCGCGCGTCGGGCGCCTTGGGTGGCGCGAGGGCCTCGACGCGCACCTCCCAGCCCCGTTCCCGCAGCAGGCGAGCCGCCACATAGCCATCCCCGCCGTTGTTTCCCGGCCCGGCCAACACCACCGTCCGGCGCGGCGCGAAGCGAGCCGTCACGGCGTCGGCCACCGCCGCTCCGGCCCGTTCCATGAGCTCGAGGCCCGGGGTTCCGCCGGCCACCGCGGCCCTATCCGCAGCGGTCATCTGCGCGACGGTCAGTATTTCGCCACCGTTCATGGTCGGCGCCTCGTTCACAACACCCCCGTTGCCGCTTCTCGCCCGCGTTCGACCACCGCGACACCGTCGCCGCCCAATTCCAGGGTGGTGATCGATGTGTGGTCGGGGCGGAAACCGATCACGCGATCGTCGCCGGCCAGCAGGGAGAGCACCGCGTTGATGGCCACGAAATGGCTGAACACTGCGCATCCCGGCCGCGCCGTCACCGCGGCCATTACCCCGCGTCGCCACAGATCGTAGTCGAGATCGCCGGAAATTTCGTTCCAGCGGCCGGCGAACGCCAGGCGCAGCCAGGCCGGCCGATCCGCCGCCGCCAAGGCGGCCGGCGTCGGAATCTCCCCCACCGCCGCGTCGATCTGGACCACCACGCCGAGAGCGTCGGCGAGCGGCCCCGCTGTCTCGCGGCAGCGGCGCAAGGGAGAGCTCGCCACTCCGGTCGGGCGCTTGGCCGGCGGCAGGGCGAGCAAGCGCGCCGCCGCCGCACGGGCCTGTTCCCAGCCGATCTCATCCAAACCAGGATCGTCGTCATCGCCGCCCCAGGTCGAGGCCGGCCGGCCATGGCGGATGAGGTAGAGCCGCGTCATCGCCTCAGTCCGGAACGAACAGGGTGTGCTCGCCGTCCGGCGCGGGACCGACATGGCCTTTTCGGCCGACCTGTTCGGATGTCTCCAGGGCCCGCAAGGTCGCCTCGTCGAACGGCGTGTTGGCGACAAATCGTCGATCTTCGCCGTCGCGGCCGATGACGATGCCCATCCGATAGCCTTCGCGGGCGTGGACGACTGTGTAGGTCTCGACGGTGGCCGGTCCCTCCGGACGGTCGATAATCGCGGGATGCTCCAGGGTGTCGATCCGGCGCTGGATGACCGTGGGGTCCTGGCGGTCGAACGGAGCCGTCGGCGCGCCGGTGGAATAGGCGCCCACCGATTGTTTGGTCAGATACCAGCCGTTGGCCGTGGCCAGTCCCCAACTTCCGGGCCGGGAGCGCAGCCGCTGCATCATGGTGGCGACGGAATGCATGGCGTAGTTGTTTCCCGGCCCGCCGAAATAGGGCAGGCCGCCGGTTACCGTCAAACCGCGCGGATCGTCCAACGCCAACCCCAGTTCCTCCGCCCCGATTTCGACCGCCGAGGGAAAGCAGGAATAGAGGTCGATGAAGTCGAGGTCGCCCACCCCGATTCCGGCCATCTCCAGCGCCCGCGCGCCGGTGAGCCGCATGGCCGGACTGGAGTGATAGTTCTGGCGCTCCAGCGGAAACCACAGGTCGGCGGCGTCGGCGCAGCCGTGAAGATAGACCCACCTTTCCTCTGGCACACCCAATTCGCGCGCCGTTTTGGCGCTGGCGATCAGCACGCCGGCCGACTGGTCCACCTGCATGATGGCGTTGAGATATTTGGGATAGGGATAGCTGATCATACGGTTGTCGGCGGTGACCGTCACCAGTTCCTCGGGCGTTCGGGCGGTGGGAAACCACGCATGGGGGTTGGCCGCCGCCACGCGGGTGAACGGCGCGAACAGCGCGCCCAGGCGCCGTTGGTGGTCGGCCAGGCCGCGCCCGTCGCGGGCCCGCAGGGCGTTTTCGAACAGCGGATAGGTGTTGACCGGCAGGGCGAGGCCATGCGCAGCCTCGCGGGGCGTCGTTCCGGCGCGGGGTTCGCCGAGGCGCTCCGGCGGCCGACCCTCCTCGTCGCCGTAGCCGTCGAGCGGCAGGCCGCGCGTCAGGCGCCGCATGAGGGAGCCCAGAAACTCCGCCCCGACGGCCAGGGCGAAATCGGTTTCGCCGGCGGCAATGCGCTCACAGATGACGTTGATGAGGTGTTGGGGGCTATTGCCGCCCATCTGGGTATAGACCGACCAGCGGGGAGCGGCGCCCAAGGCCTTGGCCAAACTGGCCGGGGGGTTGACGAGGTGCGGGACCGCCAGGCGCGAGAGCGCGCCCTCGGCGTCGATGGTGAATCCCACCACCCCGATGGCGTCGAGTCTCGCGAGCGCGGCCGGCGCGAGCCCGGCGTCGTTCGCCGCCGCCCTCGCCGCGATGTCGATCAGCGCGAGCGGCGTCGGCGCCTCGCCGGGGGGGCCGCGATAGGTAAATTGTCCCGCGCCGATCAGCACCGGGGTCGTATCAAGCATGGCTGAGGGTTCCGAAGCGCCGCGCCCCCTGATCCTAAGGGCCGCGTCGGGGTTCACAAGGTTCTTCCTTTCTAGCGATTCCTCGGGCGCCGGGGATCCCGATTTTTGGGCGACCGACCGGCGTCTCGACGATTGAAAGCGGGCCGATGGAGTGGATGGTTGCGCACGTGCGCGCGCCGTGCTTTGGCCATATTCTCAGCCCCTCCCCAATCGAGTCGCCGCCCGCATGAAAAAGATCGAAGCGGTCATCAAGCCGTTCAAGCTCGATGAAGTGAAGGAGGCGCTGCAGGAACTGGGGCTTCAGGGCATGACCGTCTTGGAGGCCAAGGGGTTCGGGCGCCAGAAAGGTCAGACCGAACTCTATCGCGGAGCGGAATACGTCGTCGATTTTCTGCCCAAGATCAAAATCGAGGTGGTGGTGAGCGACGACCAACTCGCCGGAGCGGTCGAGGCCATCCAGACCGCGGCGCGCACGGGACGAATCGGCGACGGCAAGATATTCATCTCCGACATTCTCGAGGCGGTGCGCATCCGCACCGGCGAAACCGGCGCCAGCGCCATCTAGCGACCGCGCCGCTTGAAACCTGAAAGACACGGGACCGCAACGACATGACCACCTTCAAGGATATCCTGGCCCAGATCAAGGAAAAGGAGGTCGAATACGTCGATCTTCGCTTCACCGACATGCGCGGCCAGATGCAGCATCTGACCTTCGACATCGATCTGGTCGACGAGGACTTTCTCACCGACGGAACCATGTTCGATGGCTCATCCATCGCCGGCTGGAAGGCGATCAACGAATCCGACATGAAGCTGCGGCCGGATCTTTCCAGCGCCGCCATCGACCCGTTCTATCAGCAGACGACGATGACCCTGTTCTGCGACGTGCTGAACCCCGACACCAACGAGCCCTACAATCGCGATCCCCGCTCCATCGCTCGCCGGGCGCTGATCCACGTCAAGGCGGCCGGGGTTGGCGACACGGTCTATTTCGGCCCCGAGGCGGAATTTTTCGTCTTCGACGACGTGCGCTGGTCCACCGCCGCCAACGACACCGGCTACGCCTTCGATTCCATCGAACTGCCCGCCAACACCGGCAGGGCCTATCCCGAGGGCAACATGGGCCACCGGCCCGGCCCCAAGGGCGGCTACTTTCCCGTCGGTCCCATCGATTCGGCCCAGGATCTGCGCGGCGAGATGCTGTCGGTGATGAAGGAACTGGGCATGCAACCGGAAAAACACCACCACGAGGTGGCGCCCGCCCAGCACGAACTGGGCCTGAAGTTCTCGGACCTGCTGACCATGGCCGACCGCCTGCAGCTCTATAAATACGTCATCCACAACGTCGCCGCCGCCTACGGCAAGACCGCGACCTTCATGGCCAAGCCGATGTTCGGCGACAACGGCTCGGGGATGCACGTCCACCAGTCAATCTGGAACAAGGGCAAGCCCCTGTTCGCCGGCGACAAATACGCCGGCCTGTCGGAAACCTGCCTCTTTTACATCGGCGGGATCATCAAGCACGCCAAGGCTATCAACGCCTTTGCCAACTCCACCACCAATTCCTACAAGCGCCTGGTCCCCGGCTACGAGGCGCCGGTGAAACTGGCCTATTCGGCGCGCAACCGCTCGGCCTCGATCCGCATCCCGCATGTGGAAAGCCCCAAGGGCAAGCGCATCGAGGTCCGCTTTCCCGACCCCATGGGCAACCCCTATCTGACTTTCGTCGCCCTGCTGATGGCAGGCCTCGACGGCATCGAAAACCGCATCCATCCGGGCCAGCCCCTGGACAAGAATCTCTACGACCTGCCGCCGCGCGAACAGAAGAAGGTCCCCGAAGTGTGCGGCTCCCTGCGCGAGGCCCTCGACGCCCTCGACAAGGACCGCGCCTTCCTTAAGAAGGGCGCGGTCATGGACGACGATTTCATCGACGCCTACATCGAGCTGAAGATGGAAGAAGTGATGCGCCTGCAACTCCATCCGCACCCGGTGGAGTTCGACATGTATTTCAAGTGCTAGGCGGTCGGCACAACTTCAGCACTGCGGGAGTGAACTCTCCTCGGCGCGCAATGTGCCGTGGAAGACTCCGACTATTGTCGAGCGCGGGACGGTGAGAATGCCGATTCGCTGGCTCCCAAAACCCTAGCCCGCTGCTCGCTGCGGTTGCAATTTTTGTGGCAGTCGTGCAAGTGTGCCACATTGCGCGCTGAGCCACGCGATAGGACAAGTCCCACCGATGAACCGATCGATCGACGTGCGCGTGGCGCCCAATGGCCGGATGGTGTTGCCCCGGGTCATTCGTGAAGCCTTGGGGGTGAACGGTCCGTCCGTCGTCGTGCTCTCTCTCGAAGGCGACGAGGTGAAATTGACCTCGGCGCGACGCAGCGTCGCCCGCGCCCAGGCGCTTTACCGCGCCCACGCGACGGCGGATCGGTCCAGCGACGTCTTTCTGGCCGACCGGCGGCGCGAGAGCGCGCGCGACCGGGCGACGGACGAATTCACCTAGCCATGGCGAGCGTCGTGCTGGATGCTTCCGCCGTGATCGCGGTTTTGCGAGACGAGCCGGGCGCGGAGATCGTGATCGCGCACGCCGGCGACGCCCTCATTTCGGCGGTCAATCTTCAAGAGGTCGTCAAGGCCCTGCTGGTGCGCGGCGTCACGATCGGCGTCGCGCGCGACATGATCGGGGAACTCCATCTGGAGGTTCGCGCGCACGAAGCCGCCGACGCCTACGCATCGGCCGCCCTCCACGACGCGACGAAACAATTCGGCGCGGGCCTGGGCGATCGATCTTGCATGGCCTTGGGAATCGCCTCGGGGCTTCCCGTGATCACCACCGACCGCAACTGGCGGAAGGTCGAGATCGCTGGGCTGAAAGTGGTCCTGGCCCGGAGCTGAGAAAGCCGTTACGCCGATAACCGCGTCCCGCAGGGATTCGCCGAAGGGCTGAGGCGCCTACGCCGGCTCCAACGCCGCGGCGCGCGCCGCCACGCCGGCCACATAGTCGCGGCGGGCGTCGAACTGGACGGCGATCTCCTCGTCGGACTCCTGGAGCGCCTGCACATCCACATCGGCCAGGCCGATGATGCCCATTTCGGTGTAACCGTCGCGCACCGTCTGACCCCACAGGCCGATGTCCTTGACGATCGGTACGATGCGGGTGAACAGGGCCGAGCGGAAGTTCTGCATATAACCGGAGTCGTACATGTGCGCGGCGCAGGCCTCCACGTCGAGGCCCAGGGTACGCCACACCTCCACCGCGTCGAAGCGGTCGCGCATCAGATAGCAGGCCTCCAGAAGGAACTCCTCCCGTTCGTCCCGTTCGGCCTGGGTCAGTTGCGGGTAATAGTCGCGCAGGGCGAGGCGGCCGAAGGCCACATGGCGGGATTCGTCCTGCATCACATAGGCGTTGACGGCGGCGGCCAGGGGGTTCTGGGCGTTGTCGCGCATCTGCTGGAAAGCGGCCAGGGCGAGGCCCTCGATGACCACCTGCATGCCCAGATAGGTCATGTCAGCGGCTGTCGCGCAGCACTTGGTCGATCAGCTCCTGGAGCGGCGCGGTGATCGGATAGGCGACGCCGAATTTGCGCAGCAAGCGGTTGTAGGCCTCCACATGCCGCGCCTCATCGATCACCTGGGTCGAGGCGTAGAACTTTGAATCCATGTCCGGCACTTGCGTTACGATCTTGGCCGCGCAGATCAGCGCGCCCTGTTCGCCCTGCATGAACTGGGAGAGGTTCCAGGCCTGGAAGTGCTTGCGCACATTGGCCTTCTCCGTGCGGGACATGGCCTCGTACTGGGCCATGCCGGAGATGGGGAGCATGGCCTCGGGAAGCTGCTGGGGATTGTCCTCGTCCAGTTCCACCGACCAGTCGATCCGCTCCTCGGCGTTCCACTGCATCTCCACGCCCTTGCGATAGAGCCCCATCATCGCCGCCCGGCCGTCGTCGTAGTCCCAGTTGAACCGGACGTCGAAGTTCTGCGGCACCGACCAGGTCGGACCCTTGGGGTCGATGACGTAGTTGTCGCGGAAGGGCATGAAAGGGTCTCCTCGGGCGGTCGGCCAATGGATCGCGGCTCGGTTTCCCTGACTTTGACGCCGATCGGCGGGCGTGGGAAGAGGGCCAGGATCATGGACCGGCGCGCCCCACAAATCGGCTCGGTGCTCGCGGTCAGCCGCAACGCCCGCCATGGCCTCGGAAAGCCGAACGCCGAGGCGGTCCGTCTCGTGGCCGGCCTGGGCGTGGAGGGCGACGCCCACGCCGGGGTGACGGTCCAGCACCTCTCCCGGCTGGCGCTCCATCGCACGGCCCCCAACCTGCGTCAGGTGCATCTGATTCACGCCGAACTGCACGACGAACTCGCCGCCGCCGGCTTCGCCGTCCTGCCTGGCCAGATGGGCGAGAACATCACCACCCGTGGCCTCGACCTTCTGGGCTTGCCGACCGGGGCGCGGCTGCATTTGGGAGCCGACGCGGTGGTGGAGGTCACCGGCCTTCGTACGCCGTGCTCTCAACTGGACGGGCTGCAAGCGGGCCTGATGGCCGCCACCCTTGGGCGCGACAGCGCGGGCCGGCCCGTCCGCAAGGCCGGGGTGATGGCGATCGTGCTGACCGGCGGCGAGGTGCGTCCAGGCGATGCGATCGGCGTCGATCCCCCCTCCCCGCCCTTTCGCCGCCTGAAGCCAGTGTAAACTTCGTCTTGCGGCCTCGCGTCGGCCGTCGAGCGGCGCTAACAAGAAACGGGAGGAGAATCGCCATGCAACAATCCAGCAAGACATCGAACAGCCGTCGTCGGCTGGGCGCCCTGTGCGCCTTTACGGTCGCGTTCGCCGCGGCGGGGTTCGGGATCGCGTCGGCGGCGCAGCCCCTCCCCAATTCCATGGCCGCCCTGGGCGATTCGATCACCCGGGCGTTCACCGACTGCGGCACAGTGGGCGATTGCCCCTACGAATCGTGGTCGACCGGGGGCGACCCGGCCGTCGATAGCCAATATCTGCGCCTCCTGGCGATCAACCCGGCGATCAGCGGTAACAATTACAACGTGGCGGTCACCGGCGCGAAGGTGGACGCTCTGGCCGACGAGGCGGCGGCGGTCGCCACGGACAACGTCGATTACCTCACCATCCTGATCGGCGCCAACGACGCCTGCACCGACACGGTGGCCGACATGACGCCGGTGACGACGTTCCGGGCCGATTTCAAGCAGGCGCTGGACCTCGTCTCCACCACCCTGCCCAATGCCCGCGTCTTGGTGTCCAGCGTTCCTGATGTTTACCGGCTTTGGCAACTGGCCAGCCCCATCCCTCAGGCCCGGGCGGTGTGGAAGCTCGCCCAGATCTGCCAATCGTTGCTGGCCAATCCCTTGTCGATGAAGGCCGCCGACGCGGCGCGCCGCCAGGCCGTGCTGCAGCGGGTGATGGATTACAACACCCAGATGCAACAGGAATGCGCCCTGCACGCCCATTGCAAATTCGACGGAAACGCGGTGTTCAACCACCGATTCTCGCTTAGCGATATCGGCACGATCGACTATTTTCATCCCAGCGTGAAGGGACAAACCATCCTCGCGCGCGTCACTTGGCGCGCCGGTTTCAACTGGTAGGCGGGGGTGGCGGCGGTGTAGGCCCTACCCGGCGATCCGCACCGGCATCTTCTCGTAGCCCTTGACGAAGCTGGATAGCACCCGCTTGGGCTCGCCGACCACCTCGATGCGGTCCCAGCGCTTGAGGATTTCCTCCCAGACGATGCGCAATTGCATTTCGGCCAGGCGATTGCCGACGCAGCGGTGGATGCCGAAGCCAAACGACAGGTGCTGGCGCGGGCGAGGACGGTCGATGATGAAGGCGTTGGGGTTCTCGATCGCCGTCTCGTCGCGGTTGCCCGAGACATACCACATGACCACCTTGTCACCCTTGCGGATCGTCTTGCCGCCCAGTTCGTAGTCGGCCAGAGCGATGCGGCGCATGTGGGCCAGCGGCGTTTGCCAGCGGATGATCTCGGGCACCATGCTTACGATCAGGGCCGGATCGTCGCGCAGCTTCTGGTACTGGTCGGGATTCTCGTTCAGCGCCAGCAGGCCGCCGGTGATCGAGTTGCGGGTGGTGTCGTTGCCGCCGACGATGAGCAAGATGAGATTGCCCAGATACTCCATGGGCTCCATGTTCCGGGTGGCGTCGGCGTGGGCCATCATCGAAATCAGGTCGCTGCGGGGCTCGGCGTTGACCCGCTCGTTCCACAGCCTCACGAAATAGTCGGCGCATTCCATCAGCTCGGCGCGGCGGGCCTCCTCGGACTCGACGATGCCGGAGGCCGGATTGGCGGTGGCCACGTCCGACCAGCGGGTCAGCTTGCGGCGGTCCTCCCAGGGAAAATCGAATAAAGTCGCCAGCATCTGGGTGGTGAGCTCGATGGAGACCCGATCGACCCAGTCGAAGGTCTCGCCGACCGGTAGGGCGTCCAGAATCCCGCACAGGCGCTCGCGGATCAGCGGCTCCAGATTGGCCAGATTGTGCGGCGAGACGATGGGGCTGACCGCCTTGCGCTGGGCGTCGTGCTAGGGCGGATCCATGGCGATGAACATCGGCAGCCGGAAGTCCTCGGCCTGGTTGACGATGGTGATGCCGCCCTGGGAGGAGAAGACGCCGTGGTTGGTGTCCACGGTCATGATGTCGGCGTATCGGGTCACCGACCAATAGGGTCCCTGCTCATGCTCGGTGGTGTAGTGGACCGGATCCTCGGCGCGGATGCGCTCGAAGAACGGCCACAATGTATTGTCCCGGAACCGTTCGGGGACCGCCAGTTCGATCTCATCGAGCGGGGTGGCGTAGGCCTCCGCCCTGGCGTCCTTGAGGATGTCGCCCGCGCCGTCGGCCATCAAACTTCCCTCTCCTCGCGGTCAGGACGCCTTGCGCTCAAAAGCGGCGCTGATGATCAAGGCCACTTCGTCGCCGACCATGGGGACATATTTGGCGACCCCGAAGTCGCTGCGCTTGATGGTGCCGGTGGCGTCGAAGCCGGCGGTGTAGGCGTGGCTCATCGGATTGGCGCCCGCGCCGTGGAGCCGGACCTGCAAGGTCACCGGCTTGGTGACGCCGTGGAGGGTCAGATCGCCCACGATCTCACCCTGATTGGGGCCGGTCACGGTCATCTGGCGCGATTTGAAGGTCATGGTGGGATATTTGGCGGCGTCGAACCAGTCCGCGCCCTTCAGTTCCTGATCCAGGGCGGCGTTGGTGGTCGAGATCGAGGCCACCGGAACGCTCACCGCGACGCTGCTGGCGCCGGGATGGGCGGGATCGATCCTGGCCATACCCGAGGCATGGGTGAAATCGCCGTACCAGGTCGAAAAACCCAGGTGCGACAGGCTGAACACTATCCGCGTGTGGGTAGGCTCGATGGCGTAGTCGCCGGGCTGGAGGCGGCGAAGTCGGGGGTGGCCATCGGCGGCGTCGCCGGCTGGGCCAGGGCGGAGACGCTCAGCAGCGCCAGGGCGGCGGCGCATCCCAGGGTGATTTTGATCAGGTTCATGGTTGGGCTCCCGGGGCGGCGAGCGCTGAGGCCCGACGCGCCTTTTAGTTTTGTAGAGGCTCCGCCCAGGCCCGGCAACCGTCTCTACAAGGCTGCCGCCGCGTCGAACTGGGTTTCCAGCCCTGGGTTGACGCCTCGGCAACGATCGACGACCCGACGGGCCGAGGCGAGGTATTCCGCCTTGCGATCCGCCGCCCAGCCCACCGGCGGGCTGGCGGCCAGGGCGCGCAGGTTGGAGGTCTTGTCGGCGATCTTGACGATCTTGGCGCCGGTCGAAGCGTGGCCGGCGTGTTCGATCTGCAGCCGTTTGCGCTCGGCTTTCTCCAGAGACTTGTCGTCGGTGACCTCCGCCACCAGGCCCGCCACGCGCGGACCGAATAGCGTGCTCAGTTCTTCGAAAGTGGTCTTCGTATCCTCGACCGTGTCGTGCAGAACCGCGGCGATCACCAGATCGGCGTCCGCGCCGCCGGTCGCCTCGGCCACCAGCCGAGCCACCTCGGTGAGATGATTGATGTAGGGTTCGGCCGCCTCGCCCTTGCGCCGCTGGCCGGCGTGCCGGGCGGCGGCGAAGTCATAGGCCCGCGCCAACTTTTCGATTTCGTTCACCGCGCACCCGTCCTGCCTCGAATCGCTGCTAAATGCCGCCATGCCCAAGGCCGCGCAAGCCACCCTGTTCGACGACGCCCTGGCGCCGGCCCACCCGACCTCGGCCTATTCGGCGAAAGACATCGAGGTTCTGGAAGGCCTGGAGCCGGTGCGCAAGCGGCCGGGCATGTATATCGGCGGCGTCGATGAGCGCGCCCTGCACCATCTGTTCGCCGAGGTGCTGGACAATTCCATGGACGAGGCGGTGGCCGGTCACGCCAAGGTCATCGAGGTGGCGCTGGACGCCGAGGGCGCCCTCACGGTCAAGGACGACGGCCGCGGCATGCCGGTGGACCCGCACCCGAAGTTCCCCGGCAAATCGGCCCTCGAAGTGATCATGACCGTCCTGCACTCGGGCGGCAAGTTTTCCGGCAAGGCCTACGAGACCAGCGGCGGCCTGCATGGGGTGGGGGTGTCGGTGGTCAACGCCCTTTCCGAACGGGTGGAGATCGTCGTCTGGAAAGACGGCTTCGAATGGCGCCAGGTGTTCTCGCGCGGCAAGCCGGTGTCGCGCCTGGAGCGGATCGGGCCGAGCCGCCGACACGGCACCCAGCTGACCTTCACCCCCGACCCGGTGATCTTCGGCGACGACGTCGCGTTCCGGCCGGCCCGCCTCTACCGCATGGCCCGCTCCAAGGCCTATCTGTTCCGCGGCGTCGAAATCCGCTGGCGCTGCGCGGGCGAGCGGATTTCCGACCAGACCCCGGCCGAGGCGACTTTCCGCTTCCCCGGCGGCCTGGCCGATTTCCTGGCCGAGAACACCCAGGGGACCCCGACTGTCACTCCCGAACCCTTCGCCGGCCGCGTCGAGCGCCAGGGCGAGGCGGGGGCGGTGGAATGGGCGGTGGCCTGGACGCCGGCCGGCTTCGGCGAGGCTGACGGCTTCATGCGCTCCTACTGCAACACCGTGCCCACCCCGGAAGGGGGCACTCACGAGGCGGGCCTACGGGCGGTGCTGACCCGCGGCCTCAAGGCCTACGCCGAGCTCACCGGCGAAAAGCGCGCCGCCGTCATCACCGCCGACGACGCCCTTGCCCAGGCCGGCGCCCTGATCAGTGTCTTCGTCAAGGCGCCGGAATTCCAGGGCCAGACCAAGGAGCGCCTGTCCTCCATCGACGCCCAGCGCCTGGTCGAGGCCGCCCTGCGCGATCCCTTCGACCATTGGCTGACCGCCCAGCCCAAGGCGGCGAGCGCCCTCCTGGCCTTCGTCATCGACCGCGCCGAGGAGCGGCTGAAACGGCGCAAGGATCGCGAGGTCGCCCGCGCCTCGGCCACCCGCAAGCTGCGCCTGCCCGGCAAGCTCGCCGATTGTTCGGAAAAGGGGGCCGAGGGGACCGAGCTTTTCATCGTCGAGGGCGACAGCGCCGGCGGCTCGGCCAAGCAGGCCCGCGACCGGCGCACCCAGGCGATCCTCCCCCTGCGCGGCAAGATCCTCAACGTCGCCTCGGCCACCGCCGACAAGACCGGCGCCAACAAGGAGCTGGCCGATCTGATGCTGGCCCTGGGCGCCCACGCCGGGACCCGCTACCGCGACGAGGACCTGCGCTACGAGCGCATCGTCATCATGACCGACGCCGACGTGGACGGGGCCCACATCGCCTCATTGCTGATCACCTTCTTCTACCGGACCATTCCTGATCTCGTCCGGGCCGGAAAACTCTATCTCGCCCTCCCCCCCCTCTATCGGTTGAGCCACGGCGGCCAGAGCGCCTACGCCCGCGACGACGCCCACCGCGACGAACTTCTGGCCACCCTCTTTAAGGGCAAGAAGCCGGAGATCGGCCGCTTCAAGGGCCTGGGCGAAATGATGCCCGCCCAGCTCAAGGAGACCACCATGGATCCCCGCACCCGCACCCTGGCCCGCGTCACCCTGCCGCGCGTGGAGGAACCTGTGGAGGCCCTGGTCGAGACGCTGATGGGCCGCAAGCCGGAACTGCGCTTCCGCTTCATCCAGGAGAACGCCGAGTTCGCGGCGGGGGATGTGGATGTGTGATCCCGCGCGCTGCGGGAAGACAGCGCGTTCCTGGCGGTTTGTGGCGGGAAATGGCGGTTTTTGGCGGGCGGTTGGCATTCGATTGGCGGGTTTTGGCGGTAAATGGCCGGTCCTGAAGATAGTACGTCGTTGTTTTACATAGAGATTTCGAAAACCCGGCGACGGTAGCCGGATTGTTCGACCCGGTGAGCTGGTCGACAAATTGCATATTGCAATAAATCGACGTGAAGTCAAGCGCATTGGGCGCGGATAGTCCGACCTCGATCACCGACTATAAGCAGTCGCGGGGGCGCCTCGGCGCCGATCTAATCGACAACGATGCGCCACATCGACGGTCCGGGGCTGATGCCGAGAATCTTCGACAACATAGACAAGGACCTCTTGCCGGAGTTGCGGCCGTGACCGCCAGCCTCCGGCTGACCTCCAAACGGCCCTGAATCAGCGTGATCCCGCTCAGGCGCGCCGCTCCATCCGCTCGATGGCGGCGATCGAAGCGGGCAGCGCGGCGCGGGCGGTCAGGAGATCGTAACGGGACTGCAGGTTGAGCCAGAACTCCGCCGGCATGCCGACGAGTCGCTCCAGCCTTAACGCCGTATCCGGCGTCATGCGGGTGGTTCCGCCAATCAGCCGCTCGACCCGGGTTCGCGGCACGCCCATGCGCCCCGCCGCCCCGCCGGCGCTGAGGCCCAAAGGTCCCAGGAATTCCTCCGCCAGCATCTCACCTGGGTGAACGGGAGCGAGAGGATCGACCGGGGTCTTGGAACTCATTTCATTCTCCATAGTCGTATGGCCGCAGCCCAGCAGTCAGTGGTAATCGACAAAATCCACGTCCGCCGGCCCACCGGCCGTCCATCGAAAGACCAGTCGAAACTGGTCGTTGACACGGATCGAAAACCAGCCGGCCCGGTCGCCCTTCAACGCTTCCAGACGATTGTTCGGCGGTAGCCGAAGGGCGTCCAGGGTCGGCGTGGCTTCGAGCATTTCCAGCTTCCGCTTCGTGGTTCGGATCAGGTCGCTTGGAAAGCCCTTGCCGGGGTCTCGCCCGTCGAAGATCGCTCGCGCCTGATCGCTCCGGAAGCTTTGGATCGTCATGTCACCCGTTTCGCACAAAGATCATGTATCATATGATGATACGGGCCGCAAGGCTTTGGTTGGTTCGTTGAGAAGAACGAAATGCCGACCCCAGGGGCCGCCCCTGTCGAGGGTAACGTCGATCGTCCCAATCGCGAAGCGCGGATGGCTTCCCGCCGCGCCCGATGTTCAGAGCGCCGCCCGCCGCCCCGCCCACGGCGCCACCCGCTCCAACTGTCCGGCCAGTCGAAACAGCGTCGCCTCGGCGGCGGGGCGGCCCACGAACTGGACGCCGATCGGCAGGCCGCCGGCGCTCCAGGCCAGGGGGACGGTCATGGCCGGTTGGCCGGTGAGGTTGAAGGCCTGGGTGTTGGGCATGAAGCCGAACAGCCGCGCCGCGTAGCCCGCCAGGTCGGGCGGCTCGCCGCGCAGCCAGCCGATCGGCACGGGCGGGCGGCCCAGCGTCGAGAGCAGGAGCACGTCGTAACCCTCGAAAAAGCCGGCCACGGTCCGGCCGAAGGCGTGGGCGGTCTGGACCGCCTGGATGTAGCGGGCGACGCTCACCCCCAACCCGCTCCGGTAGAGGGCCCAGGTGACGTCCTCGACCTCGCCCTCGGCGATCGGCCGGCCGCGGCGGGCCGCCTCGGTCTCCAGGGCGGCGGCGACGTTGGCGGCGACCACCGCGCCGGCGGCGTCCTTGACCGCCGCCCTGTCACCCGGAAGCGCGGCTTCCTCCACCCGATGGCCGAGCGATTCGCACAGCCGGGCGGCGCTCCGCACCGCCTCCGCGCATTCCGGATCGAGGCCATCGGAGGCCAGGGCGTCGGTGGTGAAGGCGATGCGCAGGACGCCCGGATCGCACCCGACCTCCTCGGCGAAGGGGCGCGCGGGCGGATCCAGCCAATAGGGATCGCCGCCCTGGGGGGTCGAGGCGGCGTCCAGTAGGGCGGCGCTGTCGCGCACCGAGCGGGTGACGGCGTGATGGATCGAAAAGCCGGCCCATCCCTCGTCGGAGGGGGCGAAGGAGACGCGGCCGCGCGACGGCTTGAGGCCGAACAGGCCGCAGCAGGCGGCCGGGACGCGGATCGAGCCGCCGCCGTCGCTTGCGTGGGCGGCCGGGACCATGCCGCCCGCCACCGCCGCCGCCGCCCCGCCCGACGAGCCGCCGGGTGTGCGAGCCAGGTCCCACGGATTGCGCGCGGGCCCGAACATCGCCGGTTCGGTGACCGGTTCGAGGCCGAACTCCGGGGTGTTGGTCTTGCCGAAGATGACGAGGCCGGCGCGGCGATAGGCGGCGACAAGGGCGCTGTCGGCGACGGCGACGTTGTCCGCCAACAGCCGCGAGCCGGCGGTGGTCGCCGTTCCCTTCACCTGAACGCCCAGATCCTTGACCAGGAAAGGAACGCCGCCGAGCGGTCCGGCGGGCGTGCCACTTTGCGCCACCGCGTGGGCCTCGTCCGCCATCAGGCGCGTCACCGCGTTCAGCTTGGGATTGACCGCCTCGGTGCGCGCCAGCGCCGCTTCCAGCACCTCGGCGGCGGACACCTCGCGGCGGCCGATGAGATCGGCCAGGCCCACCGCGTCTTGGCTAAGATAATCGGATTGGTTCATGGCGGGCGTTGCCTATTATTGCCGCGACGGTCATCGGATCACGGGACGGACGGCGAACCAATGGCCCAAGGGATCGAAATCTTCATCGACGCCGACGCCTGTCCGGTGAAGGACGAGGTCTATCGTGTCGCCGCCCGTTATGGACTGAAAACCCATGTGGTCGCCAACGCCTTCATGTTCGTTCCCGCCCATCCGCTCATCGGACGCGTGGTGGTGGAGCGCGGCCCCGACGCCGCCGACGACTGGATCGCCGAGCGGGCGGGGCCGGGCGACGTGGTGATCACCAATGACATTCCCCTGGCCGAGCGGGCGCTCGGCGCCGGGGCGGCGGCGATCGCGCCCAATGGGCGAGCCTTCACCGTCGATTCCATCGGCGCGGCCATCGCCGGCAGGGCGATCATGGAACAGATCCGCTCCACCGGCGAAGCCGGCGGCGGCCCCAGGCCGTTCGATCGGCGCGACCGCTCGCGGTTCCTTCAGGCCCTGGACGAGGCGATCGGGCGCGAGATGAGGCGCCGACGATGATCGCCATCGGCGACGAGATTTCCCTGGACGAAAACGAACTGGCCTTCAGCTTCATCCGCGCCTCGGGGCCCGGCGGCCAGAACGTCAACAAGGTTTCCACCGCTGTCCAGATGCGCTTCGACGCCCGCCGCTCGCCCTGCCTCCCCGACGAGGTGAGCGCGCGCCTGCAAAAGCTGGCCGGCTCGCGTCTGACCCTGGAAGGGGTGATCGTCATCACCGCGGGCCGCCACCGAAGCCAGGAACGCAACCGCGCCGACGCGGTGGCCCGTCTCGTCGCCCTGATCGCCAAGGCCGCCACGGCCCCGGTCAAGCGCCGGCCGACCCGCCCCACCAAGGCCTCGAAGGAGCGCCGTCTGGAGGTCAAATCGCGGCGCTCGGGGATCAAGGCGCGGCGCGGCAAGCCAGGGGACGGCGAGTAGAGATTGCAAGCCGCGCCGGCCACGCTAGCTTGTCGGCGATGGGTTTCTGGGGAGAGTCGGATGCGCGTTCATTTTCTGATCCCGGTCCTGGCGGCCGGCCTGCTTGCCGCCTGCGGCAAGAGCGGCAACGACACGAGTCAAAACATCTCCGCCGCACCGGCCCCGCACGCTCCGCCGGCGCCCACGGACGCCCAGAAGAAGGCCGCTCTGGCCTCCCTGCCCGCCGCCTACCAGAGCGCCGACCTCGACAACGGCGAGGCCAAGTTCGCCCTCTGCAAGTCCTGCCACACCACCGCGCCGGAGGGCCCGGACATGACCGGCCCCAATCTCAACGGCGTGTTCGGCCGCCGGGCGGGAACCGAGCCGGGTTTCGCCTATTCCGACGCCCTGAAAATCTCCAAGATCACCTGGGACGCGGCCACCATCGACAAATGGATTTCCAACCCCCGCGCCGATGTGCCCGGCACCAAGATGACCTACCTCGGCCTGGAGAACCCCAAGGACCGCATCGACCTCATCGCCTATCTCAAGCTGGTGACCACGCCGAAGGGGCGGTAGAGCCTAGGCGTCATACCCCGGCCGCTCGCGGTCGAGGCGGCGCAGGCAGGCGGGCCAGGCCAGGGCGCCGCTCATGCCGCCGCCCGCCCCGCCGGCCACCACCGCGCGCACCGCCGCCTGGCTTTCCTCCGGGGCGATCAGGACGCCCTCCCGACCGCAGGAAAGGGCCATCACCTGCTGCTTGCAGGCGCGCTCGAGGTAGAACATGCCGATCCAGCAGTCCCCCGCCGTCTTGCCCACCGCCAAGGTGCCGTGGTTGCGCAGCAGCATGACCGACTTGTCGCCCAGGTCGGCGACCAGGCGCTCGCGCTCGTCGTGATCGAGGGCGATGCCTTCGTAGTCGTGGTAGGCGAGGCTCGGCAGGATGGCCAGGGCATGCTGGCTGAGCGGCAGCAGGCCCTCCTTCTGGGCCGCCACGGCGACGCCCTGGTCGGTATGCAAGTGCATCACGAAATCGGCGTCCTCGCGCGCGGCGTGGACGGCCGAATGGATGGTGAAGCCGGCCGGATTGATGAAGTGGCTGGTTTCCTGAAGGATGGCGCCGTCCAGATCGACCTTGACCAAGGAGGAGGCGGTGATCTCCTCGAAGAAGAGGCCATAGGGATTGATCAGGAAATGATGCTCCGGCCCCGGAACACGGGCCGAGATATGGGTGTAGATCATGTCGTCCCACCCATAAAGCGCCGCCAGGCGATAGAGGGCGGCCAGATCGACCCGCGCCTTCCACTCCCCTTCCGAGACTTTGCCCTTCAGCGCGGTCGAGCCCGCGAGCGATCCATCCGCCATGGCGGTTCCTCCGATAGAAAATCCGTTACGCCTTAAAAGGTCGCGCCATCGGCGGCCGAGGTCAAGCGCGGTGTGAAGCGCTTTACGGCGAAACCGAGAGGGTAACGAAGCCGTATTTTCGGAACACCGCCGCCGCCCTGGGGCCCTTGAGGAAGCGCAGGAAGGCCGGGCCGGCCGGGTCGGTCGAGGCGGCGACCAGGGCGGCGGGATAGAGGATCTTGGGGTGGCTGGCGTCGGGGAAGAGGCCGACGATCCGCACCCTCGGCTCGACTTTGGCGTCGGTGTCGTAGACGATGCCCAGCGGCGTCGCGCCCTGGGCCACGAAGGCCAGGGCGGCGCGGACGTTCTCGGCTGGGGCCAGCTTGTACTCCACACTGGCCATGACGCCCAGCGCGGTCAGGGAAGCGCGGGCGTAGCGGCCGGCCGGGACCTCCGGGCCGGCGACCGCCAGCCGTCCCGACCCCAAGGCCTGGGCCAGGGGCATCCCCCGCCCGATCCGCAATTTCACCGCCGAGGCGACGGGGGCGATCAGGGCCAGGTGATTGGTCAACACGTCTCGGCGGCTGGCCGCGACGATCAGGCGGCGCTTGGCGAGATAGTCCATCCAGTCGCTGTCGGCCGAGATGAACAGGTCGGCCGGCGCGCCCTGCTCGATCTGGCGGGCGATGGCCGAGGAGGCGGCGTAGGAAAAGCGCACCGGCGTCCCGGTCTTGGCGGTGAAGGCCGCGCCGGCATCGTCCAGGGCGTTCTTCAAGGAAGCGGCGGCGAACACGGTGATCGGCGCGGCGGGCGGCGGCGCGGAAACGGCGATGCCCGGCGCCCTGGCGGCGGGCGCAAGGGCGAGCGCCGCCAGGGCGAGGAAGACGGCGCGGCGGCGAATGGGCTCGAACATCGGTTCACTCCACGGCGAGGATGACATGCGAGGCCTTGATCAGGGCGGTGGCGGAGCCGCCGACCTCGAGGCCCAGGGACCGGGCGCTTTCCCGGGTGACGATGGCGGTCAGAGTCTTTCCGCCGCCGATGGCCAGAACCACCTCGCTGTTGACCGCCCCCTCCTCCAGGCGGACGATCTCGCCGCGCAGGCCGTTGCGGGCCGAGGTGCGGGGCGCCGCCTCGCCCGGGGCCAGGATGACGAAGCTAGACTTGATCAGGGCCACCGCCCGCTTTCCCGGCGCGAGGCCGAGATCCTCGACGCTTTCGCGGGTGACGATGGCGACGATCCGCTGGCCGTCGCCGATATCGAGGATCACCTCGGCGTTGACCGCGCCATCGACCACCTTATCGACGACGCCGGAAAGGGCGTTGCGGGCGCTGGTTTTCATGGCAAGGCTCCATAGCAGGGCGTTGAGGGGCGCGCCGCCGAGGTCGCCCAGCCGCGTCTCCAAAGCCCCCAGGGCGCGACTGAGTTCCCCCTGAACAAGGCGGAAGGCGGCGATCACCGATCGGCCCTCGACGGTGACGCTCGCCGCGCCGCCGCCGCGCCCGCCCGCCTGGCCGGTCACCAGGGGCCGATCGAAGAGATTGTTGAGCGCCTGGACGGCGTCCCACGCCCCCTTGTAGCTCAAGCCCTCGGCCTTAGCGGCGGCGGCGATCGAACCGGCGTCCGTGATCGCTTCGAGGAGCGCGATCCGCCGCGCGCCCACCTGACCGGCCCCACACCTGCTCCACGTCAAATCAGCCGACGCCGTCATGCCGATCTTCTCCTAAAAGGCGAACTGGGAGCGCACGGAAAAGGCGTCGTAGCTCTGGCCGATCTGGGCCCCGAGCGCGGTCTGATAGAGGAGGGCGTCCGGCGAAAGGCGGTCGAGGCGCACATGCTGGTAGTCGAACATGAAGCGGACCAGCGGATTCCAGTACCAGTTGATCCCGGCGCTGATCACCCGCAGATCGCCGCCGCGGATGGCGTCGGCCGCCGGCGCCGCGCCCAGCGCGCCGGCGTGGTAGTTGAGGTTCATGTCGCTGTAGCGCGCCGCCAATTCCACTGCCCCCCAGGATCCGGCGGCCGGATCGAACGGATGGGCGACCGGCGGGCCGTCGAAGGCGGCGCTCTGGGAATTGTATTTGCGCGCCTCGCCGGTGAGGATCCAGCTGCCCTCCACATACCAGCCTTGGAAATGCGGGTTGGTGACGCCCAGGCCGGTGCGCTCCACGTCGAAATGCTCGTATTCGCTCTGTAGGAAGAAATTGCGCTTCTGGACGGCGAACTCCAGGCCGGCCTCGTCGGCGTGATCGGCGGGGATGGCGCCGGTGTTGATCAGCCGCGTCCCATCGACGCGAAGCTCGGGCGAGTTTGAGAAGGTGACGGCGCCGCTGGCCGGCTGCCCGGCGACCAGCGGCGGGCCGGCGAGGTTGGGCGGGGTGACCAGATAGCTGCCGTGCGCGCCGACGTGGATCAGCCAGTCGGACCCGTGCAGGGGGGTCGCGGCGACGCGGCCGACCAGGCCCAATTGATCGCCAAACGTCTGCGGCGTGGGCGAGGCCGTGCCGGTGTTGAGCACGCCGACGGTGCGGCCGGTGACGGCGGCGGAGACCAGCCAGTGATCGCCGTTGGCGAAAACCTCGGCGGCGGTGCGGGTGTCGCCGGCGACGAAGCCGCGGGCGATGTCGCCGGCCGCCGAGCGCTCCAGGAGCGGAATGGAACTGGTGGATCCCTGGTCCTCCAGCCCAATCGAGGGCGGGAAGGCGCCGATGCGGAACTTGAACGGCTCGAGGCCGGAGTATTGCACCCACGCCTCATAGAGCTGGCCGGCGTTTTCGGTGCCCCCGCCGCTGCCGAAATCGAGGATCAGCCGATAATCCACGTCGCCATAGGCGGTTCCGTCGAAGCCGATCCGCGCCCGCCGGAAGAGATCGCCATCCTTGAGCTCGCGCGCATGGGTGAAATCGACGTTGGTGGCCGAGGCGCCGAGCGCCGGCCGGAGCGGCGCTGATCGGTGGCGATGGGACCGGCGGCGCTCTGATTGTAGAGGGCGGCGTCGAACTGGACGATGCCGTGCAGGGTCAGGCTGAACCGCCCGTCGGCGCTGGCGATGACGGGCTTGCCCCCGGCGATCGAGGCGATGGCCGCGGGGGCCGTCTTGGCCGACGGGGGGGCCGGTGGCGGAATTGTCTGGATCGCCTTGGCCGGGGTGGCGCGCGCCTGCTTCAGATCGGCGATCGCCGCCGTCAGGGCCTGGATCTGCGCCGCCTCGCTCTGGTTGGCCGCCACCAGGGCGCGGACCTGCGCCTCCAGTTGGCCGATCCGCGCATCGCGCGCGTCGGCCGAAGAGGCCGGGCTTTGTTGGGCGAACGCCGTCCCGGACGCGCCCAGGCTCGCCGCCAGGGCGACTCCGGCCAAAAGGATTGACCTACGGCGCGAGACCCCGTGATTTCCGATCATCGCCCATGCCCTGTGCGTAATATAGTTTGACTACATAACGTGATCGCGGCGGGAGCGTCCAGGGGCGCCAGTGGCAAACCTGGCCGGCTCGCCCTAAATTGACGGCTTGACCCAGAGCCCAACCCCTTCCGGCGAGCCCCACACCCTTGGCGTCAAGGCGGCGACGAAGCTGCAGCGGGCCTACGCCGCCAAGCGCCGCGCTTGGGCCACGGCGGTCGGGCGCCCCTACACCCGCGATCGCGATCCGCGGCCGCCGCCCGGCGAACTCGACGCCGGCGCGGACGAGTCGGGCTAGGGCCGACCCCAAGTTTGACAAGGGGTCGCGCTTTGCCTCTCCATGGCGGCCCATGCCGGCGCCCCCTCCCCTCCGCCTCGCCTTCGTCGCCAGCGACCGGCCCGAGTCGGTGGAGGCGCGGGCACGCCTGGCCGCGCGCTACGGCGAAGTCGGGGAAGACGAGGCGCAGGTGGTCGTGGCCCTCGGCGGCGACGGCTTCATGCTGGAGGTGCTGCACCGCAACCTCGCCACCCGCCGGCCGATCTACGGCATGAATCTCGGCTCGGTCGGCTTCCTGATGAACGACTACCATGAGGACCGGCTGGTCGAGCGGGTCGCCGCCGCCGAGCAGGCGCTGATCCATCCCCTGAGCATGTCCGCCCTCGATGTCGATGGGCGAGACCACCAGGCGCTGGCGATCAACGACGTGAGCCTGCTGCGCGCCACCCGCCAGACGGCCAAGCTGCGCATCCTGATCGACGGGCGCCCGCGCCTGGAGGAACTGATCTGCGACGGCGCCCTGGTCGCCACCCCGGCCGGCTCGACGGCCTATAATCTCTCCGCCCACGGGCCGATCATCCCCATCGACGGCCAGGTTCTGGCCCTCACCCCGATCAGCGCCTTTCGTCCCCGCCGCTGGCGCGGCGCCCTGATTTCGCACAAGGCGCGGGTCACCTTCGAGATTCTCGAAGCCGATAAACGCCCGGTGAGCGCGGTGGCCGACAATGTCGAGGTGCGGAATGTCGCCGTGGTCCATATCGTCGAAGACCGCACGATCGCCCTGGCGGTGCTGTTCGACGAGGGCCGAAGCCTCGAGGAGCGGATGCTGGCCGAGCAGTTTTCGGCCTGAGCGCCCGCTCAAAGCGCCTTCGACAACAGTTCCGTCACTTCTCCGTAGCCGGCGTCTGAAGGGATAACCAGCGTCCGGCCGGCGGGGCTTTCCACCAGGCGCGGTTCGACGGTGACCAGGGCGCGCGCCTGGGCGCGGGCGACGGCGTCCGCCGCACCGGCCGCCTCGGCCAGCAGCTTGAGGTTCATCCGGGTCGGGAAGATCACCTTGCGCTCGCCCAATTCGGCCAGCCGCAGCGCCCGGGCCGGCTCGATCCATTCGGCGTCCACTGTCTCCCAGCCGTCGCACAGGGCCAGTTGATCGGGCGGGGCGGCGGCGAGGTAGAACCAGGTGTCGAAGCGCCTGGGCATCAGCGCCGGGGTGATCCAGCGGGCGAACACGGTGAGGGCATCCAGATCCAGCCGCAGATCGAGTTCGCGGGCCAGATCGAGGAAAGGGCGCCGATCGTGGGCGATGTCGTCCCTGGCCGCGCCGGCCCGCTCGTCGCCGGCGAATGGCGAGCCGTCGGCATGGCGGGCCAGCAATAGGCCGGTCTCCTCATAAGCCTCGCGCAGGGCGGCGATGCGCAGGGCGCGTTTGTGGGGCAGCGACCGCTCCCAGCCGAGGGCGCGGCCTTCCCAGGCCGGGTCGTGATCGCCGGCGTGGGTCTTGCCGCCGGGAAAAACCAGGGCGCCGGAGGCGAAATCGATCTGGTGATGGCGCTTGACCATCAGCACCTCGAAGGCCGGATCGTCGCGGACGAGCAGGATGGTGGCGGCGGGAAGGATGGGCGCGGCGGCGTCGGTCACGGCGCCAGCCTGCGCCGTGAAGGTGGGTCTGGGCAAGGGTCGCGGCAATCGGGTGAATGCGGTATTTGAACCACGATCCTCACGAACGTCACGAACAAGGGAAGCGCTTTTGCGCGAACACTCCCATACAAAATCGCGCGTTCGTGGGGTTCGTGCCGTTCGTGGTAAATTTATTGGCCTTCGGTCAAAGGCGGATTGGCACAATGCGTTCACCCAACTGCTGTGGGGTAAGGGCGGTGTGTTCAGGCGGGCGAGGCGATGGCGGCGGCCGTGATGAATCGCGCCGGATCGAAGGCGCGGGCCCAAGGCCCCGACGACCGCCCCCTCAAGCCATCGACGAGCGCCTCGGCGATCAGGGGGGCGAGGAGCCAGCCATTGCGGCGGGCGCCGAGGGCGAGCCAGACGCCCGGCGCGCGGGCGGGTCCGACCATCGGCAGGCCGTCGGGCGTGGCGGCGCGGACGCCGGCGCGCGGGGTGAGCGGGGTGGCGGCGAATATCGGCGCGGCGGCGGCGGCGAGGTCGCGCAGACGCTCGACCTGGGCCGGATCGATCCCCGTGTCGGCGTGGCCGGCTTCCATGGTCGAACCGACCAGCGCGCCGCCTTCGGCGGGGCAGATGTAGACCTCTTTCAGGCGGACCACCGGCCCGCCGAGCGCCAGCGCCGGCGCGGTCAGGATATGACCCTTGATCGGCGTCAGGACGGTCAACTCGGGGACGAGCGCGATGAGCGAAGTGGAAGCCCCGGTGGCGACGACCAGGGCGTCGCTCGCCAGGCGGGCGCCGTCGCTGAGGGTGGCGATACCGGCGGCGAAAGCGGTCGCCGACGCATGGGTCCAACGCACGCCTAGAGCCTCGCCGGCGGCGCAGAGAGCCGCGAGGGCGGCGGTCGGCTCCAGCCGCCAGTCCTCCCCCGTCCACAGCGCGCCAGGGCCGGCTGCCAGCCACGGCGAGCGCTCCCTCGCGTGGCTGGACGACAGACGACGCGCCTGAACGCCCAGGGCGGCCAAGCGGGCTCCCCACGCCTCCACCTGCTCCGCCCCTCCCACCGCCATGGCGCCGGTCTGGCTCAGGGCGATCCCCGTCGATGCCGCCAGCTCGGGCCACAGATCGCGCGCCCGGCGCAACAGCTCGAGCGGTGGGCTGGCGTTGTCGAACAGGCTCTCGAAGGCTGGCGCCAGCATGCCGGCGGCAACGCCAGAGGCGTTTTCGCCGAGGGCGGCGGGGTCGGCCACGGTCACGCGCGCGCCGGCCCTCGCCAGCGCCAGGGCGGTGACGCTTCCCACCGCGCCGCCGCCCGCCACCAGCACGCGAAGATCGAGATGGCGCGTCATGCGGCGGGCCGCGCCTAGGCCATCGTGTAGCGGATCGGCAGGCGCTTGGGGCCGCCGACGAAGGCGGCCTCGGCGCGGGCGGGGGTTCCGGCGAACTCCAGGGACTCGAGGCGCGGCATCAGCTCCTCAAATAGGATTCGCATCTCCATCTTGGCCAGATGCTGGCCCAGGCAGACATGGGCGCCGTAGCCGAAAGCCAGATGACGGTTCGGTTTGCGTCCGGGCTTGAAAACATCGGGTTCGTCGAACACCTCCTCGTCGCGGTTGCCGGAGGGATAGGCGAGCCAAAGCCAGTCGCCCTTGGCGATGGCGCGACCGCGGATCTCGGTGTCCTGCGAGGCCGAGCGCATGAAATGCTTCACCGGCGTGACCCAGCGGATGGCTTCGTCGACGAGGCCGGGGATCAGGGACGGGTCGGCCTTGACCTGGGCGAAGGCCTCGGGGAACTGGCACATGCCCCACACCGCGCCGGCGCTCGACGAGGAGGTGGTGTCGTGCCCGGCGGTGGCGACGATGACGTAGTAGCTCATCGCCTCGAAGTCGCTGATCGGCGCGCCGTCGATCTGGCTGTTGGCGATCACCGTGGCCAGATCGGAACCGGGATTGACTTTACGATCGTCCGTGATCTGCTTGAAATACATGAAGAAATCGGCGATCACGGCCTGCAGGTCGGCAAGCCCGTCGCCGCCAGCTTCCTCCTCGGCGGTGTGCGAGCGGTTGAGCTCGGGGTCGGTGGCGCCGAACAGTTCCTGGGTCAGCCTGAGCATGCGCGGCTCGTCGGCCATGGGCACGCCCAGGATCTCCATGATCACCCGCAGAGGAAAGGTCAGGGCCACGTCGTTCACAAAATCGCACGCGCCGCCGAGCCCGGCCATGCGATCGACATGGGCGCGGGCGATCTGGCGGATGCGATCCTCTAGTTTGCGGATGTTCTGCGGCAGGAACCAGGCCTGGGTCAGCACGCGGTGCTTGGGATGGTCGGGGGCGTCCATCTGCACCAGGGAGCGCACCAAGTGCGGACTGCCCCCGGTCATCTTGCGGACCTTCTCGTCGCCCTCGATGGTGGTGAAGGTGGTGGGCATCTCACCGGAGCGGAAGAGGTCGTTCTGGCGGCTGATCTCCAGAATATCGGCGTGCTTGCTGACCACCCAGAAGGGATAGACGCCTTCGAGGCGCGCCATGCCCAGGGGATTGTGGGCGCGAAGCCAACGGAAGGCGTCGTGCACGGGAGCGTCGGCGGCGTAGGCCTTGGGCGTGATCACCGTGCGGGCGATATCTTCGGGGATGTCGATGCTGTCGGTCATGGGCGTCATGATCGCTTGGGGTGACTTCGGGTCAGTCTAGCCCGTTCCCGTCGGCGGTTGTAGGAAACCGCCATGGATCTCGCCTACGGACCGCGATACGGCGCCTTTCGCGACGAGGTGCGCGGCTTTCTGGAGAGCCATCGCGACCGCTGGCCGACCGGGGCCGGGGCGCCCAGGACGGCGGTGCTGGCCTGGCAGAAGCTGCTCATCGAGCACGGCTACGCGGCGCGCACCATCCCGCGCGCCTACGGCGGCCACGGCGGCGAGGCGGACATCCTGAAATCGCGGATCATCGCCGAGGAATTCATCCGCGCCCGCGCCCCCGGTCCCCTCGCCGGCCAGGGCATATCCATGCTGGTTCCGACCCTCCTCGAGGTCGGCTGGGAGGAGCAGAAACGCCGCTGGATCGCCCCCACCCTGGCCGGCGAGATCGTCTGGTGCCAGGGCTATTCCGAGCCGGGCGCCGGTTCGGACCTGGCGGCTCTGCGGACCCATGCGGGCCAGGACGGCGACGACTTCGTGATCAACGGCCAGAAGATCTGGACCTCCACGGCGGCCCAGGCCGACATGATGTTCTGCCTGGTTCGCACCGAGCCGCACGCGCCCCGCCACGCCGGCATCAGCTATCTGATCTTTTCCATGAAAACGCCGGGTATCGAGGTGCGGCCGCTCAAGACCATGACCGGCCACGCCGAATTCAACGAAGTGTTTTTCACCGACGTGCGCGTGCCCGTCAGCCAGGTGGTCGGCGCTCGCGGGGCCGGCTGGGCGGTGGCGAACGCGACCTTGAAGCACGAACGCGGCATGCTGGGCGATCCGGGCGCGGCCGAGGCGCGGCTGGCGGCCATCGTCGAGCTGATGGGCGAGGAGGCGGCGGGCGGCGAGCGGGCGATCGACAACCCGGTGCTGCGCGACCGCCTGATGGCGCTGCAGGGGCGGATGCTGGCGATGAAGTTCAACGGACTGCGCCTGCTCAGCGCCCAGCTCGCCGGCGAACCGGCCGGCCTCGCCGGCCTGGTGGTCAAGCTGCAGGGGTGCGAGCTCAATCATCAACTCGCCGCCGTGGCCATCGACGCCATGGGTGAAGCCGGCGTCCTCTATGGCGATCCCGGCGCGCGCGACGGCGGCGTCTGGCAGCAACGCTACATGTTCGACCTGGGGCTGATCATCGGCGGCGGCACGGCGCAGATCCAGAAATCCATCATCGCCGAGCGGGGCCTGGGCCTGCCGCGCGAACCGAAGCCGGCGCAAGGCTGACGGCGGTGGAGTTCGCCCTGTCGCCGGACCAGCGGCTGATGCAGGCCAGCCTCGAGGGCGCCCTGACCCGGCTGTGCCCGCTCGAGCGGGTGCGCGGCTTCGTGGATGGCGACGCGGCCGTGGCGGGCGATGTCTGGCGCGGCCTGAGCGAACTGGGCCTGCCCGGCCTGCTGGTCGGCGAGGCGCACGGCGGCCTGGGCCTTGGCCTGCTCGACGCGGCGCTGGCGGCCGAGGCCCTGGGCCGGCATGTCGCGCCGACACCCTTCCTGGCGAGCGCCGCGCTGGCCCCCCTGGCGATCGCGGCGGCCGGATCGCCGGCGCAACAGGCCGCCTGGCTGCCCAGGCTGGCGGCGGGCGAAGCGCTGGCCGCCGTCGCCATCGGCGAGGCGGTGGCGGGCGAAGGCGCCGGCGTCACCGCGCAAGGCGGGCGCCTCGACGGCGCCAGCCGGTTCGTCATCGACGCGGCGGGAGCGGAAATCTTCATCGTGGCCGACAGCGCCGGCGGCCTGCATCTGGCGACGGCGGGCGCACCCGGCCTGACCGTGACCGCGCTCGTCACCATCGACCGCACCCGCTCCCTGGGCGAACTGCGCCTTGACGACACGCCCGCCGAACCGCTGGCCGGCGGCGACGCCGGCGCCGCCCTCACCCGCCTGCGCGACGCCGCCTGGATCCTGCTCGCCGCCGACATGGTGGGCGCCAGCGGGGCCATGATCGACATGGCGGTGGTCTACGCCAAGCAGCGCCGTCAGTTCGGCCGCCTGATCGGCTCCTTCCAGGCGGTGAAGCATATGTGCGCCGAGATGGCGGCCGAACTGGAGCCCTGCCGCGCCCTCGTCTGGTACGCCGCCCACGCCTTCGACGCCCTCCCCGCCGAGGCCTCGCTGATGGCCGCCCACGCCAAGGCCCACCTCTCCGAAGTCAGCCGCTTCGTCGCCCGCACCGCCGTCGAAGTCCACGGCGGCGTCGGCTTCACCGATCTCCTAGGGCTCCATTATTGGTTCAAGCGGGTGGGGCTGGACCGGCAGCTTCTGGGCGGACCGGAGCGGGTGCGGCAAGCGGCGGCGGCGATGCAGGGGTTGGCGTGAACAAGGCGGCGCGGGCAGGTGGTGTTTCCTCGAAGGGAATTGGATTGGCGATCCTTAAGGTGGCGGCCAGCGGGGCGAAAGGCGGGGCGTGCGACAAGCCGAGGCGACGCTGGGGTTCGCAGTCCAAAGGAAACCAAGACATGAATCGCCTCACCCTCTCCATCGCCGCCCTGGCCGCCGCCAGCCTTTGCGGCTCGGCGCTCGCCATGCCGGCGCACGCCACCTTCAAGGGCCATGAGCTGGCCGGTCAGGCCAAGGTGTCGCTGGCCCAGGCGCGCCAGACGGCCCTGAAAGCCCGCCCCGGCATGGTCACCGACCAGGAACTCGAGAAGGAAGGCGGCGGCAGCGGCCTGCGCTATTCCTTCGACATCAAGAGCGGCGCGCGCACCTTCGAGGTCGGCGTCGACGCCAAGACCGGCGCGGTGCTGGAAAACGGCGCCGAGGGCGCGAACCCGGACTGATCGCGGCGATCGTCGCGCGGCGGTCGGCGCATGATGAGCGTCGGCCGCTTGCGATCGGCGGCGAGAGAGGCAAGGGTCCGCCCATGAAGTTGCTGCTGGTCGAAGACGACGCCGAGACCGCCGCCTACCTCAAGCGGGCCTTCGCGGAAGCGGGCCATACGGTGGATCACGCGGCCACCGGGCGTGACGGCCTGCTGCTGGCGGCGGGCGAGGCCTACGATGTCATCGTGCTCGATCGGATGCTGCCCCAGATCGACGGCCTGGCGATTCTTCGCACCATCCGCGCCTCGAAGGTCAAGACCCCCGTCCTGGTCCTCACCGCCATGGGCGGCATCGACGATCGGGTGGAGGGCTTGGAGGCGGGCGGCGACGATTATCTGGTCAAGCCGTTCGCCTTCGCCGAACTGCTGGCGCGGGTCGGCGCCTTGGCGCGGCGGCCACCGCCCCAGGAGACCCCCACGCGCCTGGCGGTCGCCGACCTGGAGATGGACCTGCTGAAGCGGTCCGTCACCCGGGGTGGCGAGCGGATCGAGCTTCAGCCGCGCGAGTTCCAACTTCTGGAATACCTGCTGCGCCACGCCGGCCGGGTGGTGACGCGCACCATGATGCTCGAAAGCGTGTGGGATTTTCACTTCGACCCCAAGACCAACATCGTGGAGACCCACATGAGCCGGCTGCGGGCCAAGCTGCAGCGGGACGCCTCGGCGGAGCTGATCCACACCGTGCGCGGGGCGGGCTATTGCCTGCGGGAGCCTTAAGGGGGGTGTTCCGCTCCAGCAGCTTCCGCCTGGCGGCCTTCTATGCCGCCGCCTTCGCCCTGGCGGTGGCGGTGCTGGGCGCGGTCACCCTGACCACCACCCGCGCCGCCCTCGCCCGGCAGTTCGACGCCCGCATCGCCGCCGAGTCCGCGTCCCTAGCGCGGGAATACCAGGCGGAGGGGCTGATCGGAGTGATCCAGGCGGTGCGCGAGCGCGACGCGACGCCGGGCGCCCTGGACTTCGGCCTGCGGACCAGGAGCGGCGCGAGCGTCGCCGGCCGCCTGGCGGCGATCCGCGCGCCCAGGGGCTGGTCGGTCCTGCGCGAAAGCGAAGCGCGCGAGACGCCCGAACGCACCCGCATCCTCGCCACCGACCTTCCGGGCGGCTACCGGCTGCTGGTGGGCGACGACCTCCAGGGTGTCGAAGCTCTCGACGCGGTGCTGTTCCAGCGCTTCGCCCTGGCTTTCGCGGCGCTGGTTTTGTTGGGCGCGATCGGCGGCTACGCCCTGGCCCGCGGCGTGCAGCGGCGCATCGCGTCCATCACTGGAACGGCCGAGGCTATCATCGACGGCGACCTGACCCGGCGGGTTCCGGCTCGGGGCGCGGGCGACGACCTCGACCGGCTGGCGGCGAGCTTCAACCGGATGCTCGATCGCATCGGCGCCCTGATGGAGAACCTGCGCCAGGTCTCCAACGACATCGCCCATGAGCTGCGCACGCCCTTGACCCGTCTGCGCACCCGTCTGGAGGCCGGTCTGACGCGGACCGGAACCGGCGAGCGCGAGGCGGTTCTGGAGGCGGGCCTCGCCGACCTGGACGCCATCCTGGGCGCTTTCGCCGCCCTGCTGCGCATTTCCCAGATCGAGGCGGGGGCGCGGCGGGCGGCGTTCCGCTCCATCGACCTGACCGGCCTGGCTCGAACCGTCGTCGAGGCGTTCGCGCCGTCGGCGGAAGACGCCGGCGGATCGCTGACGCTCGGGGACGAAAGCCCGCTGGTC
>JBBRPN010000002.1:0-76980 GCA_038227925.1 Caulobacterales bacterium | reverse complement strand
TCGAGTGAGTCCGCACCGCTTACGCGGCGAGGGCGTACTCTTGAGCGAAGTTATCGTTCGCATTTAGTTTAAGGCCCGAATCGGTGAGCCACGCCGGGAGAAAGCAACGCCTTTAGACGTCTGTCGATGCTGATCGGCCCCTCGAGGTCCCGCCGATAACGCGGGGGAAGGAATTGGTGGAGCCGCCGGGAATCGCACCCGGGTCCAGTCCGCTTATTACGCGCGCGTTTATCTCCATAGTCCGGTGTGATCCGAACCCTCTCAATATAGGGGCGATGGCGGCAAAGAGGAAGCCCGGCGGCGAAAGGCTAGGCCCTCGGCCAGTCCGGGGTCTGGTGGCGGAACCAGGTGAGCTGGCGCTTGGCGTAGCGACGGGTGTCCCGCTGGGCGGCGGCGAGGGCCTCGTCGGCGGAAATTGCTCCGGCCAGATGGGCGGCCAGAGGCGCCACGCCGAGCGCCTTCATGGCCGGCAACCCGGGGTCCAGGCGCCGCGCTATCAGGGCCGCGACCTCGCCCAGGGCTCCGGCCGCCATCATGGCCACCAGGCGGGCGTCGCAGCGGCGGTAGAGCTCGGCGCGCGGCGGCTCGACGACCAAGCCGCGCCACGAGCCCGGCGCGAGAGCCGGCGTGATGGCGTTCCGCCAGGCGCTCAGGGCCACGCCGCCGGCCGCGAACACTTCGTGGGCGCGGGTCAGCCGCTGGCGGTCACCCGGGGCGATCCGGGCCTCGGCCAGTGGATCGACGGCCGCCAGGCGGCGGCGAAATCCGGCTTCGCCCAGGCGGTCGAACAGCGCGCCGCTCTGCCGGCGCACGGCGCGCGGCACGGGCGGCATGTCGGCCAACCCCACCGTCAGGGCGCGGAAGTAGAGGCCCGTGCCGCCGACCACTACGGCCGGCCGGCCGCGGCGGGCGATGTCGGCCAGGGCCTGGCGGGCGGCGACGAGCCAGCGCCCCACCGACCACGCCTCCTCGGCGCCCGCGACGCCGTAGAGGTGATGGGGGACGATCGCCCGTTCACCGGCGGTCGGCTGGCCGGTGAGGATGGGCAGGTCGCGGTAGATCTGCATGGAATCGGCGCCCACGATCTCGCCACCCATCTCGGCCGCCAGGGTCAGCGCCAGCGCCGACTTGCCGCTCGCCGTGGGGCCGGCGATGAGATGGATGGGGGGGCCACACTCCTCCCTCCCCTTCATGGGGAGCGACGAGTCGCGAAGCGACCGGGGTGGGGACGCGCGGCAGAACGCGCTGATATTTGCGCCTCGGCGGTGTTCCCCACCCGTCTTCTCGCTACGCTCGAAGCCACCCTCCCCATGAAGGGGAGGGAGGTTTCGTTGTGATGACGCCCAGCCCCCCTAGAATTTCTTGGTGAGCTGGACGCCGAAGGTGCGGGGATCGAGGGTGAAGACGTTCTGGAACAGGCCCGAGGTGTCGTTGGTGAGATAGGTGCCGGTGATCGGCTGGGCGTTGAAGGCGTTTTTGACGAAGAATTGCACATCGAGACCATCGGACACGTTGGAGAAAGTCAGCGTGGCGTTGGTCACGGAGTAGCCTCTGAGCTGGTCGTTGATCGCGTTGAAGATGCGGGCGAAGCTGTCGTCCTGCCAATACCAGTCGCCGCGCACCGTCGCCAACCAGTCGTGCGGCAGTTCGAAGACATACTGGGCGCCTACCGAAACGGTGAACTTCGGCGTATTGGGCAGCTGCTTGCCGCCCAGGTCCACCGGAACGCCGTTCTTGAGGGCGCCCGACGCGTCGCAGATGTTGGGAATGCCCAGGGCCGCGAAGCCGCCCAGGAACGGCGCGGGTTCACCGCCGGCGATGGCGGCGGCCAGCAGGGCGGTGGGCGCCAGGCAGGCCGTGCCATCGGCTTCATGGATCAGGGTGAAATTGGGGTTGCCCTGGGTCAGATTGATCTGATCGACCTGGCTTTGGCCGTTGTCGATCGAGGTGTGGAGGTAACCGATATTGGCGTTGAGGGCCAGATTGCGGATCGGTTCAAAGACACTCTCGAATTCGGCGCCGTAGATCTTGGCGTTGATGTTCAGGTTGACGGACGATTTAGCGACGATCGTGGAGACCTGATAGCCCTTGTAGTCGTAGTAGAACGCATCGCCGTTCAGGGTGAGTTTGCCACCATCTAGGGTATTCTTCGTGCCGATCTCGAAGGCGTTGATGAATTCGGGGTTATAGGCCAGAGGATAGCCGCAGGAAGCGCCGGCCGCACCCACGGTGCCGAGGGCCGCCTGGCAGGGGGTGTTGAAGCCGCCACCCTTATAGCCCCGCGAATAGCTGGCGTAGAACAGCGACTTGTCGGTGAACGACAGGGTCGGCGTCCAGTCCAGGTTGGCGCGGCCGGTAAACTCCCGGTAGGTCACCTTCTGCGGGATCAGGCAGGTCGCCGCGGAGGTGGTGCAGATGGTGTCCGGGAAGCCGCCCACGCCCCCGTCTGGGAAGAACGGGTTGCCTGTGGTGTTGGGAAAGAGCGGGGTGCCGTTGGGCACGCCCACCAGGACCGAGATCGGATAGGAGATGTTGAGGAGTTGATCCACCGTATAGCGACCGCCCAGGGTCAGCTTCAGGGTCGGCACGATGTTGTAGTAAATTTCGCCGAACGCGGCATAGGATTTCAGATAGCCGCCGCCACTGCGGGCATCGTAATAGTTATGGCCGGAGCCGTCCGGCGGAAAGTTCGGATCGATGTGGACCGGGCCGCCGAGAAGGGCTCCGTTCACGATGTTGTTGATGATCGCCGAAGCGGTGAGCGCGTTGCTCATGACATAGTAATTATTCGCGCCCGGATTGCTGGTCACCTCGCTGTAGAAGGCGCCGGCGGAGAAATTAAGCGGCCCCGTGAAAGACGATTGAAGGCGCAATTCCTGTGTGTATTCCTTCGATTCGGCCGTGCTGAGGTCGAAGGTGGTGAACAAGTTCGAATGGCCCGTCTGCGGATCGTTCACGACGCCGTTGGGGAAGGCAAGAAGCGGGATGCCGCCCAGGCCGAACAGTTGGAGGATCCCGGTGTCGGTCGGGGTGAACGGGGTCAGAGGCACCAGTCGGTTATAGTCCTCGGACCAACTCGCGACGTCCCGGTTGTAACCGGTGATCGAGGTCAGGGTGAGGTTGTCGGTGAGCCGGTACTCCATGTGGAGATCGACTAGATCCTGATTGACCTTGTAATTGGGCTGAACGACCGACTCGATGTCGTGCAGGTTGTGATTTTGCATGGGATGGTTGGCGAAGACGTCGGTGCCGTTGTTCAGGCCGAAGAGGTTGCCGGTGGCCAGGAAGGTAGCGTTGCTGTTGACCGTCCCGTAGGCCGCGTCCTGATAGAGCGAGCCGGGCACGCAGCCCTGGTTCAGGAAGGCGGCGTAGTTGGTGAAGATCGGACCGCCAGCCGGGGCGATCGGCACGCCGCCGACGCTGGAGGGGCCCTGGTCCTTGATGCAGAGCTGTTTGCCGATCCGGTTGCGGTTGTCGTCCTCGCCATAGTGCTCATACATCAGATAAGCGCTGAACCGGTCGCTGGGCTTGAAGCTCAAGGTCGTGCGAATGGCCCCAAGGTCGCGCCCGTCGACCCGCTGGTTCAGATAGAGATTTTCGCCGAAACCGTCCTGGGTCAGGCGAAAACCAGCGACGCGCAGGGCGAGGGCGTCGCCGATCGGGATGTTCACCGCGCCCTGCACCCGGATGGTGTTGTAGTTGCCGTATTCGGCCGAGGCGTAGCCGCCGAAGCTGTCGGTGGGCTTGTTGGTGATGATATCGACCGCCCCGCCGACGGCGTTGCGGCCGTAGAGCGTTCCCTGCGGACCGCGCACCACTTCGACGCGCTGGGTGTCGAAAAAGTCGGTGTTGGCGAAATTGTTGGCCGCGACAGGCAGTTCGTTTTCGTTGATGCTGACTCCGGTGGTGCCGCTGTAGGAAACCACATCGACGCCGATGCCGCGGATCTTCAGGTTGAAACCGCCGAAGTTGGAGCGGGTATAGTTGGTGTTGGGAATCTGAAGAATGAGGTTCTGGCCGCCGTCTAGGCGTTTGCTCTTGAGGGTGTCGCCGGAGAAGGCGGACACCGCGATGGGCGTATCCTGCAGATTTTCCTCGCGCCGCTCGGCGGTGACCACCAGCTCGCCGATGGTGGTGCCCGGGCTGGTGTCGGCGGCCGTGGCGGCCGCGCCGGCCGCCGCCGCATAAGCGCCGCCTCCGGACAACACCAGGGCGCTCACGGCGCAGGACATCGACAGGATATGCTTCTTCATGGTTCCTCCCCGCCCGGTCGAAGGCCGGATCCGTAATTTGCCAAGCATCCTTGGGCCTGAAAGCCAACAGATGTTCGGATCGGAAACTGAGCCATCGCCCTGGGGGCGTCAACCGTTCAGTGGCGCCAAACCGACAAACAATTGCCGCACTGTGGCCGAGGGGACGCAAGAGTGGGAAAAATATGCTCAGCCCGCCGCGAAGGGGTAGGGGGAGATGGATTTGGTGAAGTCGTCGATGGTCAGGGTGCGGCCGGCCGGCTCGGCGGCGCGCTGCGGGCAGGCGGGGCGCTCGCACACCCGGCAGGCCGGACCGATCTGGGTCACCGCCGGATCGGCCAGATCGAGGCCCCGGGCGTAGATCAGGCGCGGCGCGTATTTCAGCTCACAGCCGAGGCCGATAGCCAGTTCGGAGTCCTCTTCGGCGTGCGGCGAGGCGATGCGCCGGACGGTGCGGGCCAGGGTGAAATAGCGGGCCCCGTCCGGCGTCTCGACGATCTGGGTGAGAATTCGCCCCGGCGAGCGGAAGGCCGAATGGATCCGCCAGCGGGGGCAGGCGCCGCCGAAGCGCGAGAAGGGAAAGGCCCCGCCGGCGAACCGCTTGGAGACATTGCCGGCGCTGTCCACCCGCAGCATGAAGAACGGCACCCCCCGGGCGTTGGGCCGCGAGAGGGTGGTCAGGCGATGGCAGACCTGCTCGAAACTGGCCCCGAATCGGGCGCGGATCAGTTCGATGTCGTGACCGGCGCCCTCGCAGGCCTCGCGGAACCGCTCGTAGGGCATCATGGCGGCGGCGGCCAGGTAGTTGGCCAGGGAGACCTTGAGCAGCCGGGCGGTGGGGGCGTCGGGCGGCGCGGCGCGGGCGACGGCGGCCACCAGGTCGATGTCGTGCTCCTGGAGCGCCAGCTGATAGGCCGCCGCGAAGGCCCGCCCCGGCCCGCCCAGCCCTTCCGAGAGCATCAGCCGGCGGCGATGGCGGTCGTAGCGGCGCACCGAATCGGGCAGCACGTCGCGGGGCACCACGCGGACCTCGATCCCGTGACGCTCGGCCAGGCGGGCCCGGGCGGCGGCGGCGAAGCCCCCAAGTTCGGGGGCCAGGTCGGCGGCCAGGGCCTCGCCCATCTCGTCCAGTTCGGGGAAGTAGTTGCGCTGGGCCTGGATGAAGTCGCGCACCCAGTCCGAGGGGGCGCCGGACGGCGCCTCGCCGGCCCCCAGATCGGTGAGGCGGCGCCGGTCGGCCCAGGCGCGGTAAAGCCGCACCAGGGCGTCGGCCACGCCGGGGGCGTTTTCGGCCACCTCGGCGATTTCGTGGCGGGGGATGGCCAGGTCGCGGAACAGCGGGTCGGCCATCACCTCGCCCAGATCCCGCGCCCCGGCGGCGTCGGCGTCGCTGGAAAGGGTGCGGATGTCGATGTCGTAGGTCTGGGCCAGGCGCAGCAGAACCTGGGCGGTGAGCGGGCGCTGGTTGCGCTCCAGGAGATTGAGGTAGCTGGGCGAGACCCCCAGGTCCTCGGCCATGCGGGTCTGGGTGAGGCCGAGCTCGCGGCGGATGCGTTTGAGGCGCACGCCCAGGAAGAGCTTGCGTTCAGGAGCCAGCGCCATGATTCCGATTTGTTATATTTTTTACCATTGTGACAAGGTCTCGTTTTGACTCAATAGCTTTTCCGTTGATATGCATACTTCTCCCGCCCGCGGTGCCGGATTAACGATAAGCCGTGACGCAATCATTGTGAGGGGATGACATGAGCGGCTTCGACAAACTGGTACCGGGCGCGCCCGCGGGACGCTTCGCGGGCATCGAGCGGCCCTACGGCCCCGCAGACGTTGAAAAGCTGCGCGGCTCCTTCCCAATCGCCCACACGCTGGCTGAACGCGGCGCCAACCGGCTGTGGAAATCGCTCAAAAGCGAACCGTATGTGAACGCCCTGGGCGCGGTGACCGGCAACCAGGCCATGCAGATGGCCCGGGCCGGCCTCAAGGCGGTCTATCTCTCCGGCTGGCAGGTGGCGGCCGACAACAACACCGCCGGGGCCATGTATCCCGACCAGAGCCTCTATCCGGCCAACGCCGCGCCGGAACTGTGTCGCAAGATCAACCGCACCCTCCAGCGCGCCGACCAGATCGAGCACGCCGAGGGCGGCGCGGGGCGCGACTGGTTCCTGCCCATCGTCGCCGACGCCGAGGCCGGTTTCGGCGGACCCTTGAACAGCTTCGAGATCATGAAGGCGTTCATCGAGGCCGGGGCGGCCGGCGTCCACTTCGAGGACCAGCTCGCCTCGGAAAAGAAGTGCGGCCACATGGGCGGCAAGGTGCTGATCCCCACCTCGGCCCACATCCGCAATCTCATCGCCGCCCGCCTGGCCGCCGACGTCTGCGGCGTCCCGACCCTCACCTTCGCCCGCACCGACGCCGAATCGGCCAAACTCATCACCTCTGACGTGGATGAGCGCGACCGCGCCTTCATCGCGCCGGGCGAGCGCACCCCGGAGGGTTTCCACCATCTGAAGGAGGGGACGGGCGTGGCCCACTGCATCGCCCGCGGCCTCGCCTACACGCCCTACGCCGACGTGCTGTGGTGGGAGACTTCCCGTCCCGACCTTGGCGAAGCGCGCCAGTTCGCCGAGGCGGTGCTGGCCCAGTACCCGGCCAAGCTGATGGCCTACAACTGCTCGCCGTCGTTCAACTGGGGGGCCAATATCGACAAGGCCACCATCGCCAAATTCCAGCGCGAACTGGGGGCCATGGGCTACAAATTTCAATTCGTAACGCTGGCCGGCTTTCACAGCCTCAACCACGGCATGTTCGAACTGGCGCGTGGCTACAAGGAACGCGGCATGGCCGCCTATTCGGAACTGCAGGAGGCCGAGTTCGCCTCCGAGGCGCACGGCTATTCCGCCACCCGCCACCAGCGGGAGGTCGGCACCGGCTATTTCGACCAAGTGGCCCAGACCATTTCCGGCGGCGCGTCCTCGACGACGGCGCTCGGGGATTCCACGGAAAGCGCGCAGTTCAAGAAGGAAGCGGCGTAGGGTATCGAGTCTTCGGAGCGCGGGCTTCCAGCCCGCTCCTTGACCGTAAAGCAGGAACGCTTGATGAGTTTCGCCGCCAGTCTCGACGCCGATAAGAGCGGGCTGGAAGCCCGCGCTCCGAAGATACACGCCCCCGTCACCGGCCGCGCCGGCGAGATCCTCACGCCCGAGGCGCTGGAGTTCCTGGCCGGGCTGCACCGGCGGTTCGACGGGCGGAGGCGCGAGTTGCTGGCGGCGCGGGCGGAGCGGCAAACGCGGTTCGACGCCGGGGAGCGCCCGGATTTTCTCGCCTCGACCAAGGCCATCCGCGACGGCGACTGGAAGGTCGCGCCCATCCCGGCCGACCTGATGGACCGGCGGGTGGAGATCACCGGCCCCACCGACCGCAAGATGATCATCAACGCCCTCAACAGCGGGGCCAAGGTGTTCATGGCCGATTTCGAAGACGCCACCTCGCCCACCTGGGCCAACCTCATCGACGGCCAGATCAATCTGAAGGACCGCTGGGCCGGGACTCTGGCCTTCACCGACGGCGTCAGCGGCAAGGCCTACGCTCTGGGATCTCGGCCCGCCGTCCTCATGGTCCGCCCGCGCGGCTGGCATCTGCCGGAAAAGCACCTGACCGTGGACGGTGAGCCCATGGCCGGCGCTCTCTTCGACTTCGGCCTCTATTTCTTCCACAACGCCCAGGCGCAGATCGCGGCGGAGACCGGTCCCTACTTCTATCTGCCGAAACTGGAATCCCACCTGGAGGCGCGGCTGTGGAACGACGTCTTCGTCCACGCCCAGGGCGCGTTGGGTATTCCGGTGGGAACCATCAAGGCGACGGTGCTGATCGAGACCCTGCCGGCTGCCTTCGAGATGGACGAAATCCTCTACGAGCTGCGGGACCACATGGCCGGCCTCAACTGCGGCCGCTGGGACTATATCTTCTCCTACATCAAGCGCCTGGGCCGCCAGTCGGGGACCTTGACCCCGGACCGAGCGGTCATGGGCATGGGCGCGGCGTTCCTGCGCGCCTATTCGCTGAAACTGATCCAGACCTGCCACCGGCGCGGGGCCTTCGCCATGGGCGGCATGGCGGCGCAGATTCCGGTCAAGGGCGACCCAGCGGCCAACGAAGCCGCCTTCGCCAAGGTCCGCGCCGACAAGGAGCGCGAGGCGGGCGACGGCCACGACGGCACCTGGGTCGCCCACCCCGATCTGGTCCCGTTGGCCGTGGAAGTCTTCGACCGGCTGATGCCGGCGGCGAACCAACTGGGCCGGCTTCGCGCCGATGTTTCGGTCTCGCGCGAGGACATGTTGAAGGTCCACGAAGGCGCGCGCACCGACCACGGCCTGCGCGAGAACATCCGGGTCGGGGTCCGATACATCGAGGCTTGGCTGCGCGGGCGGGGCGCCGTGCCGCTCTACGATCTGATGGAGGACGCCGCCACCGCCGAAATCGCCCGCGCCCAAATCTGGCAGTGGATCGTCCGCGACGCGCGCCTGGACGACGGCCGCGTGGTGACGGCGGCGCTCTTCAAGGCGCTGTTGGCCCAGGAGATGGCGGCGCTCAAGGCGGCCATGCCGCACACCTTCGAGGCCGGCCGGTTCGCCGAGGCGATCAAGCTGTTTTCCGACATGGGCCTGGCGGCGGCATGCGAGGAGTTCCTCACCGTGCCGGCCTATGCGGTGCTGGAAGGCTAGAACGGCCCCCCTCCCGCGCGGGGAGGGAGGCGTTAACGCGTTCTAGTTCGGTGACGCCGGCGGCGGCGGCGGCGGAGCCGGCGGCGTTTCGGGCATGGCCGGCGGCGGCGGCGGAGCCGGCGTCGCTTCCGGCGCGGCGGGCGCCATGGGCGCCTCGGGCGCGGCCGGAGCTTCGGCGGGCTCGGCCATGGCCCCAGGCGACATCGACTGGCCGCCGCCGCCACGCCCGCTCAGATAGCTGTCGAGTTGGCCGTAGGGGATCGGCTGGGCCGGTTCGGCATAGACGCGCGAGGCGATGCCGATGCGGCTCATGTGATGCATCCGCATGTGGTGGTGGCGCATCCAGCGCATGGAGTGGTGGTGCATCCCGTGGTGGTGGTGCCGGTGGGTCATGGCCGAGGCGCCGCCGGCGGCGAGCGCGACGGCGGCCACGCCCGCGATCAGAATCTTGGCGTTCATCTTGAGGGTATCTCCATCCAAGACGGCGGGAGGGCCGTCGGTCAAGCTTCAACGAGCGAGGTCGTTAATTCGTTGCGAGTCGCCTGACAAGAAACGACGGCCGGCGGGACGGCCGCCTCTCGCCGTCTGGTCAAGCCCGCGGCGAAGGGTCTATGAGGCGCCGACCGATCGCCGAGGCGCCCGCCCGCCATGCCCCACTCCAAGCCGGCCCTGCTCATCGTCCAGCCCCACCTGGCCCCCCTGACCGCCTTCCTGGAGCCGGAGTTCACCGTCTGGCGGTTCTGGGAAGGCCCGCCGGTGGAGGCGGTGAACGTCATCCGCGCCCTGGTGGTGGCCGGCGAGTTCCCGGTCGATAAGACGCTGGTGGAGCGCCTGCCCAATCTGGGCCTGATCGCCTTCTTCACCGCCGGCTACGACGGCCTGGACCTGCCCTGGGCGCTGGCGCGGGGCCTCAAGGTCAGCCACTCGCCGGGGGTCAACCACGAGGACGTGGCCGACCATGCCCTGGGCCTGATCCTCGCCGCCTGGCGGCGGATCGCCGAGGGCGACCGGATGCTGAGGGCCGGCGGCTGGGTCTCGGCCGAGAAGATGCGCTCCGCCTCACTCGGCGGGCGCCGGCTGGGGATCGTCGGCCTGGGGGCCATCGGCGAGGCGGTGGCCCGGCGGGCCGAGGCCTTCGGGCTCAAGATCGCCTGGTGGGGCCCGCGCGAAAAGCCGTCGGCGCCGTGGCCCCGAGCGGAGAGCCTGGCGGCCCTGGCCGAGGCCAGCGACATCCTGGTCGTCACCTGCCGGGCCGGCGAGGAGACCCGGGGCATGATCTCGCGCGCCGTGCTCGACGCCCTGGGCCCCCGCGGCCTGCTGGTCAATGTCGCCCGCGGCCAGATCGTCGATGAGGACGCCCTCATCGAGGCGCTCGGCGACGGCCGGCTGGGCATGGCGGCCCTGGATGTCTACCAGAGCGAGCCCACATCCGTTCAGCGATGGGACGGGGTTCCAAACACCCTGCTCACCCCGCACACCGCCGGCGCGACCTCGGGCGCCATCCCCAAGATGATGGCCCTCACCCGCGAAAACCTGCGCCGCTTCTTCGCCGGCGAGCCCCTGGCCAATCCGGTGACGGAGTAGGGAAGATCGGAGCGATGACTCCCTACTCCCGCTCGACCGTCGCGGCGGCGGCGTCCAGGGCGGCGGCGACATCGGCGATCTGGTCGCCGGTCAGTTTACCGCGCTCCAGGCGTAGGCGCAGGGCGGTCTTGAGATTTTCCATGGCGCGGACGATCCGGGGGTCGGGACCGGCGCCGGCCCGCTTGGCCACGGCGGCGATCCGCTCGAAGATGGCGTCCACCGCCGCCTTGTCGCGTTTCAGGACGGCCCGGCCCTGGCCGGTGATGGCGTAGCCCTTCTTGGTCCCCTCCGCCTGGACTGGCGCGACGTAGCCGAGCTCCTCGAGCAGGGTCAGGGTGGGATAGACCAGGCCGGGGCTGGGGCTGTAGGCGCCGGCCAGGCGGTCCTCGATCTCCTTGATCAGTTCGTAGCCGTGCCTGGGCTTGTCGGCGATCAGCGTCAGCATGACGTAGCGCAGATCGCCCTGCTCGAAAACGCGGCTGCTCCGGCTGTGGCGATACCGGCTGTGGTGTTCGCGGCCGTCGGCAACGTCCGAGCTAGAGGAGCCGCGGTCGCGATGGGAAGTATGACAACGATGCATGTTCGTTCCTATTTGATACGTCCGAGATATATCGAGACAGTTGATATATCGGAGTTAGAACGAATATTGCAAGGGGCAAAAAGCGGCCGATCGCCGGTCCCGCTCCCTCTCTATACCTCCACGATCGACAACACCTTTATCGGTCCGCCTGCCCGGCTGTCCTCGAAGACGCCGACGCTTAAAATCCCGGTCCACACCGCGCCGGTGTCGAGATTGGTGCGGTGGGCCAGGCGCTCGGGACGGGCGAGGTCGGGCTTCAACCGCCAGCGCGGAGTGTGTCCGTGGACGACATGGCAGGGCAGCGCTTCGGGCGGCGCGGCGAGAAAGGCGTTTCGGATCCACATGAGGCTGTGGGGATCCTGATATTCAAGGGGAAGATTCGGCTTCACACCGGCGTGGACGAAGAAGCGATGGGCGTCGCGGTGGAAGAGCGGCAGGGCTTCCAGCCAGTCGAGGTGGGCCGCCGGGACGCCATGTTCGCCGCCGTAGGACAGGAGAGTCTCGTCGCCGCCATTGGCCGTCCAGCGCTCGAGGCCGCCCCAGCGCTCGGTGCGCAGCGCCTCGACCATCAAATCCTCATGGTTGCCCTTCAGGCAGATCCAGGACGACTCCACACAGAGGGCCATCAGGGTTTCGATGACCCCTTTGGAGTCCCGGCCGCGATCGACATAGTCGCCCAGGCAGATCACCCGATGGGGCGCGGCGCCAGCGTGGGCGGCGATGGCGCCCTGGGCTTTGCGAAGGAGGTCCAGGCGGCCGTGGATATCGCCGATGGCGTAGGTGAGCGTTGGCATCGCCATTTTCTTACGCCATCCGGGTCAGGAACGGCAGGATGTGTTTCACCTTGACATAATCATATAACGATATCTTTATATCTCCATGTCGATGAACTGTGATCGGACGGTGGAGGTGTTGCGGGCGGCCGGCGAGCCGACGCGGCTGCGCATCCTGGCCCTCCTGGTGCGCGAGGAGCTCGCGGTGCTGGAACTGGCGCGCATACTCGGTCAAAGTCAGCCTCGGGTGTCGCGGCATCTGCGCCTGCTGGCCGAGGCCGGTCTGGTGGAGCGATTTCCGGACGGTGCCTGGGTTTTCTACCGCCCGACCGGCGCCGGGTCGGCGTGGGATCTGATCGAGCATGCCCTGGCGGCGATTTCGCCGGCCGACCCGACCCTCGACCGCGACGCCGAGCGGCTGGTGGGGGTCAGCGCCGAGCGGGCGGCCGAGGCGGCGGCCTATTTCGCCGACAACGCCGAACACTGGGACGAGATCCGCTCGCTCTACACCGCCGAGGCCGAGGTGGAGGCGGCGATCCTGGAGGCGGCCGGGGAGGGGCCGTTCGAGCGGCTGGTGGATCTCGGTTCGGGGACGGGACGGATGCTGACCCTGCTGGGCGGGCGGGCGAAGAGCGCGGTGGGCCTCGATCTGTCGCGCCAGATGCTCAACATCGCCCGCGGCCGGGTGGCCTCGGCGGGCCTTGGCGTGTGCGAGCTTCGTCACGGCGACATCCTCGGCACTGGCCTTGGCGGTGGCGAGGCGGATCTGGTGGTGGTCCACCAGGTGCTGCACTATCTGGGGGAGCCGGCGGCGGCGGTGGCCGAGGCGGCCCGCCTCACCGCGCCGGGCGGGCGACTGCTGATCGTCGATTTCGCGCCGCACGATCTCGAGTTCCTGCGCGCCGAACATCGGCATCGGCGGCTCGGCTTTTCCGACGAGGAGATCGCGCGCTGGCTCATCGCCGCCGGCCTGGGCGCGGTCGGCACGACGAGCCTGCCGCCGACCGCGCCGGGCGGCCTGACGGTGAAGATCTGGAGCGCCGAGCGGGAAGCTGAACGGCTGGGCGAACGGCCACGGAGGGTCGCATGAACGCGCCAATCCCCCTTCCCGCCAGCGCCTTGGGCCCGGTGGCCCGGGCCGGCGGCCGGCGCCGCCAGCGGCTGAAGGTTTCCTTCGAGTTCTCGCCGCCCAAGACGCCGGAGGCCGAGGAGAGCCTGTGGCAGGCCATCCGCCGCCTCGAGCCGCTGGGCCCCGAGTTCGTCTCGGTGACCTATGGGGCGGGCGGATCGACCCGCGAGCGCACCCACCGCACCGTGCTTCGGATGCTGAACGAGACGGCGCTGAAACCGGCGGCGCACCTAACCTGCGTGGACGCCAGCCGCGCCGAGGTGGACGCGGTGATCGCCGACTACTGGCGGGCCGGCATCCGCCACATCGTCGCCCTGCGCGGCGATCCGCCGGGTCAGATCGGCGGGGCCTATGCGCCGCGCGACGACGGCTACGCCAACGCCACCGAACTCAGCGCTGGCATCGCGGCGGTCGCGCCCTTCGAAGTGTCGGTGGGCCTCTACCCACAGGTGCATCCCGAAAGCCCGTCCGCCGCCCACGACATCGAGGTGCTGAAGGCGAAGATCGACGCCGGGGCGACGCGGGCCATCACCCAGTTCTTCTTCGATGTCGACGGTTTCCTGCGCTTCATCGAGGCGGTGCGAAAGGCCGGCGTCACCATCCCGATCTCGGCGGGGATCATGCCGGTGACCAATTTCAAGGGCCTCAAGAAGATGGCCGCGCCCTGCCGCATCGCCCTGCCCGACTGGCTGGGCAACCTCTTCGAGGGCCTCGACAAGGACCCGGAGACGCGGCGGTTGATCGCCGGCTCGGTGGCGGCGGAGATGTGCGCCCGCCTGGAGGAGGAGGGCTTCGACGACTTCCATTTCTACACCCTCAACCGCGCCGACCTGGTCTACGCCATCTGCCGGGTGCTGGGGGTTCGGGAGGAGACGCCATGACCGCTCCCACGTCCCGCCGCGCCGCCGCCGAGGCGCTGAAAGCCGCCGCCCGTTCGCGCATCCTGGTGCTCGACGGCTCCTGGGGGGTGATGCTGCAGCGCCAGAACCTGACCGAGGCGCAGTTTCGCGGCGAGCGGTTCGCCGATCATCCGGCCCATCTGAAGGGCGACAACGACCTGTTGTGCCTGACCCGCCCGGACCTGGTCGCCGAGCTGCACGACGCCTATTTCGAGGCCGGGGCGGACATCGCCGAGACCAACACCTTCAACGCCACCTCGATCAGCCAGTCCGACTATGGGCTGGAGGGCCAGGCGGCGGAGATCAACCTCGCCGCCGCCGCCCTGGCTCGCGAGTCGGCCGACCGCTGGAGCGCGCGGACGCCCGACAAGCCGCGCTTTGTCGGCGGGGCGATCGGGCCCTTGAGCCGCACCCTTTCCATGTCCGCCGACGTCAACGATCCGGGCGCGCGGTCGGTGACCTTCGACGCCGTGCACGGCGCCTATCTCGAACAGGCCCGCGCCCTGCACCAGGGCGGGGTGGACTTCTTCATGGTCGAGACCATCTTCGACACCCTGAACGCCAAGGCGGCGATCAAGGCCGTCCTCGATCTCCAGGACGAGGGCCTCGAGCCGCTGCCGATGTGGATTTCGGGTACGATAACCGATCGTTCAGGACGGACCCTGTCGGGCCAGACCGTCGAGGCGTTCTGGAACTCGATCCGCCACGCCCGGCCCTTCGTGGTCGGCTTCAACTGCGCCCTGGGGGCCGACCTGATGCGCCCGCACGTGGCCGAACTGGCGCGCCTCGCCGACACCCTGGTGGCCGCCTATCCCAACGCCGGCCTGCCCAACGCCTTTGGCGAATATGACGAAGAGCCGGCCGAGACCGCCCGCCACCTGGGCGAGTGGGCGAAGAGCGGCCTGGTCAATATCGTCGGCGGCTGCTGCGGCGCCACCCCCGAACACATCCGCCAGATCGCCCAGGCGGTGGCCGGCGCCGCGCCGCGAGCGATCCCGGAGCGACCGCCGGCCATGCGCTTGGCCGGCCTCGAGGCGTTCGAACTGGCGTGAAGGGTTTCGACGCGCAGCGAGCCGGCCTCCCTCCCCTTTATGGGGAGGGTGGCGCGGAGCGCCGGGTGGGGCGCGGCGGCAGCGCGCCTTGCCCAACGAGCCCCACCCGTTTGCTCGCAAGCGCTCGCAGCCGCCCTCCCCATGAAGGGAAGGGAGGAAGAGGCGCATGAGGCCCCTCTTCGTCAACATCGGCGAGCGGACCAACGTCACCGGCTCGGCGCGGTTTCGCAAGCTGGTCAGCGACGGCGACTATGCCGCCGCCTTGGCGGTGGCGCGCGACCAGGTGGCGGCGGGGGCGCAGGTGCTGGATGTCAACATGGACGAGGGCCTGCTCGACAGCGTCCACGCCATGACCACCTTCCTCAATCTGATCGCCGCCGAGCCGGACATCGCCCGCGTGCCGATCATGATCGACAGCTCCAAATGGGAGGTGATCGAGGCCGGCCTCAAGTGCGTTCAGGGCAAGGCCATCGTCAATTCGATCAGCCTCAAGGAGGGCGAGGCCAAGTTCCTGGCCCAGGCGACGCAGTGCCTGCGTTACGGGGCGGCCGTGGTGGTCATGGCCTTCGATGAACAGGGCCAGGCCGACACCCGAAACCGAAAGGTGGCGATCTGCGAGCGGGCCTATCGGCTGCTTACCGAGGCCATCGCCTTTCCAGCCGAGGACATCATCTTCGATCCCAACATCTTCGCCATCGCCACCGGCATCGAGGAGCACGACAACTACGGCGTCGATTTCATCGAGGCGACGCGGTCGATCAAACAACTTTTGCCTTACGCTCGAATATCCGGCGGCGTCTCCAACGTCTCGTTCAGCTTTCGCGGCAACGAGCCGGTGCGGCGGGCCATGCACAGCGTCTTCCTCTATCACGCCATCGCCGCGGGCATGGACATGGGCATCGTCAACGCCGGCGACCTGCCGGTCTATGACGAGATCGCTCCGGAGCTGCGCGAGGCGGTGGAGGACGTGATCCTCAACCGCCGCCAACCGGGGGCCACCGAGCGGCTGGTGGACCTGGCGCCCAAGTACAAGGGCGGCAAGGCGGCCCCGCGGGTGGTCGATCTGGCCTGGCGCGAGGCGCCGGTGGCGGCCCGACTCGCCCATGCGTTGGTGCATGGGATCACCGAGTTCATCGACGCCGACACCGAGGAGGCGCGACTGGGCGCGACCCGGCCGCTCGATGTCATCGAGGGCCCGCTGATGGACGGCATGAACGTGGTCGGCGACCTGTTCGGTTCGGGCAAGATGTTCCTGCCCCAGGTGGTCAAGTCGGCGCGGGTGATGAAGCAGGCGGTGGCGTGGCTACTGCCGTTCATGGAGGCCGAGCAGGAGGGTAAGCCGCGTCGGATGGCCGGCCGCATCCTGATGGCGACGGTGAAGGGCGACGTTCACGACATCGGCAAGAACATCGTCGGCGTGGTCCTGCAGTGCAACAACTACGAGGTCATCGACCTCGGGGTGATGGTCCCCGCCGACCGCATCCTGGACGAGGCGACCCGGCTCGAAGTCGATATCGTCGGCCTGTCCGGCCTGATCACCCCCTCCCTCGACGAAATGGTGTTCGTGGCCGGCGAGATGGAGCGGCGCGGCTTCTCCATCCCCCTCCTGATCGGCGGCGCCACCACCAGCCGCACCCACACCGCCGTCAAGGTCGAACCGGCCTACGGCCGTGGCTCGACCACCTATGTGCTGGACGCCAGCCGCGCCGTGGGGGTGGTCTCGTCCCTGCTGTCGGCCAGCGAGCGGCCCAAGGTCGAGGCGGCCACCCGCGAGGAATACGCCCGTATCCGCGAGCAATTCGGCCGGGCCCAGAAGGCCAAGGTGCGCACCCCCCTGGCCGCCGCTCGCGCCAACCGTTTCGTCATCGACTGGAACGGTCCATGGCCATCGGCGCCGAGCTTTACCGGCACACGGACATTTGCTCCTTATGCCTTGGAAGACCTCGCCCGCTACATCGACTGGTCGCCGTTCTTCGCTGCCTGGGAGCTGGTCGGGCGTTTTCCCGCCATCCTTGAGGACGACGTGGTCGGCGAAGTGGCGAGCAGCCTCTACGCCGACGCGAAGGCCATGCTGGCCAGGATCGTCGCCGAGCGCTGGTACGAGGCGCGCGGGGTGGTCGGCCTGTGGCCGGCCAACGCCGACGGCGACGACATCGTGGTGTGGGCGGACGAAACGCGCAGGGTGGAGCGGGCCCGCTTCCACACCCTGCGCCAGCAGATGGCCAAGAGCGAGGGCCGCGCCAACCTCGCCCTGGCCGATTTCGTGGCGCCGGATGGCCCCGACTGGATCGGCGGCTTCGCGGTCACCGCCGGCCACGGCGAGGCGGCCGTCGCGGCGCGCTACAAGGCGGCCGGCGACGACTATTCGGCGATCGTCGCCGCCGCCCTGGCCGACCGGCTGGCGGAAGCCTTCGCCGAAGCTCTGCACCACAAGGTGCGCGCCGAGCTGTGGGGTTATGCTCCGCATGAGCCTTTCGATCTCGCCACGCTTCTCGCCGAAAAATACCAAGGCATCCGTCCCGCACCCGGCTACCCCGCCCAGCCGGACCACACCGAGAAGAAGACTCTGTTCGAACTCCTGGACGCCACCGCCGCCACCGGCATCGAACTCACCGAAAGCTACGCCATGACCCCGCCGGCTTCGGTGTCGGGCCTCTATTTCGCCCACCCGGAGGCGCACTATTTCGGGGTCGGCAAGATCGAGCGCGACCAGGCCGAGGACTACGCCCGCCGCAAGGGTTGGCCGGTCAAGACCGCCGAACGCTGGCTCTCGCCGATCCTGAACTACGAGCCGGGGCGGTAGGGGCGGGCGTTAAATCGCGCCGTCATCGGACCCGCGCGGACAGCTTCAAACCCGTCGCGCGCATGATCCCCATGAGCGTCGCCAGGGTCGGATTTCCCTCCGGACCTGTCGCCTTGTAGAGCGCCTCGCGACTGAGGCCGGTTTCCCAAGCGACCTGGCCGATTCCCCGCGCCCGCGCGATCATGCCGAGCGCCGCGGTCACGACGGTGGAATCGCCGCTCGCGAAGGCTTCGGCCAGAAAATCGGCTTGCTCCTCGCGCGTATCGAGAGAATCAGCCGCATCGAAAGGATAGGTTTCCAGGGGCACGTTCATCACTCCAACCATTGTTCCGCCAGGGCCTGGGCGCGCGCGATATCACGCTCCTGGCTCGACTTGTCACCGCCGCAGAGCAGCAAGACCACCGCCCCGCCACGTCGTGAGAAATAGACGCGGTATCCGGGCCCGTGATCGATCCTCAATTCGTGGACACCGCCGCCCACCGATTTCGCGTCGCCGAACAGACCGGCTTGAACGCGGGCGATGCGCGCCCCATCGCACCGAGCTGATCGACTACGAAACCATGAAGCGCCGGCCTATCTGGCCATCAACCCATGGGCAAGGTGCCGGCGATCCGCCACGGCGACACCGTGGTCACCGAATGCGCCGCCATCTGCGCCTATCTGGCCGACGCGTTTCCGGCGATGCTGATGGCCCGCGACCCAACCGCGCGGGCAATCCTGATGATTGTCTCGGCGCCGGTTTATATGGCGGCCATCCTCGGCGGACCCAATTCCCGCGCTCATCTGGCGACGAACGCCGCTCCGCGCCTGGCTCGCCTTTGCCGGCGCGTGGGCGGCCGGCCCTGGCGCATGGGCGATTTCACCGAGGGCGAGCTGGCGGCTATGAGCTGGGCTTGCGAACTGATGGGCTTGGCCGAGACGGCAGCCCGATTTGGCGACCGGGTGCTGTGGCTGAATTTCGAGGCCTTTCTCGACGACCCGTCGGTGGGGCTCGCTGCCGCCCTGACCCGGCTGCACGGACACACCGACCAGGGCGATGTGGCCGCCATGCTCCGGAGCCCCGATCTGGGTCGCTATTCCAAGGCCCCGGAGCATCCCTTCGACGCCGACCAGCGTCGGCGGATTCTGGTCCAGGCGCGGATCGAGCACGGCCGGGAGATCGAACGGGGCCTGGCCTGGCTGGAGCGGGCCGGCGCCGCCCACCCGGCGATCGCGGCCGCGGGCATGGCGGGCGCCGCCCACCTGGCGTGAGGAGGGCTACTCCCTCTCGCCCCACATGCGGCGCAGGTTGTTGCGCACGCATTGCAGGCGGGTGCGATTTTCCCAGCTCATCTGGAGCCCTTCGAGGGCGGCCACCTCGTCCAGTTCGTACATCAGCTCGCGGCAGGCGCCGTCGGCGATCATGCTCTCGATGAAGGTCAGGCCCACCAGCCGCTCGCCGGCGGTCACCGGGCGCACCTCGTGCAGAGTGTTGGACGGATAGAGGATGGCCGACCGCGCCGGCCCCTTGAAGGTCACCGCCCGGGTGCCAAGGTGAATAGCCAGCTCCCCGCCCTCGTAGGCTTCCGGCGCGCTGATGAAGACGGTGCGGGAAAGATCCGAGCGCAGCGCCCGGGGACCGACGGGCAGGAAGGCGGCGTCGGCGTGCACGCCGTAGTTCATGCCGGGGGCGTATTTGGCCAGCATCGGCGGCGCCATCATCCTGGGATAGGCGAAATTGCGGAAGGCCTCGCTTCGCTGGAGGGCGCCGGCCAGAAGCTTCGACGATTCGGCATAGGCCGGATCGGCATGATCGATCTGCCGATTGTTCTTGACCGTCGAATGGGGGCTGGAGAGCCGCCCGTCGGCGAACCGCGCCGTCTGGGCCATATGGCGCAGCCGCTCCGTCTCGGCCTGAGTGAGAACCTCGGCGATTTCCAGGAACATTCAGGTGGGCTCCCGCACGGCCAAAGACGATACCGATCCGTCCGCCGCGCGGCAACATGGCGGACTGCGGCCGGAAACGATAAGCTTGCCGGCCAACAAGGAGCGCCCCATGGCCGACGAACTGGTCTTCTACACCAACCCGATGTCGCGCGGGCGGATCGTGCGGTGGATGCTGGAGGAGGTGGGCGCGCCCTATCGCACCGAACTGCTCGAATACGCGACGGCCATGAAGTCGCCCGCGTATCTGGCCATCAATCCCATGGGCAAGGTGCCGGCCATCCGCCACGGCGACACCGTGGTCACCGAATGCGCCGCCATCTGCGCCTATCTGGCCGACGCGTTTCCCGAGGCCGGCCTCGCGCCGCCGCCGGGCGATCACGCGCGTGGCCCCTATTATCGCTGGCTGTTCTACGCCGCCGGGCCGGTGGAGGCGGCGGTGACCAACAAGTCGATGGGCTTCGAGGTTCCGGCCGGAAAGGAAATGATGGCCGGCTACGGCAGCTTCGCCGCCGTCATGGACACGCTGGAAAAGGCCGTCAGCCAGAGCGACTATGTGGCCGGCGACCGCTTCACCGCCGCGGACGTCTATTTCGGCGCGCAGATCGGCTGGGGCATGCGGTTCGGCTCCATGGAAAGGCGCCCGGCCTTCGAGCGTTACTGGGAGCGGATCGGCAACCGCCCCGCCGCCCTGCGCGCCACGGCGATCGACGATGCGCTGATGCCGAAGACGGAGGGCGCGCCCGCCGCCTCCTGATCACTACTCCCGCCGCAGCAGCCGCTCGGTCAGCAGGGTTCCCCACCAGGCGGCGCGGAAATCGGCCTTGAGGGCGACGGGGTCGTAGGCGGGGCTTTCCACCCATTGGGCGAACGACAGCCCCGCCGGTTCGCCCTCGGCGAGGTAGCGCTCGAACACGTAGTCGAGGACGCCGGTGAGGCCGGCGCGGACGTGCAGGAAGCGCGGGGAAAGTTCGCCCAGAGCCTCGCCGATCGGCCGGCCCTGGCGGAAATGGCGGTAGAAGACCGCCATGATCCCGGCCCGGTCGGCGCCCGATTTGCAGTGCATGAGGGCCGGGTATTCCACCGTCTCGAAGAGGCGCCGCGCCCCCAGCACCTGCTCGCGGCTGGGCGCGTCGCGCGAGGCGATGGTGAAGTCGACCAGGGTCAGGCCGGCCCGCGCGCAGGCGGCCTTTTCCAGGACGTGGAAGCTGGCCCCGAAACCGCCGCGCAGATTGATCACGGTTTTTATCCCACCCCGCGCCCAGGCCTTCACCTGGAAGGGCCACGGCTGATTGGCCCGCACCAGCTCGTCCGACATCCGGTGGGCGTTGGAAAACCCCAGGCGCAGCCAGGCGTGGTCGGTCCACAGGTAGTCGAGCACCGCCCGGCGCCGGCCGGCGGCGGTGCTCAGGTCGAAAGCCGGCGCCGGCTCGGTCACCTGGGTCAGTCGCGCCGGGAGAACAGGGCGTCGGCGGCGGCCCGGATGCCCTGCCGTTTGTCGATCTGGGCGCGGCAGCGGGCGATTTCGGTCTCCAGGGCGGCGATGCGTTCCGCCAGCTCCTCGATCCCGTAGAGTTCGAGGTCTTCGCGCGCCGCCTCGACAAGCGCCTGGCCGCGCTGGCGCCGGGCCTCCGCCGGTTCGTCGGTCATGGATGGCCTCCCTTTGCCCGCCGCCCTTGCCCGAGCTATCTGACCTGAGCGCCGCGTCGGGCGCAAGATCGAGGACCGTCGGCATGACAGGGACGATGACCGCCATCGCGGTGTAAGGCGGCGAGGGCGCGGCCGATGCGCTCAAACCCGTCGAGATCGCCCGCTCGACCCCTGGACCCGGCGAAGTCCTGATCGCCGTCAAGGCGGCCGGGGTGAACCGGCCCGACATCCTCCAGCGGCTGGGCTTCTATCCGCCGCCGCCGGGCGCGCCGGCGAGCCTGGGGCTCGAAGTCGCCGGCGAGGTGGTCCACGGGGCCGGGCGCTGGAAAGTGGGCGACAGGGTCTGCGCCCTGCTGGGCGGCGGGGGGTATGCCCAGGTCGCGGTGTGCGACGCCCGCCACGCCCTACCGATCCCGGCCGGCCTCGATTTCACCCAGGCCGCGTCTCTGCCCGAGACCGTCTTCACCGTCTGGGCCAACGTCTTCGAGCACGGCGCCCTGAAAGCCGGCGAGACCTTCATGGTCCACGGGGCCATCTCGGGGATCGGCGTCGCCGCCATCCAGATGGCCAAGGCGGCCGGGGCGCGGGTCATCGCCACCGCCCGCGGGGCGGAGAAGGCGGCGGCGGCGCGGGCGTTGGGGGCCGATGTGGCGGTGGATACGACCACCGAGGACTTCGAAGCCGTCGCCAGGGCGGATGGCGGCGTCGATGTCATTCTCGACATGGTCGCCGGGCCGTATTTTCCCAAGAACCTGGAGGCCCTGAACACCGGCGGGCGGCTGGTCCACATCGCCTCGCAGGGAGGCGGGACGGTGGAATTGCCGATCGCCAAGATCATGCAAAAGCGCCTGATCGTCACCGGCTCGACCCTGCGCCCCCGCTCTGCCGACGAGAAAGCGCGGCTGGCCGCCGAGGTGGAGCATGTCGTCTGGCCGTGGATCGCGGCGGGCAAACTCAGGCCGATCGTCGACCGGACATTTCTCCTCGCCGAAGCGGGCGCCGCTCACGCCTGGCTCGAGGGCGGCGCACATCTGGGGAAGGTGGTGCTGGTGGTTTAGCCCACACGAAATCTACGGGTCGGCACGGAAAATCTCCCCTTGCGCCGACTCGTGAACCGGGTTTCTTGCGCGGCGGGCCACGCCCTCCCAACGGGGCGCAGTCCATCTGCAAGGATGGGAGATAGGCTATGACGACCCTCGCCAAGCCGGCCATGCGGCCGGCGCGTCCGGAGTTTTCATCCGGGCCGTGCGCCAAGCGCCCCGGATGGGCCCTCGAAAACTTGCGAAGCGCGGTGCTCGGGCGCTCGCACCGCTCGGTGGCCGGCATGGCGCGTCTCAAGGCCGCCATCGACCAGACCCGCGCCGTGCTCCAGGTTCCCGATGATTTTCTGGTCGGCGTCGTGCCAGGATCGGACACCGGGGCCATGGAGATGGCCCTGTGGTCGCTGCTGGGGCCGGCGCCGGTGCAGCTCCTCGCCTTCGAGTCCTTCGGCAAGGACTGGGTGACCGACGTGGTCAAACAGTTGAAGGTCGAGGCCGAGGTGCTGGAGGCGCCCTACGGCGCCCTGCCGGACTTGACCCGGGTGCGCGCCGACGCCGACCTGGTGTTCACCTGGAACGGCACCACCTCGGGCGTCAGGGTCCCCAACGGCGACTTCATCGCCGGGGACCGGACCGGGTTGACGATCTGCGACGCCACCAGCGCCTGTTTCGCCCAGGATCTCGACTGGGCCAAGCTCGATGCGGTGACTTTCTCCTGGCAGAAGGCCCTGGGCGGCGAAGCGGCGCACGGCATGCTGATCCTCTCGCCGCGAGCGGTGGCGAGGCTGGAGAGCCACGCGCCGCCCTGGCCCATGCCCAAGCTCTTTCGCCTGACCAAGAACGGCAAGGTCGACCGGACGATCTTCGAGGGCGCGACGATCAACACCCCGTCCATGCTGTGCGTGGAGGACTGGCTCGATACGCTCAAATGGGCCGCGTCGATCGGCGGCCTGACCGAACTGAAGCGGCGGGCCGACGGCAACGCGGCGGTGCTGGGCTCGTGGGTCGAGCGCACGGCGTGGGTCGATTTCCTGGCCCGCGATCCGGCCAACCGGTCCAACACCTCGGTGTGCCTGAAGATCGTGGAGCCCAGGGTGACGGCGCTCCCCGCCGACGCCCAGGCCGATTTCGCCAAGCGCCTCGCCGCGCTGCTGGAAAAGGAGGGTGTCGCCCTCGACATCGGCGCCCACCGCAACGCCCCGCCGGGGCTGCGCATCTGGTGCGGCGCCACGGTGGACGCCGACGATCTCGAGGCCCTCGGCCCCTGGCTCGACTGGGCCTTCGCCAGCGTGGCCGAGGAGATGGCGCCCTGATGCCCCCCCGCGTCCTCATCGCCGACCAACTTTCCCCCGCCGCGGTGGAGATCTTCCGCCAGCGCGGCGTGGAGGCCGACGTCAAGGTCGGGCTCTCCCGGGAAGACCTGATCGCCGTCGTCGGTGACTACGACGGCCTGGCCGTTCGTTCGGCCACCAAGGCCACCGCCCAGGTGATCGCCGCCGCCCGCCGCCTCAAGGTCATCGGCCGGGCCGGCATCGGGGTGGACAACATCGACATCCCCGCCGCCACCGCCGCCGGCGTCGTGGTGATGAATACGCCTTTCGGCAACTCGATCACCACCGCCGAGCACGCCATCGCCATGATGTTCGCCCTGGCCCGCCAGCTTCCCGCCGCCGACGCCTCCACCCAAGGCGGCAAGTGGGAGAAGAACCGTTTCATGGGCGTGGAGCTGTACGCCAAGACCCTGGGGTTGATCGGGGCGGGCAACATCGGCTCCATCGTCGCCGACCGCGCCAATGGCCTGAAGATGAAGGTGATCGCCTACGATCCCTTCCTGTCGCCCGAGCGGGCGGTGGAGATCGGGGTGGAGAAGGTGGAGCTGGAGGAGCTGCTGGCCCGCGCCGACCTCATCACCCTGCACACTCCGCTCACCGACAAGACGCGGAACATTCTCTCCGCCGAAGCCCTGGCGCGAACCCGCAAGGGGGTGCTGATCGTCAACTGCGCCCGCGGCGGCCTGGTGGATGAGGGCGCTCTGCGCCGGGGCCTGGACGAGGGCCACATCGGCGGCGCCGCCTTCGATGTCTTCGTCGAAGAGCCGGCCACGGCCAACGTCCTTTTCGGCGCGGCGAACTTCATCGCCACCCCCCACCTGGGCGCCGCCACCGGCGAGGCACAGGAGAATGTCGCCCTGCAGGTGGCCGAACAGATGAGCGACTATCTCTTGACCGGCGCGGTGACCAATGCCCTGAACAGCCCCTCGATCACCGCCGACGAGGCCCCCAAGCTGCGCCCCTACGTGGCCCTGGCCGAAAAACTCGGCGCCCTGGCCGGCCAGATGGTGGACGAGAACCTCACCGGCGTCGCCGTCGCCTTCGAGGGCGACGTGGCGTCCCTGAACGTCAAACCGCTCACCGCCGCCGCCCTGGCCGGGGTGCTGCGGCCCATGCTAGCCGAGATCAACATGGTCTCCGCCCCGGCGGTGGCCAGGGAGCGGGGGATCACCGTCTCGGAATCGCGCCAGGAGACCTCGCCAACTTACGAGAACCTGATGCGGGTCACCGTGGCCACCGACGCCGGCCCCCGCGCCTTCGCCGGCACGGTGGTCGCCGGCGCCCCGCGGGTGGTGGAAGTCAAGGGCATGGAACTCGACGCCGCCTTCGCCCCCGCCATGCTCTATGTGAACAACCTCGACCGACCCGGTTTCATCGGCGCCCTGGGCGTGCTGCTCGGCGAAGCGGGCGTCAACATCGCGACGTTCAACTTAGGCAGAGTCGCCGCCGGCGACGACGCCATCGCCCTGGTGGGGGTGGACCAGGCCCCCGACGAGGCGCTGATCGCCAAGATAAGAGCCCTGCCGCACGTGAAGGAGGCGCGGGGGTTGCGGTTTTGAGGGGTGCAAACATCCTCCCTCCCCTCGATGGGGAGGGCGACTCGGCGAAGCCGAGCGGGGTGGGGTGACGGTGAGCCGCCTACTGGAAAGAACCCCACCCGGCGCTTCGCGCCACCCTCCCATGAAGGGGAGGGAGGATTTTCTGACCCTTCACCACTCCAGCAACTCCAGCCCCTGCACATCGCGGAAATCCTCGCCGTTGGTGGTGACCAACGTCGCGCGGTGGACGATCGCCTGGGCGGCGATCATGCGATCGAGGATCTTGCGGCGTGAATAGCCGGCCGCCTCGATGATCGTCCGGTAGGCGTCGGCGCAGGCGCCATCGAAGGCCAGGACGGAAAAACCGCTGAGCAGCGCATTCAGGCGTTGGCGCCGCAGGGCGGCCTGGACCGGTTCGCGAAGGATGCCACCCTCCAATTCAACCCGACTGACAATCGAGAGGAGAAGGCCGCCTCCAAGCGCCTCCACCCTGTCCACCACCACCTCGACGCCATCTCGCAGGTCGATGGCCACATTGGTGTCGATCAGAAACGCCACGCGTCAGAGATTGGGTCGTTCCGGGATGAGTTCCACGTCCCGGATTTCCACCGTATCGGGCGCGGGCAGTTCCCTGAGTTTCCGGATCATCTCCGAAATGGGGGCTTTTGTTGGATAGATGGTCAGCACGTCCCCGGACCGAACCATGGTCACGGCGGTTCCGTCCGCAAACGCCACCTCGCGGGGCAGGCGGACGGCCTGGCTGTTGCCGCTGCGAAAGGTGCGGCTGGTGACGATGGGCATGGGAATCTCCCGGCGTTATGACGGGTATATACTCCCTTTTCAGCCCATCAAGAGGCCGCGCGCACTCCCCGGCAAATCGCACTAACCGCGCGGGATATTGAATAGTTGTAGGGCCGCACGCAGATCACCATTTAATTTGCCAAGGGCGTCTGATTTCACTTTTTCCAACAATTCATGTAGTTCCGCTTTGGCCTCTGTCTCAGAAGGAAAATTTTCATGCCATTCCGCGCTCTCCGCGCCTGAGTAATCCCCCCGCCCCCAATAAATTTCTGCATATGCCGCTGTCTTGGCCAACTCCGTATCACCCCGTGTAATAGACACGTAATGTCCAAAAATTAGATAAACTCCGATTCCAGATTTATTCGGCATCGTTATTGTTTTGGTTGTATCTACGTAGAGTCGAGCTTAGCGTGGCTCTCTCGGCCATATAATTTTGTCATGGTTAGTCTAGAATTTTTCAAGTGTTGACCGTTAATATGCCTGATTAACGTAAAATTTACGCCCAGGCCTCTGCGAGTTATTGGAAAAATTTGACTCATGCACCCAATCAGCAAATACATTCACGTTACCCAACATACGATTCAGGAGTTCAAGGCCGAGTTTCAGTGTGCCATCACCCTGTAACCTACCGAAGCCCGTGCCACGATAGGCAAAATTTGCCATCTGGGCAACGAGAAAGGTCAGCGCTCTCCGGTCGGTTTTTAAGTCGATCTTGCGATAAGCGGCCACTCCAATATCCTCCAAATATTCACGAATCATGCGTGCCACCGGCACCTTTTGCCCCTTCTTTAATTGATTTTGTTCGTGCTCTTGCAGGGCTTCAAACAAAGCTCTGTAACGAATATCGTGAACGTTGCCCCGAGCAGATTCACGGGTGAGCGTGGATTGGGCTTTTAGCGGTGGGTAGCGGCTTAGATGTACGAATTCCACTGGGTTTGGCCGAGTTCTTATGAACGCGATATAGGCATCGAGTTGGGCGGGGTTACCGGGGGCATCCACGTCGGCTTCCTTGATTTCCATCAAGAGGATCGGCTCTTCACCCATCAAAACGGCTAAATCTGACCGCCTTTTCGGCATGTAAGGCCATTCCCGTTCAAACCGTGCGCCGCCTTTTCTAATTCTATGACTGAATTCCTTCGTTACGCCGGGAATTTTAGATATGAAGTAAGCAAAAGAAGCAGGTTCTTGCCTTCCGAGTTCGTAGAGAGCAAGCCCAAGCAACCGCCCCGAGTACTCGCTGCTAAGGTGGCTCTGTATGACACGAAAGAAGCCGTAAGCGCGGTCGTTATGCGTTTTCGATTCCACCATTTGACCCCTTCGACGTCTCCCATGACTACAAGAAGGAACATCGCGGTCAAAACCCGATCCGTCGCCGCCCACCCCCCGGCTTGGCCGCGACCTCTTCCGCCAGCATCGCCACCAATTCCCCCGCTCCCCGCTCTGTCAAGAGCGCCGCCTTGCGCGCCACCAGCGCGAAATCCCCCGGCGCCAGGGTTTCCAGCCGGTCCAGCGCCGCCGGCGCCTCGACCCCGAAACTTCGCCGGAACGCCTCGCGCGCCTGCTCGGTGGTCATGGGCAAAAACCTCACCTTGAACAGGAACCGCCGCAGGGTCGCCGGGTCGAGGGCGTCCATGGCGTTGGTGGTGGCGGCGAAGGGCCAAGGGTGGCGTTCCATCCAGGTGAGCATTTCGTTGACCTGGGTGACTTCCCACGAATGGGTCGCGACGGCGCGGTCGCGGAGCAGGGAATCGGCTTCGTCGAGGATCAGCATGGCGCGGCAGACGGCCGCCTCCTCGAAGGCGCGGGCGATATTCTTTTCGCTCCCGCCCACATACATCGAGAGGAGGTCCGAGGCGCGCTTTTCGATCACGTCCAGGCCCAGCCGCTCGGCGAGGTGGCGGGCGAAGGCGCTCTTGCCGGTGCCGGGCAGGCCATGCAGGCAGAAGGAGAGAGCGGTTTCGCCGCTCGCCGCCAGCCGGTCGGCCAGGGCGGCGAGGTTGCAATCGGCGGCCGAGAGGGCCGGGTCGAAAGCGAAGGGGGCGTCCGGCGGCGGCGGCGCGGGGGCGCCCTCCATGACGGCGATGACCGAGCGGGCGGCGCGGGCCACGTCGGCCTCCCGGCCGCCGGTCAGCTTGGCGGCGCGCACCGCCAGGTCCATCACCGCCGGGGCGGCGCGCACCTGCGCCAGCCCGTCCAGGGCGGCGGCGGAGAGGCGCAGCTTGCGGCGCGCCGCGATGGCCGCGATCACCCGGCGGCGGACCAGGCGGCCGGGCTGGGGAAAGCGGAGGGCCACGGTCATCCGGCGCAGCACGGCCTCGCCGATCTGGTCGGCATGGTTGGTGATCCAGATCGTCGGCGCGGCGGTGTGCTCCACCAGGCGGTTCATGAACACCTTGGAGCCGACCCGCGAGGCCCGGTCGCCGTCATCCACGCCGGTGAAGATGTCGTCGGCCTCATCGACCACCAGCAGCGCGCCCGGCGCCCGCCCGGCCAGGGCGCGGGCGATGGCGAAAGCGGCGATGCGGGCGGCCCGGCTGGGTTCATCGCTTTCGTCGCCGGTCTCGCCGACGAACATCGGGTGGGCGCCGATGCGCTCGGCCAGAGTGCGGATAAACTCGGTCTTGCCGGTCCCGGGCGCGCCATAGAGCAGGATGTTGACACCTTCGACCCGCTTGGCCAGGGCGCCGGCGACGACGCGTTCGGCCAGAGCCGCGGCGTCCCCGATTTGGGCGAAGTCGTCCCAGGTGAGTTCGGCCTTCCGCGTTTTGCCGATCAACAGGCCGCGCAGACGGGCGGGGTCGGTGCTCTCCAGCCGCGCGATGCGCAGCACCGTCTCGGAGGCGCAGAAATCGCCGTCTCCGCGGTCCTCCAACAGGCCCAGCAGCCGCAAGGGGCGAAACATCTGAAGCGCCGGATGCACCGACCGCAGATCGTGGCCGGTCAGGGTCGCCAGCGCCCAGCCGTTGATCTCGCCGCCCTGACTGCCCGCGAAGGCTTCGACCAATGTCCCGAAAGCCTTGCTCACCCAAGCTCTGGCGGCCGCGCGCAAGATGTCTCCCTCCAGGCGCGACAGGCGGAGCGTCTCGCAAAGCCACGTCATCCGCCTCTCCAGCCCCGACGGCGGGGGCGAGTGGGTTGGTTTTCCGAGTTGCACCTCGACGGCCTTGAAGGATGTCCAGGCGGCGCTGTCGATCTCTCCAATGCAGCTGTTGAAGCCATAGTCCGCCAATGGTTCGGGAACGCCCAGCAGGGTCGCGTTGCGGGACAGCCATGCCCACATTTCGGGCGCCGGCCGTTTTCGCCGGCCTGCCCTTACGCTGACCACCGCCCGGGCGGCGTATTTTCGAAGCCAGAATTTTTCGTAACGGTCCATTGCACTCTCCCTTCGTGGCTGGCGCCATGCTACGCCCGTGATGCGACAGGATCGGACGCAAGGAGGCGGCGCGATGCGGCATGAAAAGACCCTGGCGGTGATGCGGCTGGCGCGCGCTCTGGCGGGGTCGGCCGAGGGGCTGACCCTGGACGAGATGGCGCGGGAGGCGGGCATCGACCGGCGCACCGCCGAGCGCATGCGCGACGTGCTGCGCGAACTCTTTCCGCAGATGGAGGAGGCGCGCGACGGGCGGGCCAAGCGGTTCCGCATCGTCGGCGGCCTGGACGGTTTTCTGCAGGCGCCCGGCGTCGATGAGCTGGCCGAACTTCAGGGCGCCATCGCCGCCCTGGCCCAGGGCGGCGGCGAGGCGCGGGCGGCCCTGCTGCGCGCCCTGGCCGAAAAGATCCGCGCGTCTCTGCGCGCCTCGACCCGCCTTCGCATGGCGCCCGATCTGGAGGTTCTGGCGACGGCCGAGGCCATGGTCATGCAGGTGGGGCCGCGCCCGATGGTCGATGGCGAGACGCTGGCCCTCGTCCGCGAGGCGTTGAAAGCGATGCGGGTGTGCGTCTTCCGCTATGCCTCGGCGAGCGACGGCGCCGCGCGCCAACGAGAAGTGATCCCATACGGCATATTGTTCGGCCGGACCTATTATCTGGTCGGCCCTCAGGTCGGCATGGCGCGGCCGGTGCTCTGGCGGTTCGATCGCATCGGCGATCTGGAGCTCGGCGAGGCGTGCGACGGGCCGCCGGCGGGGTTCAGCCTGGCGGACTACGCGGCGCGCTCATTCGGCGCGTTCCAGGAAAAGCGCGAGGACATCGTCCTTCGCTTTTCCCCGGAGGCGGCGCCCGACGCCCGGCGGTTCGTCTTTCATCCGAGCCAGAAGGTGGCCGAGGAAGTCGACGGCTCGCTCACCGTCCGCTTCCGCGCCGGCGGCCTGGTCGAACTCGTCCGCCATCTGATCGGCTGGGGCGAGGCGGTGGAGATCGTGGGGCCGACGCGGCTCAAGGCGCTGATGGTGGAGACTTTGGAGACGGCGCTGGCGAAGCACGGCTAAAACCTTCTCCCCTTGCGGGAGAAGGTGGCGCGCAGCGCCGGATGAGGGGTTTTCCGCGCCCTCACCGGGGGGTGGCGAGCAAGCGGCGAGGGCGGCGCGACCCCTCATCCGTCGGCTTCGCCGACACCTTCTCCCGCAAGGGGAGAAGGACACGCCACGCCTTGACCTCTCCAAGAGGCCGCACTAGAACAAAAAGAGAACAAACGGAGTCCGGTCCACCGATGTCACGCCAGGCGCGCTTGAGGGAGGCGCGGGGGAAGATCGCCGCCATCGAAGGCCGCGCCGCGCCCGCCTGGAATGTGCTCCCCTTCGGCGATCCCGGCATCGACGGGGCGCTCCCCGGCGGCGGCCTGCCGCTGGGGCGTTGGCACGAGGCGGTGGGCGAGGGGCTGGAAATCGAGACGGCGGCAGCGGTGGGGGCCTTCGTCGCCGCCCTGACCGGCCCTCTCGCCGCGCGGGGCGCGGTGGTGTGGGTGATGCGGCGGGACGATCTTCATGCGCCCGGCCTCGCCCGCCTCGGCTTTCCGGCCGAGCGGCTGATCCAGGTCAAGGCGCCGGGCGAAGCTCAGGCTCTAGCCGCTCTGGAGGACGCCCTGGGATGCGCCGGCGTCGCCGCCGCCATCGGCGAGACGGAGGGGGTCGATCTGACCGGCGGGCGACGCCTGCAGCTGGCGTGCGAGCGGGGCGGGGCCACCGGTTTCCTGATCCGCCGCCGGCCGTTCGGCGGCGCGCCTCGACGCGAGGGGGCCGGATCGGCGGCGGCCACGCGGTGGAAGATCGCCGGCGCGCCCAGCGATCCGGCGCCCGGCGAGCCTGGCCTGGGCGCCCCGCGCTGGTGGGTCACCCTGGAACGCTGCCGGGGCGGTCGGAGCGGGGCATGGATATTGGAGAAGAGCGATGGAGCGTATCCTCTGCGTGTGGTCGCCCGCCTGGGCGATCGCCAACTGGAGACGGCGCAACGCCTGCGCCTCGCCGGGTGAAGCCTTCGCCCTGGTCGCCGTCGAGCACGGGGCGCGGCGGCTGGCGGCGGTGGACGAGGGGGCGGCGGCGCTGGGGCTGTTCGTCGGCCAAAAGGCGACGGACGCGACCGCCCTGGTTCCGGGGCTCGCCACCGCCGAGGCCGATCCGGCCGCTGACCGGGCGGCGCTCGAGGCCTTGAGCGACTGGTGCGCGCGTTTTTCGCCCGCCGTGGCCCTCGATCCGCCGGACGGCCTCATCCTGGACATCACCGGCGTCGCCAATCTGTGGGGCGGCGAGGCGGCGATGGCGGGCGACCTGACGGCGCGCCTGGCGGCGAGCGGCATTCCGGTGCGCGTGGCGGTGGCGGGCGCCGACGGCGCGGCCTGGGCGCTGGCCCATTTCGGCGCGGGGACGACGATCGCCGCGCCGGGGGAAGAAATGGCCCGCTTGGCCCCTCTGCCGACGGCCGCCTTGCGCCTGGAAGGCGAGACCGCCGCCCAGCTCGCCCGCCTGGGCCTGACCACCGTCGGGGCTCTGGCCGGGACGCCGCGCGACCAGCTCACCCGCCGCTTCGGCCCGGAGGTTGTGCGGCGCCTGGATCAGGCGATGGGCCGCGCCCGCGAGGCGCTCGTCTTCCGCCGCCCGCCCAATCCCTGGTTCGCGCGCCTGGCCTTCGCCGAGCCGATCAGCACGCCGGGCGATCTGGCCCGCGCCGCCGGCGACATCGCCGGCCTGCTCTGCGCGCGCCTGGAGGCCGAGGGCCGGGGAGCGCGGCGTTTCGAACTCTGTTTCCATCGCCTGGACGGCATGGCCCAGCGCCTTTGCGTCGGCCTTTCCCTGGCCGGCCGCGAGGCGGATCGCATCGGCCGCCTGTTCGCGCCGCATCTGGAGAGCGTCGATCCCGGCTTCGGAATCGAGGTGGTCACCCTGGCCGCCGAGGCGGTCGAGCGCCTCTCGCCGCGCCAGCCATCCCTGGACGATGGCGCGCGGATCGCGCTGGAGGAAGGGATCGCGCCCCTGATCGACCGTCTTGCCGGTCGCCTGGGAGCGGCGGCCGTCTGGCGCGCCGAACCTTATCCCAGCCACGCTCCCGAACGCGCGACGGCTCGCCGCCCGCCCCTGTCGGAGTCGGAAAATGAGACATGGGACTTGAAGCGGCCCCGTCCCCTGCGCCTGTTCAGCCGCCCCGAACCCATCGAGGCCATCGCCCCGGTTCCCGACGATCCGCCGGTCTTTTTCCGCTGGCGGGGCGTGGCCCATCGCGTCCGCCGCGCCGAGGGCCCCGAGCGCCTGGCGTGGGAATGGTGGCGCGTGGCCTTCGACCAAGCCGCCGATCCCGTCCTGGTCCGCGACTACTACCGGGTCGAGGACGAGGCGGGTGGCCGCTTCTGGCTCTTCCGCGCCGGCCTCCACACCGGAGGCGCACCCGCCAAATGGTGGCTGCATGGCCTGTTTGGCTGAGCCATGACCTACGCCGAACTCCAAGCCACCACCAACTACGACTTTCTGCGCGGCGCCTCGCATCCGGAGGAGTTGGTGATCGCCGCCAAGGCGCTGGGGTTGGCGGCGATCGGGATCGCCGACCGCAACACGGTGGCGGGCGTGGTGCGGGCGTGGGCCAAGGGGCGGGAGATCGGCCAAAGGGTGCTCACCGGCGCCCGCCTGGACTTCGCCGACGGGACGCCGAGCGTGCTCTGCTATCCCGCCGACCGGGAGGCGTGGGGGCGGCTGACCCGCCTGCTCACCGTGGGCCAGCGGCGAGCCAAGAAGGGCGAATGCCACCTCATCGGCGGCGATCTAATGGAGCATGGCGAGGGGCAGTTGATCCTGGTGGTCCCGCCGCCGCGCCTGGACGGCGCCTTCGAGGCCGCCCTGAAACGCGTCGCGGGGGAATTCTTGGGCCGCGCCTGGCTGGCCGCCGCCCGACCCTACGCCGCCCAGGATTTGAAGCGCCTGGCCGCTCTCGACGCCCTGGCCCGCGAAGCCGGCGCGCCGATGGTGGCCGTCAACGATGTCCTCTATCACGGCCCCGAGCGCCGGCCCCTACAGGACATCCTCACCTGCATCCGCGAGGGCTGCGTCATCACCGAAGCGGGCCCGCGGCTGGAAGCCAACGCCGAGCGGCATGTCAAATCGCCGGCCGAGATGGCCCGGCTGTTCGCCCGCTGGCCGGAGGCGGTGGCGCGAACCGTCGAGGTGGCGGGGCGGATCGGCTTCGATCTGGGCCAACTCAAATACGAATATCCCGACGAGCCCGTGCCGCCGGGCAAGAGCGCCATCGCCCATCTCACCGATCTGGCCTGGGCGGGGGCGGACTGGCGCTATCCGGCCGGCGCGCCGGAGACGGTGAAGGCGACCCTGCGGCACGAACTCGCCCTGATCGAGGAGCTGAACTACCCCAACTATTTCCTCACCGTCCATGACATCGTCCATTGGGCCAGGGGGCAGGGCATCCTCTGCCAGGGACGGGGCTCGGCGGCCAATTCGGTGGTCTGTTTCTGTCTGGGCGTCACGGCGGTCGATCCCACCGCGCCCGACCACGATCTCCTCTTCGCGCGCTTCATCTCCAGGGAGCGCGACGAACCGCCGGACATCGACGTCGATTTCGAACACGAGCGGCGCGAGGAGGTGATGCAGTATGTGTACGAACGATACGGCCGCGAGCGGGCGGCCATCTGCGCCACCGTCATCCACTATCGCCCGCGCAGCGCCATCCGCGATGTCGGCAAAGCCTTGGGCCTGACCGAGGATGTCACCGCGGCGCTGGCGGGGACGGTCTGGGGAACCTGGGGCGACGGCATCCCCGACGATCACATCCGCCAGGCCGGACTGGATCCGCAAAGCCCGGACATCCGCCGGGCCACCGCCCTGGCCGGCGAGATCCTCGGCTTTCCCCGCCACCTGTCGCAGCACGTGGGCGGCTTCGTGCTCACCAAGCGGCGGCTGGACGAGACCGTGCCGATCGGCAACGCCGCCATGAAGGACCGCACCTTTCTGGAGTGGGACAAGGACGACATCGACGCCCTGGGCCTGATGAAGGTCGATGTCCTGGCGCTCGGCATGCTCACCGCCATCAAGAAGGCCATGGACGCCCTGGGGATCGCCGACATGGCCGACATCCCCGAGGGAGACCGGGGCGTCTACGACATGCTGAGCCGGGCCGATTCGGTGGGGGTGTTCCAGGTGGAGAGCCGCGCCCAGATGTCCATGCTGCCGCGCCTCAAACCGCGAAAATTCTACGATCTGGTGATCGAGGTGGCGATCGTGCGGCCCGGCCCCATCCAAGGCGACATGGTCCACCCCTATCTTCGCCGCCGCGAGGGGATCGAGGCGGTGGACTATCCCGCGCCCTCGCCCGAGCATGGACCCGCCGATGAACTGAAGGCGGTGCTCGGCAAGACCCTGGGCGTGCCGCTGTTCCAGGAACAGGCCATGCGCCTGGCCATCGAGGCGGCCAAATTCACCCCCGAGGAGGCCAACGGCCTGCGGCGGTCCATGGCCACCTTCCGTCACCACGGCGGGGTGGGCGTCTACGGCGAGAAGTTCATCGGGGGCATGGTGGCGCGCGGCTATGACCGCGACTTCGCCCAACGCTGCTTTCGCCAGATCGAGGGCTTCGGCTCCTACGGTTTCCCCGAGAGCCACGCGGTGAGTTTCGCCAAGCTGGTCTACGTCTCGGCGTGGATCAAACACCATCACCCGGACGTCTTCTGCGCCGCCATGCTCAACAGCCAGCCCATGGGCTTCTACCAGGCCGCCCAACTGGTCCGCGACGCCCGCGAGCACGGCGTCGAGGTGCGGGCGGCGGACGTGATGGCGAGCGGGTGGGATAGTGGGCTGGAGGAATTGGGAAGCGTAGGGGACGGCGCGCAACTCATCCGGCAAAGCGCCGTCCGCCTGGGTCTGCGCCAGATTCGCGGCCTCAAGCGGGAAGAGGCCGAGCGGCTGGTCGAGGCGCGGGCGGCCGGCGCGCGCACCCTCGAGGACCTCGCCCGGCGCGCGAACTTGAGCCGCCAGAGCCTGGAATTGCTCGCCGAGGCCGACGCCCTGCGCTCCCTGGGCATGGACCGCCGCGCCGGGTTGTGGGCGGTGAAGGCTCTGGCGCCGGAGGTCAAGGTGGAAGCCCAGGCGCCGCTGCTGGCCCTGATGGGGCCGTCGGCCGAAGGAGACTTCGACCTGCCGGCCATGGCTCTGCCGGCCCATGTGGCCGAGGACTACCGCACCGCCGGCCTGTCGTTGAAGGCCCATCCCTGCGCCTTCTTCCGGCCGCTGCTGACCGGCCTGGGCGCGGTCACGGCCGCCGGCCTCAAGGACATGAAAGACGGGCGCCGGTTAAGCGTCGGCGGCCTGGTGCTGATCCGCCAGCGGCCGGGGACGGCCAAGGGCGTGGTGTTCGTCACCCTGGAGGACGAGACCGGCTCGGCCAACGCGGTGGTCTGGCGGGATGTGTTCACCGCCAACCGGCGGGCGGTGATGGGTTCTGCCTTCCTGGTCGTCCACGGCCGCCTGCAACGGGCGGGCGAGGTGATCCACGTGGTCGCCGAGCGCTTCACCGACCTGTCAGGGCGTCTGGCCGAGATGAAGAATGAAGGCGGGCCGGTCGCCCGGCTCGTCCGCAGCCGGGACTTCCATTAGAGGCTCTGGAAGCCCTTGCCATTGGCGACCAGCCGTTCCAGCAGGGCGGACGGCCTGAAGGCGTCTCCCATCTGGGCCTGGAAGGCCTTCATCTTGTCCAGAACCTTGTCCAGGCCGATCTGGTCGCCGAAGAACATCGGGCCGCCGCGATACACCGGCCAGCCGTAGCCGTTCTCCCACACCACATCGATGTCCGAGGCGCGGATGGCCTTGCCCTCCTCCAGGATCTTCGCCCCCTCGTTGATCATCGGATAGACGCAGCGCTCCAGGATTTCCTCGTCGGCGATGTGTCGCGGATTCACCCCCGATTTGGCGGCGAAGTCCTTGATGATCTTCTCGGTCACCGGCGAAGGATGGGCGACGCGGTTGTCGTCGTAGTCGTAGTAGCCGGCCCCGGTCTTCTGGCCGCGGCGGTCCATTTCGCAGAGGACATCACGGATGGTCTCGCCCTTGGAAGCCTCCTTGACCCAGCCGATGTCCAGCCCCGCCAGGTCGCTCATGGCGAAGGGACCCATGGGAAAGCCGAAATCGTAGAGGACGCGGTCGATGTCCCACGGCATGGCCCCCTCCATGACCAGCTTCTGAGCCTCGCGCTGGCGCTGGGCCAGCATGCGGTTGCCCACGAACCCCGGCGCGACGCCGACCAGCACCGCCACCTTGCCGATCTTCTTGGCCAGTTTCATGCAGGTGGCGATGACGCTCTTGGAGGTGTGATCGGCCCGGATCACCTCCAGGAGCCTCATCACATTGGCCGGCGAGAAGAAGTGCAGACCGATCACCCACTCCGGCCGTTTGGTCGCCGAGGCGATCTCGTCGATGTTCAGATAGGAGGTGTTGGTGGCGAGAATCGCCCCCGGCTTGCAGATCGCATCCAGCTTGGCGAACACGTCCTTCTTGATATCCATGCGCTCGAACACCGCCTCGATGACCAGGTCGGCACCCTTGAAGGCGGTCATGTCGAGAGAGCCGGCGATCAGGCCGACCCGCTTTTCCACCTCGGCGGCGGTGATGCCGCCGCGCGCCGCCGTGCGCTCATAGTTCTTGCGGATGGTGGCGAGGCCGCGGTCGAGGGCATCCTGTTTCACCTCCACGATCGTCACCGGAATGCCGGCGCTGGCGAAATTCATGGCGATGCCGCCGCCCATGGTGCCCGCGCCCAGAACGCCGACGCTGTTGATCGCGATGAGCGGCGTGTCGTCGGGCACGTCGGGAATCTTGGCCGCCTGGCGCTCGGCGAAGAAGGCGTAGCGCTGGGCGGCGCTCTGCGGGCCAGTCATCAGCTCCATGAACAGCTTGCGCTCGGTCTTGAGCCCCTCCTCGAACGGCTCGTTCACCGCCGCCTCGATGCAGCGGATATTGTTTTCGGGGGCCAGGAAGCCACGGAACTTGCGGGCGTTGGCTTTGCGGAAATCGGCGAAGATCTCCGGATGGCCGCGCGCCGCCTCGACCTTGTCGTTCAGGTCGCGGACCTTCTTGAGCGGCCGGCTTTCCGCGATCACCTTGCGGGCGAAGGCGACCGCGCCGGCGCGCAGTTCGCCTTCCGGGACGATCTCATCGACCAGGCCCATGTCCAGGCATTGTTTGGCGGGAACATGCTGGCCGCTGGTCACCATGGTCAGGGCCTTTTCCACCCCGACGATGCGCGGCAGACGTTGGGTGCCGCCGGCTCCGGGCAGCAGGCCCAAGGCGACTTCGGGCAGGCCGCACTTCGCCGAGGGAACGGCGACGCGGTAGTGGCAGGCGAGCGCCACCTCCAGCCCGCCGCCCAGGGCGGTCCCGTGAATGGCGGCGATCACCGGCTTCGCCGCGCCCTCGATGGCGTCCTCGACCGCGAACAGGCTCGCCCCCTTCATCGGCCCGCCGAATTCGGTGATGTCGGCCCCGGCGATGAAGGTCCGCCCCTCGCAGATGAGGACGATCGCCTTGGCGCCCGGATCGCCCACCGCCTTTTCCATCCCCCCGACGATCCCGTCGCGCACCGCGGCGGAAAGGGCGTTCACCGGCGGCGAATTGAGCGTGATGACGCCGACCTCGCCCTCCAGCGCATAGTCGGTCACGGCGTTGATGGCGGTCATGGGGGGGTTCCTCTGAAATTCAAACGCCTGTTACAGGCGGCAAGCGCAAGGATCAATCAGATCGGCGCTTTCATCTACGCGCCTCTCTTCCCCCTTTGGGGGAAGTGCCGGCGAAGCCGGGGATGGGGGCCTCGCCGAGCGAGAATTGACCTGGCGAGAGCCCCCTTCGGCGCTTCGCGCCACTTCCCCCAGAGGGGGAAGAGAGAACAACGGCCGGCTCAAATATCAGCGTCACCGCACTCGCGTCGAAGTAGACGCTCATCGTCTTCGTCCCTCATCCGCTCAACGAAGTTGGGGGGATCGCGATCCGGGGCCGCCAGCCGCACCCGACGTTGGCGCAGCCATCGGATGTCCTCTTCGGTTATCGGGCGGCCCTGCTCGACAGGAATCTTGCCAGTGGCGATCTTGGCGACCACGGAGGCTCCAGCGATCATGTCGCCGGGGCGTTTCTGACCTTGGGGTCCCTCAGGCATCTGGCTTCTTTCCAAAGACGTAGACTTGGAGGAGGAGCGCCACCGACACGGCGGCCACGAGTCCCGCGCCATACCGATTGCGCAGGAGCACCTGAACGAGGGCCACCAGAACCAGAAGCGGGACCAACACGAGGAGCCGAGATTTGAGCTTGGGGGCCATGCAGCCGATCATATGGGCGACAGGTGACGGATACCATGCTTGTCAATCGTCCCGGATTTCAAATGAGGCACTCGCCGGATTCAAGACCCAGCGTACGTCTCCCTACCGCCCAAATTTCTGGAACTTGATCCGGTGCGGGATCAGCGAGTCCGCCCCTAGCCGCCGCTTCTTGTCTTCCTCGTAGGCTTCGAAATTGCCTTCGAACCATTCCACATGGCTGTCGCCCTCGAAGGCGAGGATGTGGGTGCACAGGCGGTCGAGGAACCAGCGGTCGTGGCTGATCACCACGGCGCAGCCGGCGAACTGTTCGAGGGCGTCCTCGAGGTTCTGCAGGGTCTCGATGTCCAGGTCGTTGGTCGGTTCGTCCAGCAGGATGACGTTGCCGCCCTCGGTCAAGGTCTTGGCCAGGTGGACCCGGTTGCGCTCGCCGCCGGAGAGCTGGCCGACCTTCTTCTGCTGATCGCCGCCCTTGAAGTTGAATGAGCCGACGTAGGACCGGCTGACCAGTTCGCGATTGCCGATCTTCATCACGTCCAGGCCGCCGCTGATCACCTGCCAGACGGTCTTGCCGGCGTCCAGGTCATCGCGGCTCTGATCGACGTAGGCGAGCTTGACGGTTTCGCCCAGGCGGATCTTGCCGGCGTCGGGCGTCTCCTGGCCGGTGATCAGCTTGAACAGGGTCGATTTGCCCGCGCCGTTGGGCCCGATCACGCCCACGATGCCGTTGGGCGGCAGCTTGAAGGAAAGGTCCTTGAACAGGATCTTGTCGCCGTATTCCTTCTCCAGCCCCTCCACCTCGATCACCACCTGGCCGAGGCGCGGGCCGGGGGGAATCTGGATGGTGGCGAAGCTCTGTTTCTCGCGCTCCTGCTGGTTAACCATTTCGTCGTAGGCGGCCAGGCGGGCCTTGGACTTGGCCTGGCGCGCCTTGGCCGAGGAGCGCACCCACTCCAGTTCGCGGGCCATGGCGCGCTGGCGCGCCTCGCTCTCGGACTGTTCCTGGCGGACCCGCTTTTCCTTCTGTTCCAGCCAACCGGAGTAGTTGCCCTCGTAGGGGACACCCTTGCCGCGGTCGAGCTCCAGCGTCCACTTGGTCACCTGGTCGAGGAAATAGCGGTCGTGGGTGACCAGGATCACGCAGCCGGGGAAGTTCTCCAGATGATGCTGCAGCCAGGCCACCGATTCGGCGTCCAGGTGGTTGGTGGGTTCGTCCAGCAGCAGCATGTCGGGTTTGGAAAGAAGCAGGCGCGCCAGGGCGACCCGCCGCCGCTCGCCGCCCGAGAGGTTTTTCACCGGCGCGTGATCGGGCGGGCAGCGCAGGGCGTCCATGGCCATTTCGATCCTCGAATCGATGTCCCAAAGATCGCCGGCGTCGATCTTTTCCTGGAGGGCGGTCATCTCCTCCATCAGCGCCTCGGAATAGTCCTCGCCCAGCTTGGCGGCGACGGCGTTATAGGCGTCGAAGGTTTTCTTCTCCTCGCACCAGGCGATGACATTGCCCCATACGTCGAGGGCGGGGTCGAGGTGGGGTTCCTGTTCGAGATAGCCCATCCGGGTGCCCTCCAACGGCTTGGCCTCGCCGTTGAACTCCTTGTCGAGGCCGGCCATGATCTTGAGCAGGGTCGATTTGCCCGAGCCGTTGACGCCGACGACGCCGATCTTGGCGTCCGGGTAGAAGGACAGCCAGATGTTCTCGAACACCTTCTTGCCGCCGGGATAGGTCTTCGAAAGACCCTGCATCTGAAAAATATATTGGGCGGCCATGGCGGCGCTGGATCGTCCTTAAAAAGGTGAAAGGGGTGGGAAGTCGCGCCGCAGATAGCGACGGCGCCCGCTCTTGCCAAGCCGCGCGGGGCGATGAACGATGGGCCATGGACAGAACGACCTTGCCGCTTTGGGCCGTCGGCGCGGGCGCCCTGATTCTCCTCGCGGCCGGCGCGCGGGCGGGGGACGCCTCGATCGGCGGGCTGGAACGGGCCCAGCGCGCCGGTCAGGTCACCGCGGCCGGGCTGACCGCCGCCTTCGAACGCAAGATCGCCAGGGACGACCGCGCGGGACGGGCGCTTCACGCCGTCATCGTCCTCAACCCCCACGCCCTGGCCGACGCCCGCAAGCTCGACGCCGAGCGGGCGGCCGGCCATGTGCGCGGGTCCCTGCACGGCATACCCATCCTTTTGAAGGACAATATCGAATCGGCCGACGGCACGGCGACCACTGCGGGGTCCCTGGCCCTGAAGGACAATGTCACCGGCCGCGACGCGCCACTGGTCAGGCGGCTCACCGACGCCGGGGCGGTGATCCTGGGCAAGACGAACCTGTCGGAATGGGCCAATTTCCGCTCGGCCCATGCCTCCAGCGGCTGGAGCGCGGTGGGCGGCCAGGCACTCAATCCCTACGATACCCGCCGCAGCCCCTGCGGCTCCAGCGCCGGGAGCGCCGCGGCGGTGGCGGCCGGCTTCGCCCCCGCCGCCATCGGCACCGAGACCGACGGCTCGATCACCTGCCCGGCGGCGGTGAACGGCCTGGTCGGACTGAAGCCCACCGTCGGCCTGGTCTCGCGCACCCACATCGTGCCGATCAGCGTCAGCCAGGACACCGCCGGCTCGATCGCCCTGACGGTCCGGGACGCGGCCATCCTCCTAACCGTGATCGCCGGGACCGACGGCGCCGATCCGGCCACCCGCGAGGCCGACGCCCACAGGATCGACTACCCCGCCGCCCTCGACGCCGGTTCGCTCAAGGGCGCGCGGATCGGCGTCATGCGGTTTTCCGCCGGCTTCCATCCCCAGACCGACGCGGTGTTCGAGGCCGCGCTTTCCAGCCTGCGGGCCGCCGGCGCGGTTCTGGTGGAGATCAAGGACGATCCGGGCGGCAAACCGTTGGATGACGCCGAGCAGATGGTTCTCAACACCGAGTTCAAGACCGGCGTGGCGAGCTATCTGGCGTCCACCTCGCCGGTCCAGGTGAAGACCCGCACCCTGGCCGACCTCATCGCCTTCGACCGCCAGCACGCGGCCGAGGAGATGGCCCTGTTCGGCCAGGACGTGTTCGAGGCCTCGGAAAAGACCAAGGGACTCTCCGACCCGGACTATCTCAAGGCCCTGGCGACGGGGCGGCGGATGGCCGGCGCCGAGGGGATCGACGCGATGCTGGCCAAGAACGCCATCGTCGCCCTGGTCGCCCCGACCCTGGCTCCGGCGTGGCCAATCGACCCAATCCTGGGCGACCATGCGGTGAGCGGCGACGCCGGCCAGTTGGCCGCGGTGGCCGGCTATCCGCACCTCACCGTGCCCATGGGCGAGGTAAGTGGCCTGCCGGTGGGCCTCTCCTTCATCGGCCCGGCGTGGTCGGAGGCGCGGCTGCTCAGTCTCGGCTACGCCTTCGAACAGGCGACCCATGCCCGAAGGTCGCCGCCTGGTTTCTAGCGGGGGCGGGCTCGTATAAGACGCGCGCCCATGGCTTCATCCTCCGACAGCGCCCTGGTGCTCTTCTCCGGCGGCCAGGATTCCACCGTCTGCGTGGCCTGGGCGCTGAACCGCTACGCGCGGATCGAGACGGTCGGCTTCGACTACGGCCAGCGGCACGTTGTCGAACTGAAGGCGCGCGATCGGGTGCGCGACGGCCTTCACCACGCCTTCCCCGACTGGAGCGCGCGGCTGGGGCCCGACCACCTGCTCGATATCCGCGCCTTCGGGGCCATCGGCGAGAGCGCGCTGACGACCGACCGCGCCATCGAGATCGACGCGCGCGGCCTTCCCTCCACCTATGTGCCCGGCCGCAACCTTCTGTTCTTCACCTACGCCGCCGCCCTGGCCGACCGCCGCGATCTGAGGGTTCTGGTCGGCGGCATGTGCGAGACCGACTACTCCGGCTATCCCGACTGCCGACGGGCCACGCTGGACGCCCTGCAGAGCGCCCTCAACCTCGGCATGGAGCGGGCGTTCGAGATCGCCACGCCGCTGATGGCCCTGACCAAGGCCCAGACCTGGGCGCTGGCCAAGGGCCTGGGCGGCGAGGCCCTGGTCGAGATCGTCGTCGCCCACAGCCACACCTGCTATCTGGGCGAGCGGCGGGCCCGCCACGACTGGGGCCACGGCTGCGGCGCTTGCCCGGCTTGCGACCTGCGGGCGCGCGGCTGGAGCGAGTGGACGGCGCAAGGGCGCCCGGCGCTCGGTTTTCAGGCGGCTTGGCCATGACCTATTCAGTGAAGGAGATATTCCTCACCCTGCAGGGCGAGGGAGGCCAGGCCGGGCGGCCGGCGGTGTTCCTGCGTTTCGCGGGCTGCAACCTGTGGTCGGGGCGGGAGGCGGATCGCGCCGCCGCCGTTTGCGATTTCTGCGACACCGATTTCGTCGGGACCGATGGGCCCGGTGGCGGCAAGTTCCGGGCGGCGATCGACCTGGCCGGCGCGGTGGAGGGGTGCTGGACGGGCGGCGCCGGCGCCCGGCTGGTGGTGTGCACCGGCGGCGAGCCCCTGCTGCAGCTCGACCCGCCGCTGATCGCGGCCCTGCATGGGCGGGGCTTCGAGGTCGCCGTCGAGACCAACGGGACGATCGCCGCCCCGCCGGGCGTCGATTGGATCTGCGTCAGCCCCAAGGCCGACGAGCCCCTGGCCCAGAAGCGCGGCCAGGAACTGAAGCTGGTCTATCCGCAAGGCGGCGTCGATCCGGCGCGCTATCTCGAGCTCGATTTCGAACGCTTCTTTCTCCAGCCCCTAGACGGTCCCGATCGCGAGGGCGCCACCCGCGCGGCGGTGGCCTATTGCCTGGCCCACCCCCGCTGGCGCCTGAGCGTCCAGACCCACAAATACCTGGGATTGCCGTGATCGGCCGGCGTCGAGGCGTGAAAGCCCCCTGATGGAAAAGCAGCGCCTCGAAGCGTTCAGCGATGGGGTGATCGCGATCATCATCACCATTATGGTCCTGGAATTGAAGACCCCGGCCGGCGCCAGCCTCGCCGATCTGGCGGCGCGGGCGCCGGTGTTTCTCGCCTACGCCTTGAGCTTCGCCAACGTCGGCCTGTTCTGGAACAACCACCATCATATGCTCAGCGCCACCGAACGGGTCGATGGCCGGGTCCTGTGGGCCAATCTGTTTCTGCTTTTCTGGCTCTCCCTGGTTCCGTTCGCGATCCGCTGGGTGGATGAAACCGGCTTTGCCGCCCTGCCCACCGCGGCCTATGGCGGCGTACTCTCCCTGGCCGCCGTCGCCTACACGGTGCTGGAACGGGCGATCATCGGCGTGAAGGGCAACGCCCGATTGGCGGCCGCCACCGGTTCGCGCTGGAAGGAGAAGGTCACCCTCCTGCTCTACGTCTCGGCCATCGGCGTAGCCTTTGTGCGCCCATGGATCGCCATCGCCCTCTACGCCCTGGTCGCCGCCATGTGGTTCGTTCCCGACCGGCGGATTGAAACGACCCTCAAAGCGTGATCCGTCCCGCCGCCATGCCAGGGTCCCTCTTCGAGATCACCAAGGCCGCCGCCTTCGACGCCGCCCATCGCCTGCCCGGGGGCGCGGCGGAAGGGCCGTACACCCGCCTGCACGGTCATTCCTTCCGCGTCGAGGCCACCCTGCGCGGGCCGGTGGCCGGGCCGGTGGGCTGGGTGGACGATCTCGCCACGCTGGATCAGGCCCTCAAGGCCGTCGCCGGCGAACTCGACCATTCCCTGCTCAACGATCACCCCGGCCTCGAAAGCCCGACCCTGGAGGCTCTCTGCCTGTTCTTCGCCGGCCGCCTGAAGTCCCGCTTTCCGAGCCTTTGCCGCATCGCGGTCTCCCGCCCGACCGTCGGCGAAAGCTGCGCACTGGCGTGTTGAGAGAGAGGCCGCGCCTTACCGCGTTTCCACCAGCACCACCTCGGCGTCGGCCAAGGCGCGGATGTTCAACACGGGCTCATCGACGATCGCCGCCCCGTCGCGCGCCTCCAGATTAACTCCGTTGACCTCGATCCGGCCGACCGCCGTCGCCAGATAGGCGTGGCGGCCCGGCGAGAGATCGTAGGTCGTGGTGTCGCCGGCCTTCAGGGTGGCGCCCAGCACCCGGGCGTCGGCGCGCAGCGGCAGGGCGTCGCCGTCGCCGGGCCGGCCGCTGGCCAGGGCCACCAAGCCGCCCGCCCGGTCGCCCTTGGGAAAGGCTCTCGCCCCCCACGATGGCGCGCCGCCCCGCGTGCTCGGCTGGATCCAGATTTGGAACAGGGTCGTAGTCTCGTTCTCGGCGTTGTGCTCGGCGTGCTGGATACCCGATCCGGCGCTCATCACCTGCACGTCGCCAGCGGCGGTGCGGCCGGTGTTGCCCAGGCTGTCGCGATGGGTGATGGCGCCGCGGCGGACATAGGTGACGATCTCCATGTCTGCGTGGCCGTGGGGCGGGAAGCCGGTCCCCGCCGCGATCTCGTCGTCGTTCCATACCAGAAGATCGCCCCAGCCCATGCGGCTGGGGTCGCGCCACCCCGCGAAGGAAAAGTGATAGCGGGCGTTCAACCAGTCATTTTGAAACCGGCCGAGTTGGCCGGCGGGGCGGCGCTCGATCATGGGGGTTTCTCCGGGCGAGGGCGCCAAGAGATAGTCGCCAATCCCCCGACCGCAAACTCGTCGGCCGGCCTCAGCGGAACGGGTCGTCGCTGTTCACCCCGCCCGGCAGCGCCTTGACCGCCGCCTGGAATTTCGGCCACGCGTTGCTCGCGCCGTCCGAGGTCAGGTGAGCGTAGAGCTGGGCCAGCGTGCCGCGCTCGCCGGCCGCGACCATGGCCTGGGCGATCTTGTCCAGCCCCTGCCCCCGGCTCTTCAGCCAGGAAATGAAGGCCATGCCACAGCCGGTGCTGTCCGTATTCTGATCGGTGGGCTCCACCTGGTCCACCCAGTTGGCCATGCCGTCCGCCGCCCATTGGGGGGCGCTGGCGAAATCGTTCAAGGCGCCTTTCTCAAGCGTCTCGGCGCACCAGCGCGACAGGGCTTCGCCGGTGCTGGCGCCGCAGAGGTTGCCGCCCATGGAGCATTCGCTCAGTTCCGCCTCGAACAGCGCCGACACCCGGGCCGATTTGCCGAACGAGGCGCACACCTCGATCGCCGCGCCGCTGACATAGTCGCAGCCGTCGTGGTCGGCCCCGCCGGTTCCGTCGGTGACCCCGCCCAGGGCGAAGACGATCACCGCGACCGGGCCGCCGACGGTTCTGAACAGAGCATCGTTGGCCGCCGCCACGCGGTCGGCGTCAGCCAGCAGGGCCTGGGCGTTCTCGAGCCCCGGCCCGCCCAGCGACGGATCGACGAAAACCCTTACCCGGCCGGAAGAGCTGGTTCCCACCAGCTTGGAGACGCCGCCGTAGGTCGGCCAGCGGGGCGCCCCCGGCGTGCTCAAAGCGGCGATTCGCCGGTGGATAGCGGTGCTCCGCAAGGGATGACGCATGTTCTGGTCTCCGTGTTGGTTAGCCGTGGTCTCCACCTACCTATGCTCACGCGAGCCGGGGGCGAAGGCGCCGCCGCCGGTCTGGCCGCGATGGCGCAGGAAGGCGTCGGCAAGGACGCAGGCGGTCATGGCTTCCACAACCGGCACGGCGCGGATGCCGACGCAGGGGTCGTGGCGGCCTTTGGTGCGGACCTCGATCTCCTCGCCCGCTTCGTCGATGGAGAGGCGCGGCGTGAGAATCGAGGAGGTGGGCTTGAAGGCGACGCGGGCGACCACGCTCTGGCCGGTGGAAATCCCGCCCAATATGCCGCCCGCCTGATTGGCCAGAAACACCGGCCCGCCCTGGCCCGCTCGCATCTCGTCGGCGTTCTCCTCGCCGGTGAGTGCGGCGGCGGCGAAGCCCGCGCCGATCTCCACCCCCTTGGCGGCGTTGATCGACATCAGGGCGCCGGCCAGCTCGGCGTCCAGCTTGCCGTAGACCGGCGCCCCCCCGCCGGCGGGAACGCCGGCCGCCTCGACCTCCACCACCGCGCCGGTGGAAGAGCCCGCCTTGCGGATCGCCTCCAGATGCTCCTCCCAAACCGGGACGATGCCGGCGTCGGGCGCCCAGAAGGGGTTCTCGCCGGTCTGGCCCCAGTCCCAGCGCCCGCGATCCACCGCGTGCGGTCCGATCTGGACCAGGGCCCCGCGCACGATCACCGCCTCGCCCAGGATGAGACGCGCCACCGCCCCGGCCGCCACCCGCGCCGCCGTCTCACGCGCCGAGGCCCGCCCGCCACCGCGATAGTCCCGCACCCCGTATTTGGCGAAATAGGGCCAGTCGGCGTGGCCGGGCCGGAAGGCGGTGGCGATCTCGGCATAGTCGCGCGGGCGCTGGTCGATATTGTCGATGATCAAGGAGATGGGCGTGCCCGTGGTCACGGGCCTGCCCGTGTGTTCGTCCTCGAACACGCCTGACAGAATGCGGACCGCGTCCGGTTCCTGTCTCTGAGTGACGAACTTCCCCTGGCCCGGCCGGCGCCGGTCGAGCCAGACCTGGATGTCTTGCGCCGTCAACGGCAGGCCCGGCGGGCAGCCGTCGATCACGCACCCCAAGGCTGTCCCGTGGCTCTCGCCCCAGGTGGTGACGCGGAACAGGTGGCCGAAGGTGTTGTGCGACATGGGGCGTGACCGTAACGCATTTTCGCGGGCAATCGAAAACGCGCGCCGCTTGTTCTATACCGATGGCCATGAACGACACGCCTGTCATTCCCCTCTCGCCGGCTGAAGACAGCGATGTCATGGCGGTCGATGCGACGGCCCCGCTCGAGGCGCGTGATCCCATTGCTCTCTTCGAAGCCTGGCTGCGCGAGGCGGTGAAGGCCGAACCCAATGACGCCAACGCCATGGCCCTGGCCACGGTGGACGAGGACGGCCTGCCCGACTGCCGCATGGTGCTGCTCAAGGGCGTCGATGCCGGCGGATTCGTGTTCTTCACCAATACCCTCAGCGCCAAGGGCCGCGAGCTGGCCGCCAACCCCAGGGCGGCCCTGACCTTCCACTGGAAGTCCCTGCGCCGGCAGGTACGGGTGCGCGGCGAGGTGACACCGGTGACGGCGGCGGAGGCCGACGCCTATTTCGCCACCCGCGACCGCGGCGCCCAGATCGGCGCCTGGGCCTCGGACCAGTCGGCGGAGATGCCGGGCCCCTTCGCCCTGGAAAAGCGGGTGGCCGGATTCGGCCTCAGGTTCGGTCTGGGGAAGGTTCCGCGGCCGCCGCACTGGTCGGGGTATCGGGTCAAGCCGACCGCCATCGAGTTCTGGCGCAACCGGCCCTTTCGGTTGCACGAGCGGCTGATGTTCGAGCGCGGCGGCTCTGGCTGGGCGACCAAGTGGTTGTATCCGTGAAGGTGCGACGAAGGGGAGGGCGTTCATGCTCGGGTTGATGCAGGCCTGGCCGCTGACGGTGGACAAGATCCTCGATCACGCCGCCGAGTGGCACGGCGCTCGCGAGGTGGTGACCCGGTCGGTGGAAGGGCCGATCGTCCGCACGACCTATGGCGAAATCCGCGAGCGCGCCAAGCGCCTCTCCAACGCCCTGCTGGGTCTGGGGATAGAGGCGGGCGACCGGGTGGCCACCCTGGCGTGGAACTCCGGGCGCCACATGGAGGCCTGGTACGCGATCATGGGCATCGGCGCGGTCTGCCACACCCTCAATCCGCGCCTGTTCGCCGACCAGCTCTGCTACATCATCAACCACGCGGGCGACCGGATCATTTTCACGGATCTGACCTTCCTGCCGGTGCTGGCCGAGCACCGGAGCCGGATGCCCACGGTCGAGCGCTTCATCGTCCTCACCGACGAAGGCCACATGCGCGAGGTGAATCTGGACGGCGCGGTGTCGTCGGAAAGCCTGATCGAGCGCAACCGCGCCGACTGCGCCTGGGGCGGCTTTGGCGAGGAGGCCGCCTGCGGCCTTTGCTACACCTCGGGCACCACCGGCAACCCCAAGGGGGTGCTCTATTCCCACCGCTCCAACTTCCTGCACACCCTGGTCACCCTGCAGCACGACGTCATGGGCCTTTCCGCGCGCGATACGGTGCTGGCGGTGGTGCCGATGTTCCACGCCAACGCCTGGGGCCTGACCTTCTCCTGCCCGGCGGTGGGGGCCAAGCTGGTGATGCCGGGGCCCAGGATGGACGGCGCCGCGATCCTGGAGCTTCTGGATACCGAGGCCGTCACCTTCTCGGCCGCCGTGCCGACCGTCTGGCAGATGCTGCTGGCCCATCTCAAGGCCACCGGCGAGCAGCTGACCACCCTCAAGCGGGTGGTGATCGGCGGCTCGGCGGTGCCCGAGGCGATCATCCGCGCCTTCCATGACGATTACGGGGTCGAGGTGGTCCATGCCTGGGGGATGACCGAGACCTCGCCGCTGGGAACCCTATCGACGCCCACCCCGGAGATCGCCGCCCTCTCCTTCGACGAACAAATGCCCTACAAGCTCAAGCAGGGCCGCCCGCCGGCCGGGGTGCAGCTTCGATTGACCGACGACGCGGGCGCGGCGGCCCCCCACGACGGCGCGACTTTCGGGCGCCTGCGGATCCGGGGCCCGTTCATCGCCCGCCGCTACTTCAAGGACGAGGGCGGCGAGATCCTGGACGGCGAGGGCTTCTTCGACACCGGCGATGTCGCCACCATCGACGCCGCCGGCTACATGCAGATCACCGACCGCGCCAAGGACGTCATCAAGTCCGGCGGCGAATGGATCAGCTCCATCGAGATCGAGAACATCGCCGCCGGCCATCCCAAGGCCCTGATGGCGGCGGTGATCGGCGTCGCCCACCCCAAGTGGGACGAACGGCCCCTGCTTCTGGTCAAGCTGCATGACGGCCAAACCGCCACCCGCGACGAATTCCTGGCTTTCCTGGACGGCAAGATCGCCAAGTGGTGGATGCCCGACGACGTGCAATTCGTCGATGACATCCCTCTGGGCGCGACCGGCAAGATCGACAAGAAGGCGATCCGTCAGAGGTTGGCGGGGTATTCGCTGCCGGGGGTGGGATGAGCCGGAAGCTGGCCGTGGCCCGCTTGCACAAGGTAGCAATATTTGCTACCAACGAAACTTCGGAGGCCCCGTGTCAAACGTCGAAAAAATCAGCATCGCCCTGCCAAGGGAAATGATTTCCGGAATCAAGTCCGCCGTGGAATCCGGCGAATACGCCACGACGAGCGAGGTCGTCCGGGACGCAATGCGCGATTGGAAGCACAAGCGACAGCGCGCTTCGCTCGAGATCGATGAACTGCGCCGCATGGTGAATGAAGGAGTGGCCAGCGGCCCCTCCATTGACGCGGGCACCGTGTTCGCTCGGCTGCGGGCGAAATACGGCGCCATGGATCAGGGCGTGGAATGAAGCCTGTTCGCTTCTCGCCAAAGGCCGAGAGCGACCTGGAGGAGATCGGCGACTACATCGCCCGCGACAGTCCCAGGCGGGCTGTTTCGTTTGTCGATGAGCTTCGGGAAACGTGCGCGCGGATCGGCCATGCGCCCGAAGCATTCCAGCTCCAACCGACGATTGGCGCAACGATCCGCCGCGCCGTCCACCCCCGGTATTCCATTTTCTATTCAGTTCACCCTCGGGAGATTCGAATTGAGCGCATCCTCGACGGCGCTCGCGACGTGACCGCGAATGAATTCGAGGATTAGGCGGAGAGAGCCCGACGCTCTACCCCGCCAGCCGGTAGTCGCTTTCCAGCCCCGGCGTCCCCTCGCAGGCCACGCGCCCCGACTTCACCAGTTCGATCATCTGGGCCAGCACCGAATGGGCCGCCGCCGGCCAGAGGCGGCGATCGACGGCGGCGTAGAGGGTCGGGACCATGACGCTGATCCGCGCGTTCCCCGCCGCCAGACGCGCCAGAATCTGGCGTTCGCGTTCCCGGCGATGTTCGATATAGGCGTCGATGAACGGCCCGACGTCGGTGACCGGCGGGCCGTGGGTCGGCCACAGGGTGGAGAACCGCCGCGCCTTGATAAGTTCCAGGCTGGCCAGATAGTCGCCCATGTCGCCGTCGGGCGGGGCGATCACGGTGGTCGACCAGCCCATGATGTGATCGCCGCTGAACAGGGCGTTTTCTTGCGCGAGCCCATAGCAGATGTGGTTTGAGGTGTGGCCGGGGGTGGGAATGGCCTCCAGAGTCCAGCCCTTTCCCGCGACGGTCGCCCCGCCGCACACCGAGACGTCCGGCGTGAAAGGGTCGTGGCCGGCCTCCAGATCCACTTCGCCACGCGTCGGCCGGGCCGCCACCGCGCAGCCGTAGATCGCCGCCCCGGTCGCCGCCGCCAGGGGCCGGGCCAGGGGGGAGTGGTCGAGGTGGTGGTGGGTGATGAGGATATGGCTCACCCGCTCGCCCGCCGTGGCGGCCAGGATCGCAGCCAGATGATCGGCCATGTCCGGCCCGGGATCGATCACCGCCACCTCGCCGGCGCCGACGATATAGGTCCCCGTCCCCAGATAGGTGAAGGGCCCGGGATTGTTGGCGATCACCCGCCGGATCAGCGGCGAGACCTGGTCGGGGCGGCCGTATTCGAACGCGAGCTCGCGAACATAGGGGATCATGGGCGCCATCAGAGCCTCAGGGGCGCTTGCGCCGCAAGGCCCATTCGGCAATAGTATGGGATCATTCCAAGAGGTGAATTTCGTGACCACTCCCAAGTTCGCGGCCATGGCCGCCGCCCTGTTGTTCTCTTCGGCGGCCATCTCGGCCCAGGCCCAATCCACCAGCGCGGCGGTTCCCGCCGAGGCGGCTACCCAACCGGCCCCCGTCCAGTCCGCCAAGAACAGCCACGACCCCAATCAGGTGATCTGCAAGCATGAAGAGACGACCGGCAGCAGGCTCGAAGGCCACAGGACGTGCTACACGCGGGCGCAGTGGGAGCAGATGTCCCGCGACAGCGCCGCGGCGACGATCATCATGCAGGGCCGCCAGATCAACCGCCCCGGTGGCTAGAGCAAGATGGGTCGAGATGGAGTCATCTCGACCCTGAATTTTGCTCGTCGATTCAAACATTTAGAGCCCGATTCAGGCTTCCGATTTCTTCGGTCCAAAGTCATCGGGCTCTAGGTTCGCGACCGGGCCGACGACTAAGCCGACAACAGCGCAGAAAGATCGTAGCCGGCGGCCGCGCCTCGCCGCACAATATCGGTCGCGCCCATCTTCCCGTCGGTGGCCTGGCCCAACGCCCAGGTGACCACAGAGCGCGTTCCCGATCGGCAATAGGCCAGCACCTTGCCGGAAGCTCCCTCAACCGCGGTACGCACCGCTTCCACCTGCGACGAGGTCGGGGCGCCGCTCACGGGGATATGGATATAGTCCAGGCCCGCGGCGCGGGCCGCCGCCTCGATGGCCGCGCCGGCGGGCTGGCCCGGCGCCTCGCCGTCCGGCCGGTTGTTGACGATCAGGCTGAAACCCCGCCCCGCCGCCACGGCCACGTCGGCGGCGGATATCTGCGGACTGACCGCGAAATCGTCGGTCACAAAGCGGAAATCGGTCATGGCCGCACTTCAATTGTCGCGATGAACCCGGACCGCGAACTGCCCATCAACCTTCATGGTGAAGCTGCCCAGCATCGCCTTGCGGATTTCCACTGTCGAGCCGGGGTGGGGCGGGCGCAAAATCTCGTTATCGTCGGTCTGGCGCCACACCGCGCCGTCGTCGAGCTTGACGATCCATTTGCCATAGGGATTGAGCGAGGCCGCCGCGACCTTGGCGGTGATGCGGTCCGCCTCCTCGGACTTCTCGCCGCGATCGAGGAAGGCCAGGGAGGGCAGGGCGAGACCGAAGGCCTGGTGACGGGCGGCCCGCCGCTGGGCGCGGTCGATGGTGACCAGGTCGCCCGTCGTCTCGGCTTGCGCCATCGCCGCCACCGCCGAATCGAAACAGGCCAGGCGCTGGGCGCCGTCGGCGATCTTCTGGCAGTCCAGCACCATCTGCACCGCCGGCTCCCGGCCGGGAGCGGCGGGGGGCGCCGCGAGGGCGCCCGAAGCCGCCATCATAAGGGTGACTGCCGTCGGCAAGAACGCCATCCTCCCTCCCCCGCGTGGGGAGGGAGACTCGGCAAAGCCGAGCGGGATCGGGTGGCGCGACGGCAAATCGCCTCGCCGCCAAGCCACACCGGTCTGCTCGCAAGCGCTCGCATCCACCCTCCCCATGAAGGGAAGGGAGGAAGGCGCATCGAACCGCCCCAATCGTGTCATCGCCGCATCCCCATCTTGCCGCCTCTGAGCGATCCATAGAACAGATCGCGCCCGGCCGCGACCGGCGGCCAATCTCCGCGCCATTTCGTCGCGCCATCTGTGACCGTAAAGTGACAGGGGGGCGGCGATCATGTCGCCGGGCCACAAACGGCGTTGACCGAGTCGCCCCCGCGCCGCTACCAATCGCTCAACCGGGGGGCTTTGGCCCGGGACCATTCACGCTTGCAACCCAAGCGTCGCTCAACGGGCGGCGTTGCGCGGTTGTTTGGAGGACCACGACTTGACCAAATCCACCGTGCGCGCCCGCCTGATGGCGTCGTCCATGATTACCGGCGTCGCCCTGGCCGCCCTCTCGGCGCCCGGCGCTCTGGCCCAGACCGCGCCCGCTCCGACGGCCGTGGCCGAAAATGGCACCACCAACGTCACCGAGTTCGTGGTCACCGGCTCGCGGATCCCCCGCCCAAATCTGACCAGCGTCAGCCCGATCACCACGGTGAACGCGCAGGACATCAAGCTGCAGGGCACCACCAACGTCGAAGACCTGATCAACAATCTGCCCCAGGCGTTCGCCGACTTCGGCCAGTTCGAGTCCAACGGATCGAGCGGCACGGCCACGGTCGATTTGCGCGGCCTCGGCAACACCCGCACCCTGGTGCTGATCGACGGCAAACGCGTGCAGCCGGGCGACCCCTTGGTTCCGGTGGCCGACCTGAACTTCATTCCGGCTCCTTTGATCGAGAGGGTTGAAGTCCTCACTGGCGGAGCCTCGGCGGTCTATGGTTCGGACGCGGTGGCCGGCGTGGTGAACTTCATCATGAAGCGCAACTTCCAGGGTCTCCAGATCGACGCCGAGAGCTCGATTGGCGAGCATAACAACAGCAACCGGCAGGTCCGCGACGCCAGCGCCGCTGGAGCTAAAAGCATCGGCTTTCCGCCTCTGACCTTCCCCTCGGGCACGGTCTGGACCGGCAACCGCAACACGGTCACCATCACCGGTGGGGCCAATTCGCCCGACGACAAGGGTAACGTCGAGTTCTATATGGCGTACACCTCGATACAGCCGGTGCTCGAGGCCAAGTACGACTGGAGTACCTGCGGTCTGGCGACCGACACCAGCTACACCAAGCTGCAGTATTGCGGCGGCTCGTCGACGGACGCCACCGGACGGATTAGTCCGACGAGCCCCCTGGCCGGCGCGAATTTCGGCCATAGCTTCGATATTCTTCTGCCGCCGGTGGGCGGAGTGCTGCAGCCGTTCTCTAATGGCCAACGCTATAACTTCGCGCCGCTGAACTATATCCAGCGGCCGGACATTCGTTACAACGCCGGTGAGTTCTCGCACTACGAGATCAACCCCATGGTCGATCTCTATTCGAGCTTTATGTTCATGGACGATCACACGGTGGCCCAGATCGCCCCGTCGGGATCGTTCTACGCCGACAGGAACTTCAACATCCCCTGCAACGATCCGTTGCTTTCCTCCGCCCAAGCCAACACCCTGTGCGGCGCGGCTGCCGGCACCGACGCCGTTACCACGGCCCTCATCGGGCGCCGCAACATCGAAGGCCCCGGTCGGACGTCCGACATCGAACACCAGGACTATCGGGTCGTGTTCGGTTCGAAGGGGGATCTCGGCTCGGGCTGGACCTACGATATTTCTGGCCAGTACGGGAAGTCAGTGCTCACCTCCATCACCGGCGGCTATTTCCTCTATTCACACCTCCTCAATGCTCTGGATGTGGTTACGGCGCCCGCCGGTCTGCCCAACGCCGGCCAGCCGGTCTGCGTCTCCGCGCTGCCAGGCGGCGCCGATCCCAAGTGCGTTCCCTACAACCTGTGGTCGCCGGGCGGCGTCACGCCCGCCGCGCTCAACTATCTCGATGGAACGGGCATCAGCACTGGCTACACCACCCAGCAGGTGGTCACCGGAAGCATCGCCGGCGATCTGGGCCAATACGGCATGAAATCGCCATGGGCGACCGAGGGAGCCGGCGTCTCGATCGGCGCCGAATACCGGCGGGAGTATTTGCAGACCCGGTTCGACTCTTCCATCCAGAGCGGTGACCTGGCCGGCGCCGGCGGCTCGATCCCGGACACCACTGGATCGCAGAGCGACAAGGACGTGTTCGGCGAGGTGCGTATCCCGCTCATCCAGAATATGCCCGCGTTCAAGGATCTGACCTTTGAGGGCGGCTACCGCTATTCGGACTATACCTCGGGCGGCGGGAACAGCACCTATAAGCTGGGCCTCGACTGGCAGATCGTTCCGGACTTCAAGCTGCGTGGTTCGTATGAGCGCGCGGTGCGCGCCCCAAATGTGCAGGAACTTTTCCTGCCCGTGTCGCCCGGGCTCGTCGTCGGGACCGATCCGTGCGCCGGTGGGGCGCCGAGCTTCACGGCGGCCCAATGCGCCAACACGTTCCAGAAGAACTTCCCGGCTTTGACCGCGGCGCAGATTCTCGCTGACATCACGAGCACGGGAAGCGCCGGCAACCCGATCAATCCCAACCCTGGCGCGGTGCCGGTTTACGGAAACATCACGCAGTGCATTTCCGGCCAATGCGGGGATCTGGCGGGCGGCAATCCAAATCTCACCCCTGAGACTGGCAAGACGTGGTCGGTCGGCGCCGTGTTTATACCCACCTTCTTCCACGGCCTTAGCGTGACGGTGGATTATTTCAACGTCACCGTCGACCACGCGATCGTCACCCTGCCGCTCCCCCTGATCTTTCAACAGTGTGCGGTGAACGGCGACCCAACCTACTGCAACTTGATCAGCCGCTATTCGGTCAATAGCTACGGCATCTTCGGCGGCCTCGGCCTCGGGTCGGTCTTTACGCCCTTGGTGAACGTCGGCTCGCTGAAGACCAGCGGCATCGACGTGAATGCCGACTATCGCCTCTCTCTGGCGGACATGCATATGCCGGACGTGGGATCGCTGGACTTGAACTTCACCGGCACCTGGGTGCATGACCTGAAGACGACCATACTGGCGTCGGGTACCGGGGGAGTCTCTTCCACAACCTACGATTGCGCCGGACTCTATGGATTGACCTGCGGTACGCCGACGCCCAAGTGGCGCCATCAGTTCCGGGTCAGTTGGAATACACCGTGGAATCTGACCTTGTCGGCCAATTGGCGCTACCTCAGCCCCACGACGCTCGACATCAACACCAATCAGCCGGGCTTGCAGAACGGGCTCAAGGACAAGTTCCCGTCCGACGCGCGCATTCCGTCCTTCAGCTACTTTGATCTCGCGTTTACCTATAAGCTCAAGGACCGCTACACCTTCCGCGGTGGTGTGAACAACGTGTTCGACAGGACCCCGCCGCTGCTGGATACCAACAGCTTCGGCATCTCGGGGCCGCCCTTCGGCAACGCTAACACTTACCCCCAGGTGTTCGACCCATTGGGCCGGGTGCTCTTCCTGGGCCTGACCGCCGACTTCTAGCCACGGCCTAATCAGCCTATTCTATCCCTGGGCCAGACCTGATCCCGCAAGATCAGGGCTGGCCCAGGCCTTTTTCACGGCCCGGCGTGATCGCTGGCTTTCCGGCGCGCGGCGCGTCTCGCCACCCCCGCCCTTGCTTGCCTGGGCCGGCACGACTAGCGTCCGTCCGCTCGTCGGGTGGGCCAGAGCGCTGCAGCGAGAGACGCCTTCGATGGCCCTGAGGCCAACCCCCGCCAACCCGCCCGCCGACGCCGAGGCCTCACGTCTGGCCGAGATCTGGCGCGTCGCCCAGAGCGACATGCCCGCCGCCATCAACCTAGCGCGGGAAGCCAAGGCTGACGGCATCGTCAGTCCGTTCGTGCAACACTTGGTGGGAATTGGCCTGAAGGAAGCCGGCAGATTCGAGGAGGCGATCGTCGAACTGGGACGGGGGCTCGAACTCAGCCCTGACGATGCTGGGATCATGACCACGGTGGGATTCTGCCTGATGGAGCTCGACCGCCAACAGGAGGCCGCTCAAGTGTTCGAAGTGGCGGTGAAGCTAGATCCGACGTCGGCGCAAGCCAGCTATGGCTACGGCTGGGCGGCCGAAAATATGGGAGCATTGGATTCGGCCGAGTCCGGCTTCAAGCGGGCGCTCCAGCTCGATCCGGGCCTTGCCGACGCCTTGGCCGGCCTGTCGGGCCTTGAGGTGCGCCGGCGCAACTGGGAGGCGGCGAGGTCCTATGCGGAACGCGCCATCGTGCTCAACGACAGGCAGACGGACGCCCCGATGAATCTGGCCCGGATCGAAATTGGCGTTTCTGATTTCGGCGCCGCGGAGCGTCGGTTGCGGCAGATCATCGACATCCCCCACCTCAAACCGCTGGCCCGCGCCAATGCGCGCATCATGCTGGGCGACGCGCTCGACGGCGCGGGGCGATACCGCGAGGCCTACGATGCCTACGTCGAAGGCAAGGCGGAGCTCCGCGAGCAACACGCCCAGGTCTTCGATCGCCCGGGGAAAGGCACGGCGCCGGAGATCGCCGCCGCAATTCTCGCCGAATTCCTCGAAACGCCCAAGGAGGCGTGGTCCGCTCCCCAGCCCCGCCCGGTTCGCGGCGAGGAAAGGGGCCACGTCTTTCTGCTTGGCTTCCCTAGATCCGGCACGACCCTGCTCGAACAGGTGCTGGCGACCCATCCCGACATCGATACCGTGGGCGAGCGCCCACTTCTCGTCGCCGCCGAGCTGGAGTTCCTCCGGGCCGGAGGCGTGAAGCGGCTGGCGCAGGTCGTTGGCGATCTGCTGGAGCCTTTCCGAGAGTCGTACTGGAAGCGGGTCCGTGAATTCGGCGTCGATCCCACCGGCAAGGTATTCGTGGACAAGCATCCGCTGCACACTCGCAACCTGCCGCTGATCAGCAAGGTGTTTCCCGACGCCAAGGTGATTTTCGCCATGCGCGATCCGCGCGACGTGGTGCTCAGCTGTTTTAGGCGCGGATTCAAACAGAACATCGCGATGTACGAATTCAATACGATTGTCGGCGCGGCGAAATATTACGACATCATGATGAACGCCGCCAAAGTCTATTTCGACAGGCTGCCTATCGCGGTGCATCGCCTTCGCTATGAAGATCTGGTGGCCGATTTCGAGGGAAACTGCCGCGCCCTCTGCGACTTCCTGAGCGTGGAATGGACCGCGGACCTGGCGAATTTTGCCCAAACCGCGCGTTCCAGGAGGATTGCGACGCCGAGCAGCACCCAGGTCGGCCGCGGTCTCTACAGCGAAGGCGTCGATCAATGGCGCCGCTATGATTTCGCGCTCGAACCGGCACTCCCGATTCTTCAGCCCTGGATCGAAGCGTTCGGCTATGCGGCCGCGTAAGCTTGGGGGGCCGGTATGAAGCGCAATCCTTTTCCCCGCCTTCGCAGGCCCGTCCTTGGCCACCCGTGGTCGCCTTCCCCTCCTCGAGGAACGCGGGCTTCCAGCCCGCAACTTCCGAAGCTGGCGCGGGCGGGCTGGAAGCCCGCGCTCCCTGCCTTCCGGGGGCGACCTGGATGGCCGGGACTTGCGCTGGGCCACGACGTCCCCTTTTGGTGGGCCAACCCTTCAGCGGACCGTCCTGAACCATGACCGTCGAGGTGGCCCATTCGCCTGGCGCGGCGGAGCGGGCAGAAACCGTGGAAGGCGTGTTCGCGGCCGTTAGGTCGGGCGATCTCGAGAGCGCCAAGCAGCTCGCCTGCGATGCGCTTTCGCACGGAATCGAGCATCCTGTCCTGCTCAATCTGAGGGCTCTGGGCTACGAGGAGGAAAGGCGGTTCGAGGACGCGCTTGCCGATTTGCGCCGGGCCCATTTCCTTGCGCCGACCGACTACGCCATCTTGAATGGATGCGGCCTGTGTCTGGCGCGGATGGAACGGCCGGAGGAAGCCCTCCAATGCTACGATCGCGTTGTCGCGATGCAGCCGGATTTCGGCCCGGCCTGGTTCAATCGCGCCTGGGTGCTGGAGCGCCTCGGGGAATCAGCCAAGGCCGCCCAGTCCTATGCCAGGGCGGCGGAACTCAATCCGCAGAATGCCCAGGCCTGGGCGAACATGGCCCATCTCGCGGCGCGGCGTGGCGACGCCGAGGCCACCCGGGCGCACGCGGATCAAGCCCTGGCGATGCAGCCGGGTCATCCCACGGCCATCCTGGCGCTCGCCGACATCGAACTGGGCCAACCGCTGGTCGCCGAAGACCGTCTGCGCCGTCTCATGGCCGGGCCGCCGTTGGCGCCCTTCGATCGCGCCGTGGCTCTCGGCCAGCTTGGTGATGTCCTCGACGCCCTGGATCGACCCGCCGAGGCCTTCGCCGCCTACATGCAAAGCAACGCGGTCTTTCGAGGCGAGGCCGCGCCGCGCTTCGAGGTGGCCGGTCAGCCGACCGTGGGCGACACCCTGGCTTGGCTTGTTTCGTGGGCCGAGGGGCTTGATGGTCAGCGCTGGAGAAGGAGTGCCGCGGCCAAGCGGAGCCAAGCGGGCGAACTTCAACATGTTTTTCTCCTGGGCTTTCCACGGACCGGCACCAGCCTGATCGAGAGCATCCTCGTCGGCCATCCCAAGGTCGTCTCCCTGGAAGAGCGAAATACGCTCAACGAAGCGGTTTTGGCGTTTCTGGGCGAGCCTGCGGCGGCCTCGCGGCTGGTGAGCATGGCCGGCCGCGATCTGCAATCGTACCGCGACGACTACTGGGCGCGCGTGAAGGGCTTTGGTGTTGATCCCGCCGATAAGATCTTCATCGACAAAAATCCGTTTAATGCGATGAAATTGCCCGTCATTTGCAAGCTCTTCCCCAACGCAAAGGTGATTTTCGCGATCAGGGATCCTCGCGACGTGGTGCTAAGTTGTTTTCGCCGCCGTTTCATCTTGAACGCGTCAACTTATGAATTCCTCGATCTGAACAGAACGGCAATCGTGTATGATCGGACCATGAGATTGGCGGAAATATTCAGGGATATACAACCGATGGACGAACACATCCTCGTCTACGAAAAGCTGGTCGAAGACTTTGAAGCCCAGGCGAGGGCGGTCTGCGCCTTCATCGGCGCCGACTGGCGATCCGACCTGATAGACTTTTCAGAGCGCGCGCAACGCGGAGAAGTGGCCAGCGCGAGTTCGGCGCAGATCGCTCGCGGCCTTTATTCGGAAGGCGCCCGGCAGTGGCGGCGATATCGCGCCGAGCTGGCGCCGGTGATGTTCACCTTGACGCCGTGGGTCGAACGGTTTGGCTACCCGGTGAATTGAGACCCTGATCGAACGTTCCGACGGAAGGATTGAAAACGTGGAGCGCGCATCTGGCCAAGTCTCCCCGACCGGCGCCAGGCTGGCCCGAGCCCGCGAGTACCTGGCGGGGAACTCCCCCCAGGCGATCGCCCATGGATTGGAGGCCCTCCACGCCGCCATCCGCGGTGGGGAGGCGGAGGCGCACTGCCTGATGGCGGTCCTCCTGGGGATGGGCGTGGGCGTCCGGCAAGATTGGAGCCAGGCCCTCGACCATTTGCTCGCCGGCGCGGTTGCCGGCTCGCCCGCCGCGCGGGGGCAGCTGGCCGTGCTGGCGGCGGACGCGCTCCGCGGCGGTCCGGCCGTCGATCCCGATACGGCCGATCCACGGGAGTGGCTCGCGCTGCTCGAGTCGGTTCGCGTGGAGGGTTGGACGGCGCCATGCGCAAAGCAGGTCCTTTCCACCTCGCCGCGCGTCGTGGTCATCGAGGGATTTCTTTCCGCTCCCATCTGCGCGTGGATCATCGGCCGGGCCGCCCCGCACCTGGCCCCCGCGAAGGTCTATGGGGCGAACGCTAAGGCCGCCCCGGGAGACGCGGGACGGACCAACAGCGCGTTCGAATTCAGCTTCCTCGATCTGGACATGGTGATGCTGATGGCCAGGACCCGCATCGCGGCGACCATCGGGGTGCCGGTGGGTGCGCTGGAGCCTCCCCAGGTGCTTCACTATGACGTTGGTCAACGTTTCGCTCGCCATCACGACTGGCTCGATCCGGGACTCCTCGCCCACGCCGCCGATATCGCCGCGCGCGGCCAGCGGGCGGTGACCTTCCTTGTCTATATCAACGCCGAATTCGAGGGCGGCGAGACCGACTTTCCCCACCTGGCCCTGCGGCGGCGGGGCGGGGCGGGCGATGCGCTCTATTTCGGCAATCTCGATCCTTCGGGCGCGCCCGATCGGCGAACCCTGCATGAAGGCCTGGCGCCGACGAGCGGTCAAAAGTGGCTGCTGTCGCAATGGATACGCAACCGCGTCGTTCTGTGACCGGCCCGCGCCGCGATGTTACGGTCTGCTTGACACAACCGCTGGAGGCGGCGAAAATCGATACGACCTTGATGCAAGGAAACCACGTAATATCAAAAGGTTATTGATTTCTTGGACCTCGAAGAAGTCACCACCCACCTGCCTTCCGATCGCGCCGAGGCGCGCCTCGAACGGGCGCACGAATTGGATTTGAAAGATCGCCATGAGGAGGGCGTGGCCGAGCTTCGCCGCCTGGCCGCCCTGGGCGACGCCGCGGCGATGACCCAGCTAGGCTCTCGGCTGATGATCGGCGACCGCGCCCCGTTCAACCTCAAGGAGGGCGTGGCCTACATCTCATCCGCCGCCGAGCGGGATGACGCCGACGCCCTGACTATTCTTGCGACGCTCGAGGCGGCCGGGGTCATGGCCCCTCCAAGCTGGACCGCCGGCCTGGACCATTTGCAGCGGGCGGCCAGCCTCGGCTCGGACAACGCTCGCGCCCAGCTGCGCCTGCTCGCCAACTCGCCACGCGATGCTGCCAGCGACGCGGAAAATCCCGACATGTGGGGCGATCTGCGTGACCGGATCGACATCGAGGCATGGACCACCCCCCCGCCGCGCGAGGCGCTGTGCGAGGCGCCGCGCATTCGTTTCGCCAAGGGCGTCGCCAGCGGAGCGGTCTGCGACTGGCTGCGCGAGAAGGCGCGCGGGCGGTTGCGCCCGGCGATGATGTACGACGGCGCCACCAAGACCGAAAACATCGATCCGCACCGGACCTGCAGCGATTTTCAGTTCGACATCCTAAAGACCGATCTCGTGCTCCTGCTGCTGCGCGAGCGGGTTTCACGCCTCACCAAATTGCCGACCGTCTTCATGGAGCCGCCGCGCATATTTCATTACGCGCTGGGCGAGGGTATCAAGCCGCATTACGACCGCATCGGCAATGCGGTGGAGGGCTACGGCAAGGAAGGCGGCTATCTGGGCGATCGCATCGTCACCTTGATCCTCTACCTCAACGATGACTTCGAAGGTGGAGATCTCGAATTTCCCAAGGTGGGGTACAAATGCAAGGGCGCGAAGGGCGATGCGGTTTACTTCGCCCATGTCGATCCTTCCGGGAAGCAGGACCCTCTGAGCTTGCACGCGGGACTTGTGGTTACGAAAGGGGAGAAGTGGGTGCTGTCGCAGTGGATACACGATCGCACATTCGGCGTGACCGCCGGGCCGTAGGGCCACGGCCAGGCTTTCTGGTCTGGATTGAAGAGAGTAGATCCTATTTCCAGTCCCGCCTCTCCTCGATTCGAGGCTGTCATGCCCCATAGCGCGGAGTAAGATGATCTCGGTTTCCAGCGACGCGACCGCCGCCGCCCTCAAGGCGGCCGCCGATCGCGCCATGACCCGCGCCGATCCGCGCGCGGCGAGGGATTTGTTCGAGCGCGCCGTCGCTCTCGCCCCGTCCCCTGGCCGGGTGGATCTATGGATAGGCTTGGCGGCGTGCCGGCGGGCGCTCGGTGAGGCCGAGGCGTCGTTGGCGGCCGTGGAGGCAGCGCTGGGCATAAATCCGCGATTCTTTCCGGCGCTCTTGATGAAGGCGTCGCTCCTCGAGTCTCTGGGTAATGGGAAACAGGCGGCCACGGCCTACGGAACGGCGCTGCTACTCGCTCCGGCCCGCGAAAGCGTTTCCGAGCCCACCCGACGGGCCATGGACCACGCCAGGCAGGTGCACGACGCCTATGTTGGCGAACTGGCCGCCAGTCTGAAAGCGGAAGCCGGGCTCGGCGCCGGGCTCGGCGCCTCGGCGGAGACCCGGCGCGCGGAGACCTTCATCGAGGCGATCGTCGGGCGGCGAAAGATCTTCCATCAGGAGCCGGTTCAGTTTCACTATCCGGGTCTCGCCGCCGTCGAATTCCATGAGCGCGATGAATTTCCCTGGCTGGAAGCCCTTGAGGCGCGCACGCAGGATATCCGCTCCGAGGTCCTATCGGTATGGGCCGATGGATCGCCGGCCCTCGTGCCCTACGTGAATTACGCCGACGGCGCGCCTTTGGATCAGTGGGCGCAGCTCAACCGCTCGTTGAGCTGGAGCGCTTTTCATCTGGTCCTCGACGGAACGCCGGTAGAGGCCAACTGTCGCCGCTGCCCCGCCACCATGGCGGCGCTGGCGCTGGTGGATCAGCCGAGAATACCTGGGCGCTCGCCCTCGGCGATGTTTTCCATTCTCAGGCCGAAAACCCGGATCCCTCCGCACACGGGGGTCGCCAACACCCGCCTAGTGGTTCATCTTCCATTGATCGTGCCGGAGGGCTGCGGTTTTCGTGTCGGCGGCGAAACACGGCAATGGCGCGAGGGCGAGGCGTGGGTGTTCGACGACACCATCGAACATGAGGCGTGGAACGAGAGCGACGAGCCGCGCGCCATCCTGATCTGCGATGTCTGGAGTCCCCGCCTGTCGCCGGACGAGCGCGACTTGGTCGCCCGGGTGACGGCCGCCATGGATCGCTTCAACGGCGCCCCCCCCCTCGGCGCCCGCCTATGACGAGCTTCTGGAATCCTGCGGCGCGTGATCCGTGGCCGACGCACTGACCGACGCCGACAGCGCGGCTCTGGATGCGGCGCTTGGCCTGCTGCGCGCGGGGCGCACCGGTCAGGGCATCGGCGCATTGCGCGCGTTGATCGCCGAGCGTCCAGGCGCCGCCATGGCCCACTATGTGCTTGCCGCGGGGCTCGAGGCCGCCGGCGACGGGGTCGGGGCCATGGCCGAACTGCGAGCGGCCCTGACATGCGATCCGGGCATGGCCTCCGCGGCGACCAAGCTCGCGGCCCGCCTGACGGCCTCGCGCCGGCCCCACGAGTCGCTCGAAATCTTGGCGCCCTTTGTCGGCGCGGCGGACATCGACGTGGATTTGCTCACGGAATACGGCATGGCGCTGAAGGCGCTCGGCCGCCTCGACGAGTCGGCCGACGCCTACGGCCGCGCCGTTCTGGCCGCGCCGGCCAGCGGCGTGGCCGAGCACAACCATGCCGGCGTGCTCGGCGATGCGCACCGCTTTGCCGAGAGCGAAGCGGCCACCCGCCGCGCCTTCGCCAAGGGTCTGGACGCCCCGGAGACCTGGCTGGTGCGCGGCCGCTCTCTGCAAGGCCTTGGCGAATATGAGGCCGCCGAGGACGCGTTTCGCCAGGCCATCCGGCGGCGGCCGGCCTTCGCCGAGGCGCATGAGGAGTTGGCGCAACTCATCTGGATGCGCACGGAGAACCTCGCCGAGGCCAGCGAGGCGCTCGACGTCGCGCTCGCCGCAAGCCGGTGGAGCGCCCCCCTGGCCTACGCCAAATCCAGGCTGATGGAGTACGCCGGCGACCTGCGCGGCGCCCGCGCCGCGCTGGGCGCGCCGCAGGACCACCGCGGCGAGCCCCGGCTCCTGATCACCGCCTCCCGGCTCTCGGTTGTCGACGACCCCGCGCTTGCCCTTGCGTATGCGGAGCAGGCCCTGGCCATCGCCCCGAACGACGGACCGGTCAATTCGACCCTGTGCCAGGCCAATCTGGCCCTCGGGCGCGCCGACGTGGCGGCCCAGATCGCCGAGCGCCTCTGCCGGGATTGGCCGCTTGATCAGTACCCGGTCGCCCTCGCCGCCACCGCCTGGCGCATCCTGGGCGATCCCCGCTATCGCGCGCTGTACGACTACGACCGGCTTGTTCGTGTATGGACGATAGACGCTCCGCCGGGCTGGTCGAGCCTGGACGCCTATCTCGGCGATCTGGCGGCGCAGCTTCGCGCGTTGCAAAAGTTGCGTGGCCACCCGATCGGCCAGTCCCTGCGTCATGGAGCGCAGACAGGGCAGAACCTGACCCGATCGGACGATCCGGTGATAGCAGCCTTCTTCGCGGCCATCGATGCACCGATCCGCGCCTATATGGACATATTGCGGGGCCATGACGACGTCCTCGGCCGGCGCGCCGGGGAGACCTACCGTTTCGCCGGCGCCTGGTCGGCCCTGTTGCGGCCGGGCGGCTACCATGTCGATCATCTGCACCCGATGGGCTGGATATCGTCGGCCTGCCACATCACCCTGCCAGGCGCCGTGGAGCGCGGCCGCGAAGGCTGGCTGAAATTCGGCGAGCCAGGCCTGCCCACCGATCCGCCGCTGGGGCCCGAACATTTCGTCAAGCCGCGGGCCGGCGACCTGGTCCTCTTCCCCTCCTACATGTGGCACGGCACCGTTCCCTTCGGCGGCGACGAGCCGCGACTGACGGTGGCCTTCGACGTCCTCCCCGGTTGAATCACCGATTTAGCTCGACCTGGTCGAGGGCGTCCTGGAACAGCTTCAGCTCCAGCCCTTCGGTCCAGGGCCGGGGGAGTTGGTGTTCGTAGAATATGCCAAATCTCATCGCTCGCGCCTCGCGGGCCGGCGCCGATCAGAGGGTCCCCGCCGACGATCGGGGAAGATCACATCGCCGCGACCTTGGCGTCCACTGCGGCGGCCGCGTCATCGTCGCACTTTGGCCGAACCATGACCGGGGCGGCGAGGCCGGCGTCGGGGACCTGGCCGCGCGGCGCCTCATCCAGCATCCGCGAGGCGCGCCAACCGCCGAACTTGTAGTAGAGGCTGGTCAGAACCGCCGAGGTGATGGTGCCCAGGGGGAAGCTCCACCAGATGGCGTCCTCGCCGGATCTGGGCGTGAGCAATCCGGCGAAGGGGATGCGCACGGCGATCATCGAGACGATCAATATGGCCAGGGGCGCCCACACTGCGCCGGTGGAGCGCACCACGCCGGACAGCGAAAAGGTGATCGAAAAGAACACGAATCCCCACAGGACGGTCGTGTTGATGTGCCGCGCCAGGGGAATGGCGGGGGAGGCGTGCGGCAGCAGGACGCCTAGTACGAAATCGTTGAACGCATAGAGCAGGATGGCGATCGTTCCGGTGACCACCAGGCCGGAGATGACCCCCGAGCGGGCGACCTTGGCCACCCGGTCCCAGCGGCCGGCCCCGACGTTCTGCGCCGCCATGGAAGACACCGAGGCGCCGATGGCCATGGTCGGCATTTGCAGATAGCTCCAGACGATCGAGGAGATCGAATAGGCGGCCGAGGTCAGGGCCCCGTAGCGGTTGACGAAGCTGATCATCACCACCGCCGTGCCGCTCATCACCAGCATCTGGGCGCCCATGGGAAGGCCGCGGGTGATCAGCGATTTCAGGATCTCGAGGTCGGGCTTCAAGAGGTGAAGCTCCCCGCGGCGCAGGGCCAGCACGCTCCTCTTGCGGTAGAGGTGGACCATCAGGAAGACCAGACCGACGCTCTGGCCGATCAAGGTGGAGGCGGCCGAGCCGGCGATGCCCATCCTGGGGAACGGCCCGATGCCGCGGATGAGCAGGGGATTGAGGGTGATGTCGATGGCGATCGCCAGGGCGAGGAACCAGAAGGGGGTCGTCGAATCGCCGGCCCCGCGCTGGGCCATCTGCATGAACACGAAGAAGTACATGAAGGGAACCGAGGCGAAGATGATGCGCAGATAGATTATGGCGTCGGCCCGCGACTCCGGCGGGGTGCGCATCAGATCGAGAATGTGCGGGGAAAGGGCGCCGCCGGCCACCGCGATCAGCAGCGACAGGCCGACAAAAAAGCTGGTCGCCGTTCCCATCACCCGCTTGACCAGGGCCAGGTCGCCGGCCCCCACCGCCTGGGCGACCAGGATGTTGGCCGCCATGCCGACGCCGAAGATCGAGCCCAGCATCAGCATCATCACGATGTTGGCGTTGCCGAGCGCGGTGATGGCGTTCTCGCCCAGGGTGTGGCTGACCCAGATCTGGTTGACCGTGCCGTTCAAGGATTGCAGGGCGTTGCCGCCCAGCAGCGGCAGGGAAAAGATCAGCAGGGTGCGGGTGATCGGCCCCTGGGTGAGGTCGCGGCGCGGCGGCCGGCGCGGGCTCACGCCGGCGCGCTCGCGGCCGGGCGGCGAGGCCGAAGCTCCGAAAAGACGCGCATGGGCCATCCTATAGGCGCCGGGCCGCTCCATCCAACCCCTGGACGGCGTCCGGCCGAGGCCTCAAATCGTCGAAACAGCGGTTGGCGCCTTGACCTCGGCCGCGCCGTGACGGAACGAGTGTTCGCGGTCACGGCTATTCCGGCCGGGCCTTCTCGACAAGGATGGCGCGCGATGCACTCCAACACCCTCTATCTGACGACCGCCGTCGTCGCTTCGGTCCTCATGCTTTCGGCCTGCAACAAGCCGGCGACCGCGCCCGCGACGCCGGCCGCCAACGTCGCCGCGCCTGCGGTCACCGGCGCCGTCCCCGCCATTCCGGCGCCCGCCGCGGCAACGCAGGCGCCGGCGAGTGACAACACCGCCGCCGGTGGACGGGGCGGTCGCCGGATGGGCGGCGGCAAGGGTGGCAAGGGTGGCAAGGGGGGTAAGAGCGGCATGCGCGCCGCCTGTGCCGACGACATCCAGAAGTTCTGCACCGGCGGTGGCAAGGTCGGCCGGTGCCTTAAAACCCACGCCAGCGAGCTATCGCAGGCCTGCGCCCAGGCCCGCCAGGAGCGCAAGCAGGCCCGCCAGGCGGGGCGCTGATTTCAGCGCCGCCGCCACCGCCTCGTCCATACGGCCGCCGGTCCGCCGGCAAGCCCAAAATAGAAGCCGACGTCATAGGCGATGCTCTGGCCGCCGCCGTACATGCGCCACGACAGGTGCAGCAGGCTCGGGGCGAGCTTCTGGATGACCTCCGCCAGGAGGGTCAGCGGCGCGATGATCCCGTGCCAGAAGCCGAGCAGCAGTTGGGATAGAGGGCCGCCGGCCGCCGCGTGGGCGGCCTCTGGGGTGCCGGCGGCGCAGGCGGCGAGTCCCACTAGCAGGCCGGCGATACAGGCGGCGGCGACGATCGGCCGTTTCATGCGCATCTCCCTTGTTTTCCCGCAACCTAGGCGCAAGGAGGGTAGTGGGCTAGTTTGAAATCGCCGGGGGCTGACCCCTTCGCGCGCACGTGGCATACTCCCTACCATGTCCAAGCCGCCTAAACGCCCGCGCGATGCCAACCAACTGGCTAAAAGTGTCGTGGACCTCGCCACGATGGATGAGTCCGAGCGCGACAAAACCGCGCCGAAGAAACTGAAATCTAAAGAGCCAAAGCCAGCTGCGATCCCTCGCCCTTAGCCCTCACTAAAGTGTAGGGATTCGCAGGGCGTGGCCGGTCGCGGGTCATCGTGCGCATGCCCTTTAGCGTGTCGGACGCCTTATAGTAGCGGCCACGCTTCTCTCCCACAGGAACCAACAGACCGACCTCGCAGAGGCGCTTAAAATCCCTGCTGGCGACCACGTCCGATATCTCATTCTCTTGGCGGTAGCGGTTGTTCCGCACTCTATATCCGAAGGCCGCGTCCATGAGCGCGATATCCATGCGCTCTGGCAAGTTGTGCGCAGTTCTAAACCGCGCTACCTCGGACCACATTCGACTAAATTCGGTGTTCCGACGAATTAGTGTAGCGGCCTGTTGGTAATGGGCCGTAAGGCAAAACCGAACCCACTCAAGGGCGTCTCTAGCGGGGTTCCATTTGCCCTCACCGATCTCCGCTAGGAGCGCGTAATAGCCTTCTGTGTTTCTCCCTAGCCATTCCTCGATACTGCAAAAGACTGGGCTAAAGATGCCCTCCCGTGCTAAAACAAGCGTTTGTAGCGCGCGCGCCATTCTTCCGTTTCCATCTTTGAAAGGATGGATCATTGTTAAGTTTAGATGAGCCATTGCAGCCGTAACGGTGGAGTCTACAGCGCCCTTAGCGTTAACTTGCGCTACCAGATCGTCAATGAAACCGGGGATCAGCTCAGCATCCGGGCCTTCATACACAGTCTCTCCAGTAGCTTCCCGAACCACGTAAATTGATCCAGGACGCCACTGCCCGGGCAGTTTAGTTAAATCGTAGCTCAACATCATAAAATGTAAGCTTCTAATGAACTGCGCGTTGATCTCAGCGTGTGGATCGCCGTGGACCCGAAGAACATAGGTCATAGCATTTCTATATCCTTGAAGCGCTCGTAATGTCTCTTCTTCCATGGTCTCAGGCCGTTCGTCATCTACGATGGCGACGGCATCGGATAGATCGGCGTTAATGCCCTCGATGCTGTTGGAACCCTGGAGCGCCCTTGCAAAGGTGTTGCGCCGCAGGAACCCACCCCACCGGCCAGGATTCTGGCTAACCTGGAATCGCAGTAAATCCCGTTGGTTGCGGATTAATTCTAATACCGCGCGATCTTCGGGATGCAGGTCGGGATAGGCGTAGATCATGTCGGATATCCTGTTTCATGTCGTCTTAACGACGATATGTAATTGGCTCTACGACGATGTCAATTTATATATCCCACATGAACAAGCTATCTTCCGTCGATCGCGCCAAAGTTCTCCACCTTCTCTGCGAGGGCATGTCGATCCGCGCCGTCACGCGGACCACGGGCGTTCACAAGGTGACGGTATCGAAGCTGCTAAACGATGCGGGCCGCGCCCTTGCTGCCTATCAGGATGCAGCCTTCGTTAACCTCCAGTGCAAGCGGGTCCAGGTCGATGAAATCTGGAGTTTCACCTACGCCAAGCAAAAGAACGTCGCCTCTGCCAAAGCCGCGCCGGAAGGCGCTGGAGACACGTGGACGTGGACTGGGATCGACGCCGACTCGAAGCTGGTCATGTCGTGGATGGTCGGCGGCCGCGATGGCGAATGGGCGATGGCGTTTATGGACGATTTGGCGAAGCGCCTCGCCAACCGCGTTCAACTCACGTCGGACGGCCACCGCGCCTATCTGGAGGCCGTCGAAGGCGCGTTCGGCGGCGATGTCGACTACGCTCAGCTTGTGAAGATTTACGGCCCCACGATCACCGCGCCGGGCCGCTACAGCCCCGCCGAGTGCAAGGGCATCCGCAAGATCGCCGTTGAGGGCGACCCCGATCCCAAACTCGTCAGCACGTCATACGTTGAGCGCCAAAACCTCACGATGCGGATGCATATGCGCCGGTTCACCCGCCTCACGAATGGCTTTTCGAAGAAGGTCGAAAACCACGCCAACGCGGTCGCGCTTCACTTCGCCTACTACAACTTCGTCCGTATCCATAAGACGCTTCGCATGACCCCGGCGATGGCCGCTGGCGTGACGGACAAGCTTTGGGAAATGAGCGATCTTGTCGCCGTGGTGGAAGCGGCGGAAGCCCGAGCGGCAATGGTTCGCGGCCCTTACAAAAAGCGCGCTGCGTGATATTTGCTCCCCCAAGGTCGATTGGGGAGACCACATGAACAAGCTTTTCTACGGCGACAATCTTGACGTTCTGCGCCGCAAGATCGCGGATGAATCCGTTGACCTTTGCTACATCGATCCGCCGTTCAACTCGAAGCGCAACTACTTCCAGATTTATAACAACCAGGGCAGCGAGGATCGCGCGCAGGCGCAGGCGTTTGTCGATACGTGGAACTGGGGTGACGAAGCGGTCGAGGGGCTCGACTATATCCTCGACATTGAAAGGCTACACTCGGGCCTCTGGACGGTGCAAACCGTTGAGCTAATCCGTGGTCTGGAAAAGGTGCTCGGGCGCGGCAGCCTGCTTGCCTACCTCGTCCACATGACGCTGCGCATCGTCGAGATTCACCGCGTGCTCAAGCCCACCGGAAGCTTTTACCTCCACTGCGACCCGACCGCCTCGCACTATCTGAAGCTAGTGTGCGACGCGGTATTTTGCGGACAGGGCGGAAACTTCATCAACGAGATAATCTGGTGCTATACCGGACCCGGCTCTCCCGGAATGCGTCAGTTTAACCGTAAGCATGACGATATCTTCTGGTATTCCAAGGGCCCTAAATGGACCTTTAATGTGGACAACGTGAGGGCACCACATAGCGGAAAAACAAAGGAAAACTACAAAAAGGGGCTCGTCGGTTCGGGGTTCGTGGGTGCTGACCACGTTATTCATGAGCTCGGCAAAGTTCCGGAGACTTGGTGGCAGATGGCCATCGCGCCTCGCGGTAAGGAGTATTTGGGCTACCCCACGCAAAAGCCCGAAGCTCTGCTCGAACGCATCATCCGTGCCTCGTCCAACGAGGGTGATGTCGTGCTCGATGCTTATTGCGGGTGCGGCACCACCGTTGCCGTGGCGCAGCGGCTGGGGCGGCGCTGGATCGGCATCGACATCACCTATCAGTCGATCTCGCTGATCCTGAAACGCCTCGCCGACAAATACCCCGCCGACTGGCCCGCGATCGAAGCGGATATTCTGCTCGACGGCGTTCCGCGCGATAAGGAATCCGCCGTCGCGCTTGCCAACCGCAAAGACGACAAGACCCGCAAGGAGTTCGAGAAATGGGCGGCGCTCATGTTCTCGCGCAATCAGGCCCGGATCAATGAGAAGAAGGGAGCCGACGCGGGGATAGACGCCATCGCCTATTTCCTGCTCGACAAAGATACCAACGGGAAGGCGATCTTTCAGGTGAAGTCAGGCGGGGTGAACCGCGCTACGCTCGCCACGCTCAACAGCGACCGCCAGCGCGAGAAAGCCGAGTTCGGTTTCCTGCTGACAATGGACCCGCCTACTAAGGCGATGCGTGAGGAAATCGTCGCGGCGGGGAAATACAAGCACCCTTTGCTCAACCGCGAAGACGACCGGATTCAAGTTGTCACGGTCGAGGAAATCCTAGCTGGCAGGCGGCTCGATCTTCCGATGGCGCGGCAAGATGCGGTTAAATCAGCCCAAGCTGTCGATAGGGATGATCGGCAAGACTCCCTGCTTTGAGGGGCGTGATCGCCAAATTCAAACTGACCCACTACCGCAAGGAGGGGTTGGCGGCAACCGCCTCCACGCGCCCGCGGGGGAGGGACCCTCCTTAGCCTCGCGCCGCCGCGCGGGCCTTCCAGTGAAAGTGGGTGATCGGCATCACCCGGTCGGCGCCCGACTGGGCGTCGTGAAGCCAGGCCCGGCCGCCGCCCAGGGCCATGACCTTGTAGATCGGCAGGCCGCCGGCGGCGGCGGAGACCAGTTCTCCCACCTGGACGGCGCCGCTCACCGGGCTGTCCAGATACTGCCATTCGATGTCGCGCGCCGTGTCGCTCATGACCGTTATCCCGGATCGCCGGCCGCCGGGATCGACGACCGTCGCCGCGCACTCTGCGCGCCGGATACTGAAGGAAATCTGAAACCGGAGGTCAGGGCGCGTTCATCGCTCTTGCCGCCCGTCGCGCGATCCGCCAGATGCGGATATGCGCCTTGTCCTCACCCTGGTCGCCGGCGACCGTGACGCCCTCGAGGCGGCCTTTCCCGCCGCCCTGGACGCGGTGGCGGCGGCGGGACGGCCGGTCCAGGAGACCGCGATCCTGGGCGAGGGCGCGGCGGACATCTTCGTCGAAGGCGACGGGCCGGCGGCCCTGCGCGGCCACGCCCGCCAGGCCCTCGGGCGCCACCAGGTCGATTTCTGCGTCCAGCCGGCCGCCGGAAGGCGTAAGCATCTGCTGGTGGCCGACATGGATTCCACCGTCATCGGCTGCGAGTGCCTGGACGAACTGGCCGATTTCGCCGGTGTCGGGCGCGAGGTCGCCGCCATCACCGCCCGCGCCATGGCCGGCGAGATCGCCTTCGAGGGCGCCCTGTGCGAACGAGTGGCGATGCTGCGAGGGCTGGAGCTGGGAGCCCTACAACGGGTCTATGACCAACGGGTGCGGCTCAACCGCGGGGCGGCCACCCTGGCCGCGACCATGACCGCCCGCGGCGCCCGCTGCGTGCTGGTCTCCGGCGGTTTCGACTTTTTTACCGGCCGGGTGGCCGAGGCGGCGGGGTTCTCGGCCCACCGCGCCAACCGCCTCATCGACGACGGGATCCGTCTGACCGGCGCGGTGGCCGAGCCCATCCTCGGCCGCGCGGCCAAGCTGGCGGCGCTGCGGGAGGAAGCCGCCGCGCTGGGCCTGGATCTTTCGCAAACCCTGGCGGTCGGCGACGGGGCCAACGATCTGGCGATGATCGAGGCGGCGGGATTGGGCGTCGCCTGGGGGGCCCAGCCGATCGTCGCCGCCCGCGCCGACGCGCGGGTGGACCACGCCGACCTCACCGCCCTGCTCTATTTCCAGGGCTATGGCGCGGACGCCTTCGTCTGGCAGGGCAATCGCTTGTAACATTTGCCTCCCTTCCGTTTGCATGAGGAGGGCGGGCGCGACTCCCGCGAAAGCGGGAGCAGACGGGTGGGGCTGGGCGAAGGCGTCTGAGTGCTGCGAGATCGGCGCTGCTTCTCGCCGCCCGAGCCAACGACGAACGGAGAGGGCGCTACCCCGCGTTGCGAAGCCGATACCGACCGCAGCCCAGGAAATCCAAATATCCCTGATCCCGCAGGACTTGCAGTTGCTGACGAATCTTCGGCCGCACATTCTGGTTGCCCGGATAGATGGCCTTTAGCCGATCCTCGAAACCGTAGACGTCCTCCAATGTGAACGCGACGCGCCCGATCCGCTCGACGCATTTCATCACCTCGATCAGCCAGCCCCGCGCGGCGACGCCCCGATCCTTAAGGAACAAGGTGCTTCGCCATTGTTCCATGACCAGATCGCGCGGGGCCGCCCCGCCATCGCGCACGAAGAAGATTTTTCCGCTGCTCGGAATTTCACTCAGCAGGATGTTGCATCCCACCCAGCCGGCGCGCCGCGCTGTGGGCGCCAGCGGCTTTCGCTCCTGGATGATCTCTCGCACGAAGAAATGCTTGGGCACGAAGAACAGGTCGGTGACGCCGAACCGGGCCAGATCGTAGTTCATCAGGATGAGGCTCGGGTTGTTGCTCGACGCCAATCGCTCGCACATCGTGCCGAATGCGCCGTCCACGACCCGCGGCCCGAACCGGCCCTTCTGGCTCTTCAGTTCAAACTCTTCGGCGCAGACGCCGCAGAAGAAGTCCGCGAGCTCGCGGTTGCCCGGGAACTGAAGGACGCGGGGCGCGCCGCAGTTGGGGCAGAAAAGGTTCGCGCCGACCCATTGCTCGGTCCAGACGCGGGCGTTCTGCGACGCGCTGACAAACGCCGTCGCGGCCTCCTCGAAGCCCAGGTTCAGCGGTTCATCGACCATCCGCCCCCTAGGCTACACGTCAAATGGAAAGGGACGCTAAAAATCACCGATCTGAGTGCGTTCGATTTCGTCCCCGTCCGCGTCGAGGGTGACATAAAGGCGCGCATCGAATTCTTGTACTGATCGCTGGTCCCATTTGTAGTCGGCGTGGTTATCACGCGCCAATTCCGCCGCCTCTTCTGGACTGTCGGCTTCCACCTCCGCGACGTAGTCCGCGAAGGCGTCGATCCGGCAGAGGACTTCGAAAGTCCCCGGTGTGGGGGCGCGTCGCGACTCCCCGATCAAACGCGCGGCTTCCAGCGCGTGGGCTAGGACAAAGGCGGCGAGCGTCCGGCCCTCGACGGCGGCCGCCTCGGCGATGAGGCGCTTTTGCTCGGCGGTCGCGCCCGTCCCGATTCGCTCGGTGTGTCGCTGGGTTGAAGAAGTCATCACGGCGAGTGGATTCAAGGCGTCTCTCAGAGGAATTATAAGGGCGACGGTCGAACGCGGCGATCAAAAGTTCGTGTTTCGTTCTATCCTTATTCGAACATCCGCTCAAAAATCAGCGGCCCGCGGTCGTAGTCGCTGTAGCGCAGCCAGCGCGGCGCGATGCGCCAATAGGCGAGGGTGGGCAGGCGAGGTGGTCTCGGCACTCGGGCCAGGCCCGGTAATAGGCCTCGCGCCAGGGCGCGTCGGCGGGGTCGGTGGTGGAAACGGGGAGGGCGAGGCCCTCGAATTGCAGCGTCTGTTCGGCCGGGCCGCCGAAGGTCACCGCCGCGCGCGGATCGCGCATCAGGTTGGCGTGTTTGCGGCTGGTCGAGACCGAATCGAAGATCAGATCGAAGGCTTCGGTCGTCGCCACCCCGACCAGCGCCGCCTGGGGACTTCCCGACGCATCGACGGTCGAGACCACGGCAAGCTTGTGGCTTCGCATGTAGGCGAGGAGTTCGGCGTCGGTGGGGGTTCGCATGACGGATCGCCGGCGCCTACTGTGTCCGCCGCGCGATCTTCGCGCGCCGTTCCTTCAACGCCGCCTCCACCGCGTCGCGCAATCTTTGCCTCAGATGTGGGGCGAGGGCGCCGATGCGCCACCACGCCCCGGCGGGCCGGGCCGCGCGGCCGACGTCCGGACCTGGCCACCGAAATGCATTGAGTTCCCATGGGATGATCCAACTGGGACGGTCCAGGCCGAGCGCCCCCGCGCTCAAGCCGATGGCGTCTTCGCGGCGCGGATCGCGGGATGTGACCGGCGCGACGATGACCTGGGGATTGCGCCCTTCGCCGACCGCCAGGACAATCACGCAGGGCCGCTCCTTGACCGGGTTCTCCCGGGCGTTCTCGAACTGATGCGACCATAGGAATCCGTAGGGTAAAACATCCCCCGGCGCCGGCAGACGGCTAGGCGACGAGGGTGTCGCCATCTTCAGCGGTCGTGTTCGGATTCCACAGTTCGTCCAGTCCGGCATCGAGCAGGCCCGCGAGGTCGTCGGGCAGGTCCTCAATTCGATAGGCGCGGCGGTCGCGCGCCTTGAGGCGCTGGTATTCGTCGAAGGCCATCAGCACATGGCGTGGCCGACCCTTGGCGGTGATGACGATGGGCGCGCGAAGGGCGCGATCGGAAACCTCGCCCCAGCTTCGCTGTATCTGGTTCACCGGGATCGTGGATTCCGCGTTCGCCATTTCATCCTCCGCGCGAGCGATGAGCGCCCCTATGTCATATACGTCATTGATGCTGAGGACGCCAGAGACAAGGCTGAAACGCGACATTTGAGCCGCGAAGCAATTTGGCGAAAGAAGTGGAGTGAGGGTCCTGACAAAAACTCGGACCCGAACCGAAGGACGAAGCCAAAAAGCGGGCTGGGATCGGGCGCTACGACGGTTCGTTACGCCCCCTATCTTTTCCCGCCCTTCCTGAACCGCGCGGCGGCCTCGGCGCGGGCTTCGGAGCGGGCGCGGGCCGGCGCCTGGCGGTCGGGGGTTTCGCCGACCGGGGTCATCGCTTCGTTGGCGAATTCCAGGTCGAGCAGCTTCAGCCGCTTGATCTCGTCCCTCAGCCGCGCCGCCTCCTCGAACTCCAGATTGCTCGCCGCCGAACGCATCCGCCCCTCCAGGTCGCGCAACGTCGCCTGGAAGTTGCTGCCCAGGAACGGCCGCGCGTCCTCGGCCACGCCGACATCCACGGTCACCCTGTCGCCGCGCTCGTAGGGCGTGGCGAGGAGATCCTTGATCTGGCTCTTGATGCTTTCGGGGGTGATGCCGTGCGCCGCGTTCCAGGCGGCCTGCTTGTCGCGGCGGCGGCTGGTCTCGGCCATGGCCCGCTCCATGGAGCCGGTCATGCTGTCGGCGTAGAGGATCACCTTGCCGTCGATGTTGCGCGCCGCCCGGCCGATGGTCTGGATAAGGGAGGTTTCGGAGCGCAGGAACCCCTCCTTGTCGGCGTCGAGGATGGCCACCAGGCCGCATTCGGGGATGTCCAGCCCCTCGCGCAGCAGGTTGATGCCGACCAGCACGTCGAAGGCCCCCAGGCGCAGGTCGCGGATGATCTCGATCCGCTCCATGGTGTCCACGTCGGAGTGCATGTAGCGCACGCGCAGGCCCTGCTCGTGCATGTATTCGCTGAGGTCCTCGGCCATCTTCTTGGTCAGCACGGTGACCAGGGTGCGGTAGCCGGCCAGGGCGACGTCGCGGCACTCGGCGATCACGTCGTCGACCTGGGAGAAGAATGAGCCGTCGGGGTTCTTGGAGACCGGGCGGATGATCACCGGGGGGTCGATCAGGCCGGTGGGGCGGATC
>JBBRPN010000001.1:0-97609 GCA_038227925.1 Caulobacterales bacterium | reverse complement strand
GCGACCATGGAGGTGGAGGCGGTGGACGAGGGGGTGATCGACGCCCTGCTGGTTGCCGAGGGGACGGAAGGCGTCAAGGTGAACGCGCCGATCGCGCGGTTGAAAGGGGAGGGGGAAGAGAGGAGTGAGGCCGCTCCGCCACCCAAACTCTCCTCCCCCCCTGGGGGAGGGAGACCGCGCCCGGGTCCGGCCGAAGGCCGGCCCGAGGACAGGCTCCGCGGTGGAGGGGGCGATGCCGCAACGAACGCCGCCGACCCCGAATTCCCGGCAGGCGTGACCTTCACCAAAACCACCGTTCGCGACGCTCTTCGCGACGCCATGGCCGAGGAGATGCGGCGCGACGAGACCGTCTTTTTGATGGGCGAAGAGGTGGCGCAGTATCAGGGCGCCTATAAGGTCAGCCGCGATCTGCTGCAGGAGTTCGGCGAGCGGCGGGTGATCGACACTCCGATCACCGAATACGGCTTCGCGGGCCTGGGCGTCGGCGCGGCGATGGCGGGCCTGAAGCCGATCGTCGAATTCATGACCTTCAATTTCGCCATGCAGGCCATAGACCACATCATCAATTCGGCTGCCAAGACCCTCTACATGTCCGGCGGCCAGATCCGCTGCTCGGTGGTGTTCCGGGGTCCCAACGGCGCGGCGGCGCGGGTGGGCGCCCAGCACAGCCAGGACTATTCGAGCTGGTACGGCCATGTGCCGGGGCTGAAGGTCGTCGCGCCCTGGGACGCCGCCGACGCCAAGGGCCTGCTCAAATCCGCCATCCGCGACCCCAATCCGGTGGTCTTCCTCGAACACGAAATGCTCTATGGCCACGAGTTCGAGGTTCCCGACGTGGCCGACTGGCTGGTCCCCATCGGCAAGGCCAAGATCCGCCGCGCCGGCGACGGCGTCACCTTGGCGACCCACGCGCGCGGGGTGGGACTGGCCCTGCAGGCGGCCGAGGAACTGGCCGGCGAGGGCATCGAGGCCGAAGTCATCGACCTTCGCACCCTGCGCCCCCTCGACCACGAAACTGTCGTCGAAAGCGTCAAGAAGACGGGACGTCTGGTCACCATCGAGGAAGGCTGGGGACCGTTCGGGGTCGGCGCCGAGGTGGCGGCGCGGGTGGTCGAACACGCTTTCGACTATCTGGACGCCCCGCCGGCACGGGTCCATCAGGAGGATGTGCCGCTGCCCTACGCGGCCAATCTGGAGGCCCTGTCGCTGCCGTCGGTGGAGAAGATCATCAGGGCCGCCAAGGCGGTGTGCTACCGATGAGGGCGGACGCCGAGCAAGTCTGGCGCGGCGGAGGCTGCCATTGCGGCGCGGTGCGGTTCGAAGTGGCCTTGCCCCGCGCCATCGAAGCCCAGGCCTGCAACTGCTCGATCTGCGCGCGGACCGGCTTTCTCCACGTCATCGTGCCGGAAAGCCGGTTTCGCCTGATCCAGGGCGCCGACCGCCTGACCACCTACATCTTCAACACCCACGCCGCCCGCCACCTCTTTTGCCGGGTGTGCGGCGTCAAGAGCTTCTACCGACCCAGGTCCAACCCGGACGGCTGGTCGATCAACGCCCATTGCCTGGACGATCCGGCCGCGCTGGAGATCACCGTCACCACCTTCGACGGACGCGACTGGGAGGTCCACGCCGGTGCCCTGACGCATCTTTCGAAGGAGGCCTCGTGACCGACATTCTGATGCCGGCCCTGTCGCCCACCATGGAGGAGGGCACGCTGGCCAAGTGGCATGTGAAGGTGGGCGACGCGGTGAAGTCCGGCGATGTGATCGCCGAGATCGAGACCGACAAGGCGACCATGGAGGTGGAGGCGGTGGACGAGGGGGTGATCGACGCCCTGCTGGTTGCCGAGGGGACGGAAGGCGTCAAGGTGAACGCGCCGATCGCGCGGTTGAAAGGGGAGGGGGAAGAGGCGGCGCCCGCGCCCGCGAAGCAGCCTGCAGACTCCGATATTCATGCTCCATCAGTCAAAGCCCTCGCCCCGCTCGCGGGGAAAGGGTTGGGTGAGGCGTCCAGCCGCGCGACAGACATTTCCAGAGAGGGTAAAGCGGCGGCGCCATCCCCTCACCCAACCCCCTCCCCCGCAAGCGGGGCGAGGGCTGTCGATGAGGAGCGCATTATGGCCTCGCCGCTGGCGAAGCGCCTCGCGGCTCAACTCGGCGTCGATCTGGCCACGATCAAGGGCTCCGGCCCGCACGGACGGATCATCCGGCGCGATGTGGAGGGCGTGAAGGGATCGCCCGTCGGCGCGACCGCCGCCGAGACGCCGCGCCAGGTGAAATCTCTCGAGCAGATGGGCATAGCCCCGGGTTCCTATGATCTGGTTCCGCTCGACGGAATGAAGAAGACGGTGGCGCGGCGGATGACCGACAGCTTCCGCGACGTGCCGCACTTCCCGCTCACCATCGACCTGGAGATCGACCATCTTCTGGCCGGACGCGTCGCCATCAACGCCCTGCTGGAGGCCGACGGCGTCAAGGTCAGCGTCAACGACCTGGTGATCAAGGCGGCGGCCACGGCCCTAAAGCGGGTGCCGGCCGCCAACGCCAGTTACAGCCCCAAAGGCATCGCCCTGCACCACCACGCCGACATCGCCGTGGCGGTGGCCGTCGAGGGGGGCCTGATCACCCCCATCGTGCGCGCCGCCGAGACCAAGGGCGTCGCCCAGATCGCCCGTGAAATGAAAGATTTGGCGCAGCGGGCTCGCGACCGCAAGCTGAAGCCAGAGGAATATCAGGGCGGCACCTTCTCCATCTCCAATCTCGGCATGTTCGGCATCAAGTCGTTCGCCTCGATCATTAACGAGCCGCAGGGCGCCATATTATCGGTGGGGGCCGGTGAGAAGCGCCCGGTGGCGCGCGGCGACACGCTGGCGGTCGCCACGGTGATGACCGTCACCCTGACCTGCGATCACCGGGTGGTCGATGGCGCCATCGGCGCGCGTTTCCTGGCCGCGTTTAAGGCTATGATCGAAGATCCGATCACCATGATCGTTTGAGACGGGACGCCGGTTCATGAACGCCTACGATTTCACGGCCCAGACCCTGGACGGCAAACCCGCGTCGCTCGGCGACCACCGGGGTCGGGTGCTGCTGATCGTCAATACGGCCAGCAAGTGCGGCTTCACGCCGCAATATGCCGGGCTCGAAGAACTTTGGCAAAAATACCAAGATAAGGGTCTGACGATCTTGGGCTTTCCCTGCAACCAGTTCGGCGGCCAGGAGCCAGGGAACGCCGAAGAGATCGCCAGCTTCTGTTCGCTCACCTACGAGGTGAGCTTCCCGATGATGGCCAAGATCGAGGTCAACGGCGGCCGGGCCGATCCGCTCTACGCCTGGCTCAAGCACGAAAAGAAGGGCCTGCTCGGCAGCGAGGCCATCAAATGGAACTTCACCAAGTTCCTGATCGGCCGCGACGGCGAGGTCATCGCCCGCTTCGCCCCCAACACCGAACCAAAGGCGCTGGAGAGCGCCATCGAGGCGGCGCTCTAAATGGCGGACGCCTTCGACTTGGTCGTCATCGGGGCCGGCCCCGGCGGCTATGTGGCGGCCATCCGCGCCAGCCAACTGGGCCTGAAGACCGCCATCGTCGAGCGCGACGCCCTGGGCGGTATCTGCCTCAACTGGGGCTGCATTCCCACCAAGGCGTTGCTGAAATCGGGGGAAATCTATGAACAGCTAGGGCATTTGGACGACTATGGGCTCGCCGTCGAAGGCCGGTCCTACGATTTCACCAAGCTCGTCGATCGTTCGCGCAAGATCGCCAAACAGCTCTCCGCCGGCGTCGCTTTCCTGATGAAGAAGCACAAGATCGAGGTGGTGGAGGGGATGGCCAAGCTTGAAAAGGCCCTCCCCGCGCCCAAGGTGGTTGTCGCCCTGAAGGCCGGCGGCGCGCGCACCCTGAACGCCAAATCGGTGATTCTCGCCACCGGAGCCCGCGCCAGGGTCATCCCGGCGATCGGCTTGGCGCCGGACGGCGAGCGGGTGTGGACCTATCGCGAGGCCATGGTTCCGGGCAAGGCGCCCGCGTCGCTTCTCGTCATCGGCTCGGGGGCCATCGGTATTGAATTCGCCAGCTTCTATCGCGCCCTCGGGGCCGAGGTGACGGTGATCGAAGCCCTGCCTCGCATTCTGCCGGTCGAGGACGAGGAAATCTCGTCAACTGCCCAGAAAGCTTTTGAAAAGCGCGGGATCAAGTTCCGCGTCGGCGCCAAGGTCGTCAAGCTCGCCAAATCGAAGAGCGGCGTCACTGTCGATCTCGACGCGGCCGGCAAGACCGAATCCCTGAAGGCGGGCGTCGCCATCGTCGCGGTGGGCATCGACGGCAATGTGGAAGACTTGGGCCTGGAGGCGCTCGGGGTGAAAATCGATCGCGGCCATGTGGTCATCGACGGCCACGGGGCCACCAACGTCGCCGGCCTCTATGCCATCGGCGATGTCGCCGGCCCACCCTGGCTGGCCCACAAGGCCAGCCACGAGGGGGTCCATTGCGTCGAGCATATCGCCGGCGTGGCCGACTCCAACCTTTTCGCCCCCATCCCCGGCTGCACCTATTCCACCCCCCAGGTCGCCTCGGTGGGCCTGACCGAGGCCCAGGCCAAGGCCAAGGGCCTGGAGATCAAGGTCGGCCGCTTCCCGTTCCGGGTGAACGGCAAGGCGATTGCGTCGGGCGAGACCGAGGGCCTGGTCAAGACGGTGTTCGACGCCGCCACCGGCGCCCTTGTCGGCGCCCACATGATCGGCGGGGAAGTCACCGAAATGATCCAGGGTTTCGCCCTGGCCATCACCATGGAAGCCACCGAAGCCGACCTCTTCGCCACCGTCTTCCCCCACCCGACCATGAGCGAAGCCATGCACGAATCGGCGCTGGACGCGTTCGGGCGGGTGCTGCACCTGTAGTAGCGCGGGGGATGACGGGCGTGCCAAAGCTGCGGGTCGCCCGTCCGACCGATAATTTAGAGACGGTCTCCCGGTTCTACCGCGAGGGCCTGGGCCTTGCCGAGCTGGGTCGATTCCAGGATCACGATGGCTTCGACGGGGTGATGCTCGGCGGGGAGGGGGCGACGTATCACTTCGAATTTACCCGCACCCACGGGCAAGTCGCGGGGAGGGCCCCCAGCCCGGACAACCTGCTGGTCTTCTATCTTCCCGACACCCGAAACTGGAATGACGCCGTGGTCCGAATGAAGCGGTCGGGTCACGAGCCGGTTGCCTCGTTCAATCCCTACTGGGACCGGCATGGACTGACCTTTGAAGATCCCGACGGTTATCGCGTGGTGTTGTGCAACGCCGATTGGCCATAGTGCCTTTTCAGGATTTTCGGTCCATCGCCACGTCGAGGCTCCATACGCCGCCCCCAGCGAACACCAGATAGAAGAAAAACCAACAGTAGAGGATCGCCTCGCCGCCCTGGTTGACGCCGGGCCATGGGCTCTGCGGGAAGTGGGCGGTGAAATAGGCGACCCCCATTTCACCGGCCAAGATGAAGGCCACGGGGCGGGTGAAGAGACCCAGGACCAGCAGCACGCCGCCGCCGATCTCCAGGCAGGCGGCCACGACCATGAGCGTCGGCAAAGGGCTCGGGACGCCCGGCTGGGGAATGGGAAAATGAATGAGCTTCATGGACCCGTGCTCGATGAACAACAGCGCCGCCACGATGCGCAGCAGGCTGAGGACGCGCGGCGCCCAGACGTTCAGATTTTCCATGGTTTGCTCCCCTTCGATTGTCGGCCGACGCGCCGGCGGCCTTCAGGTCTCCGCCATGCGCTGGATGGCGACGTAGTCGGTCTTGCCCGAGCCGAGAACCGGCACCTCGGGCACCTTCACGATCCGGCGCGGCACGGTCAACTCCGGCGCGCCGACGCTCTGGGCGTGAGCGATGAGAGCGGAGACCTCGGCGTCCGGCCGGTCGGTGACCAGGATCAGGCGCTCGCCCTTCTTGGGGTCGGGCAGGGAGATCACCGCGTGGCGCGCGTTCGGCCACAGGGCGGCGGCCATGTCCTCGGCGGCGGCGAGCGAGACCATTTCGCCGCCGATCTTGGCGAAGCGCTTCACCCTTCCCAGTATAGTGACCCAGCCGTCGTCGGTGATCTCCACCACATCGCCGGTGTCGTGCCAGCCGTCGGGAGGCGGCTCCAGTTCACCGGCCGCCTCCAGGTAGCCGGTCATGATGTTGGGGCCGCTGACGAACAGGCGCCCGCCGCGCGCGATCCCCGGCACCGATTCGAGGCGCGTGCGCATCCCGGGCAGCAGGCCACCCACCGTGCCGCGGCGATTGTCGGTGGGCTTGTTGACGGCGATCACCGGCGAAGCCTCGGTGGCCCCGTAGCCTTCCAGCACCGGGATCGGCCCGAACCGTTCGGCGATCAGGTTGTGGGTCTCCTCACGAACCTTTTCCGCCCCACAGACGATGAAATGCAGGCCGGAAAGGTCGCCGGGCTCCGCCGTCCGCGCGTACTGATTGACGAAAGTGTCGGTGGCCAAAAGGATGCTGGCCCCGCAGTCGCGGATCAGCGGTGGGATCAGCCTGACGTGCAGCGGGCTTGGATACTGGAAAGCCTTCATGCCGGTGAGGATGGGCAGCATCACCCCCCCGGTCAGGCCGAAACAGTGGAACACGGGCAGGGGATTGAACATCACCCAATCTGGATCGAGATCGATGTGGGCGGCGATCTGGGACACGTTGGCCAGCAGATTGGCCTGGCTGAGCACTACCCCGCGGGGCGCGCCGAAACTGCCGGAGGTGAACAGGATCACACCCGGATCGGCGGGCCGGGTCCGCGTCCTGAACTGGCGGGGAAGCAGGGAGGCGGTCAGGGCGAAGAGGCGGTCAGCCGCGCCGATCGTCCTGCGCACATCCTCCAGATAGATGATCTCGCAGCGGTCCTCGAGGGCGTCCACCAGGTCGTGCAGCTTGCCCTGTTCGACGAAGCGATGCGAGGTGAGCACCCGTTTGACGCCGGCCAGTTTGACGGCGGCGCGCAGATTGCGGATGCCGGCGGTGAAATTGAGCATGGCTGGAACGCGGCCGAAGGCGTGCAGGGCGAAGAAGGTCACCACAGCGGCGGAACTCGACGGCAGCAGGAGGCCGACGGCGTCGCCGCGCTTGGTCGTCGCCGCCAGTTTGCGCCCGAGGGCGAAGCTGGCCCGGATCAGGTCTATGTAGCTTAACGGGTTTCGCTCCTGGTCCTCCAGGATCGGCTTTTTCGCGCCGAAGCGATGGGCGGCGTCCAGCAGGGCGTCGAACAGGTTGCGGTCGAACGGGTCGGGGTCGAACGGGTCGGGGTCGAATGCGGGCGCCATGATGGCGAGAGCCTTCCTCTTGGAAAAATGCGAGTCCTTGGCGCCGCCGCTATAGACAAGGTGCTTGATCCCGGCGTCAAGAGCGACGATCTAGGCGCATGGCCACGGTCATCGAACGAGCGGACCCGCGCGCGGCGCGCCATCCGGAAAAGCAGGGGCGCCCCGACACGCCGGTCCTGAAGAAGCCGCCGTGGCTGCGCGTCCGCGCCCCCGGCTCGATCGGCTACAACGAGACCCGCGCCATCGTCAGGGAGCACGGCCTGACCACGGTCTGCGAGGAGGCCGGCTGCCCCAACATCGGCGAGTGCTGGTCCAAGTCGCACGCCACCATGATGATCATGGGCGACACCTGCACCCGCGCCTGCGCCTTCTGCAATGTCGCCACCGGCCTTCCCGGGCCCCTCGATCCCACCGAGCCGGCGCGGGTGGGTCGGGCCGTCGCCGCCATGGGTCTCAAGCATGTGGTCATTACCTCGGTGGACCGCGACGACCTGGCCGACGGCGGGGCGGCGCATTTCGCGGCCACCGTCCGCGCCATCCGCGCCGCCGCGCCCGGCGCCTCCGTCGAGATCCTCACTCCCGACTTTCTGCGCAAGCCGGTCGCCGCCGCCCTGCGGGTGATCGACGCCCATCCCGACGTCTTCAACCACAATCTGGAGACCGTCCCGCGCCTCTATCTCTCCATCCGGCCCGGCGCCCGCTACTACGCCTCCCTGCGTCTGCTAGAGCGGGTCAAGGAGCGCGCGCCGGACCTGTTCACCAAGTCGGGCCTGATGGTGGGCCTGGGCGAAACCAAGGCGGAGGTGATGCAGGTGATGGACGACATGCGCTCGGCCGGCGTCGATTTCATCACCATCGGCCAGTATCTCCAGCCGACCCGCAAGCACGCCGCCATCGACCGCTTCGTCAGTCCCGAGGAGTTCCACGCCCTTGAGACCATCGCCCGCGCCAAGGGCTTTCTGATGGTGTCGGCCAGCCCGCTCACCCGCTCCTCGCACCACGCCGGCGAGGACTTCGCTCGCCTGAAGGCGGCGCGCCAAGCCCTTCCGCCAGACAAGGCGCTCGTTTGCGCCACGGCCTGACGCGTGTCCTGCCCTATACGGCCGGACAGCTCTTCGATCTGGTCGGCGACGTGGAGCGCTATCCTCAGTTCGTGCGCTGGGTGAGCGCGCTTCGCACCTGGAACCGGCGCGATGACGGCGCGGGCGTGGTCCTGCTCGACGCCGAGGCGGAGGTGAAGTTTTCGCTCCTGCGCGAGCGGTTCTTTACCCGCGTTCGGCTCGACCAGCCGGCCCTAGCCATCGATGTCGATCTTCTCTCCGGTCCTTTCCGCAAACTCGAGAACCGCTGGCGATTCAAGCCCCATCCCACCGGCGCCGAACTCACCTTCGACATCGACTTCGAGTTCGGCTCGAGGTTTCTGGAGCGCCTGCTGGCCGCGAATTTCGAGAAGGCGGCGACCAAGCTGGTGGGTTGCTTTGAACGGCGAGCGAAGGCGCTGTATGGGTGAACAGGCTCAGCGCAGCCGCTCCCTGAGCATTTCCAGCGCCGTCTGGACGGCGGCCATCTGGATCTCCGAACGCGAATCCAGGTCGAAGACTTCCATCCGGTGCTGGACCGATTGATTGGCGCGCGAGGTGGCCAGATGCACCGTGCCCACCGGCTTCAGCGGCGTTCCGCCGCCAGGCCCGGCCACCCCGGTGACGGCCACCGCGAGGTGGGCGTGGGAATTTTCCAAGGCGCCCTCGGCCATCATCCGTGCGATCGGCTCGGAGACGGCGCCCAGATCGGCGATCAGATCGCCGGACACTCCCAGCAATTCCTGTTTGGCGCGATTGGTGTAGGCGACGAACCCACGCTCGAAGACGTCCGAGGCGCCGGGAATGGCGCAGATCGCCGCCGCCACCAATCCGCCGGTGCAGCTTTCCGCCGTGACGATGCGTAAGGCGCGTTCGCGGGCGTCGTCGATCACCAGCCGGGCGAGAGTCTCGATTTCCAGCGAAAACATCGAAGCACCCTCCATGGCGACTCAGGCCGGGAAATCCACGCTGACGACCGCCTGGGCCGCGAGCCCCTCTTCGCGACCGGTAAAGCCCATGGCCTCGGTGGTGGTCGCCTTGACGCTCACCTGATCTGGCCGCAGGTGCAGGAGCTCCGACAGGCGCGCTCGCATGGCGTCCCGATGCGGCTTTATCTTAGGCCGCTCGCAGATCAAGGTGACGTCCACATTCACCACCCTGCCGCCCCGCGCCGCGATCAGGCCGGCGGCGTGGCTCAGGAACAGGCTGGACGGTGCGTCTTTCCAGCGCGGGTCGCCGGGCGGGAAATGATCGCCGATGTCCCCTTCGCCGACCGAACCCAGCAGGGCGTCGGTCAAGGCGTGCAGGCCGGCGTCGGCGTCGGAGTGGCCGATCAGGCCATGGTGGTGGTCGATCTTCACCCCGCACAGCCAGACAACCGCGCCCGGCCCAAAACGGTGAGCGTCGAAGCCCTGGCCGATCCGCGTCACCCGCGCCGCCCCGGCGAGTTGTTCGGCCATGGCGAAGTCCTCCGGATAGGTCAGTTTCATCAGCATCGGATCGCCGGCGGTCAGAACCACCCGGCCGCCGGCGCGCTCGACCACGACGGCGTCATCGGTGGGCGTCTCGCCGGGCGGCCACGCGGCATAGGCCGCGCTCAGCAGCTCACGGCGGAAGGCCTGCGGAGTCTGGGCGCGCCACAGGGAGGTGCGAGGGGCGGTGGAGACGGCGCCGCTCGCCTCGTCGCGCCATTTGAGTGTGTCGGCCATCGGCAACGCGGGGACCGCGCCGTCCGCGCCGGCCAGCGCTTCGGTGAGCGTCACGATATGCCGGCCCGACAGGAAAGGGCGGGCGGCGTCGTGGATCAGCACGATTTCTCCGGCGTCGGCCGGCAGGGCGCGCAGGCCGGCGATCGTGGACCCAGCGCGGGTGGCCCCGCCCACTGTCATCGACCAACGCTCAAGCCCGGCAAAGGCGTCGGCGGCCCGCGCCTCGTCGCCGGCCGCGATGACCGCGACCACGCGCCGCGCGCCGGCCGACAGGAGAGCTTCCATGGACCATCGGGCCACCGGCTTTCCGGCCAGCGACCGCCACTGCTTGGCGCCTCCCGGGCCGGCCCGCTCGCCCGACCCCGCCGCGACGATGATCGCGGAAAATTCCATGCAGCTGTTTAGCGTGGCCGCGTCGCTTGTCCACACTTTACCGCACCGCACAACTCGCCTAAAAATCGGGCGACGCCAATAAGCAAAAAATGGGCGGTAAATTGAAGGTCGGGTCGGTCGAGGTCCCAGGGCGGGTGTGGATCGCGCCGATGACCGGAGTTTCCGATCTGCCCTTTCGCCAGATCGCCGCCAGCCTTGGCGCTTCTTACGTCGCCACTGAAATGGTGGCCTGCGCCCAGTTCGCCCAAAATCGGCCCGATGTGGTCAGGCGCGCCGCGGTGGGCTGCGGTCTGCCGCTGATGGTGGTGCAGCTCGTCGGCCGCGAGCGCGCCTGGATCGCGGAGGGCGCGCGTCTGGCCGTCCGCGCCGGCGCCCAGATCGTCGATCTCAACTTCGGCTGTCCGGCCAAGGAGGTCACTGGCCATCTGTCGGGCTCGGCGTTGATGCGAGACCTGGATCTGGCGCAATCGCTCGTCGCCGCCGCCGTCGAGGCGGTCGATGCGCCGGTTACGGTCAAGATGCGCCTGGGGTGGGACGACGATACCCGCAACGCGCCGGAGTTGGCCGCCCGCGCCGAGGCCGCAGGGGCGACCGCCGTCACGGTCCACGGCCGAACGCGCCGCCAGTTCTACGCCGGCGCCGCCGACTGGGCCGCCGTGCGCGCGGTGAAGGCGGCCGTGACCATTCCGGTGCTGGTCAATGGCGACGTGTCGGACGCGAGTTCGGCTTGGGCCGCGCTGACCGCCTCCGGCGCCGATGGCGTCATGATCGGCCGGGCCGCCACGGGTAGGCCGTGGCTCGCGGCGATGATCGAGGCGGGGCTGGATTCGCGCTTCGTCCGGGAACCCGGCTGTCGAGAGCGTCTTCACATCGTCGTAGAACACCTGGAGGCTAGCGTCCGTTTCTACGGAGAAGCCCTGGGCGCGCGCATGTTTCGCAAGCATCTGGCGGCCTATGTCGCCGCCGCGCCCTGGCCCAGCTCGGCGGACGAGAGGCGCGCCGCGCGGGCGCGCCTGTGCCGCCTGGAAGCGCCTCGGGATATCCGGGCCGCCCTCCGCCTTCTTTGGACTCCGCGGCCATCGAGGTTGGCCGCATGACCCTCACCGTCGATGGGATCTACAAGCGGTTCGGCCGCTTCCCCGCTCTGACCGGCGTGTCGCTGGAGGTGCGGGACGGTGAGTTCCTGACCCTGCTGGGACCGTCCGGATGGGGCAAGACCCACCTTACCGCGGGTCCTGGCCGGTCTGGACAAGCAGGACCAGGGCCGCGTGTGCGCCCGATTGGCCACAAGGTTGTTGAATTTGGGGCACAGTCCGCTTTAGACTCTCCCCAATGTCTGGCGAGCCGAGTTTGATCTCGACGCCGTTCGGGTCGCGGACGGGCGTGGTGCGTTTGCGGTTGCTGATGGGCGGTGGCTATGCGCTGGCCGCCGCCTTGACCGCCGTTTCCGTGGCCCTGGGCTCCTCGCCAAATCTGAGCGGGGCGCTGGGTCCGGCCAGTCCCCTGGTGCTCACGTTCTTAGGTCTCGGCTTCCTGTTGATCGCGGCCCTCGGGGCGCTACTGGCCTGGCGGGTGTTGCGGCTGCTGGGAGCGCGGTCGAGCGACGCCGGTGCCCGCCTGCACCTGCGATTTGTCGCGCTGTTCTCGCTGGCGGCCGTGGCGCCAGCGGTGATCGTCGCCCTGTTCTTCGGCGTTCTGGTCACCCGCGGCGTCGATAACTGGTTCAGCGCCCGCGTTCAGAGCGTGGTTGAAAATTCCGCCACCGTGGCGCGATCCTATGTGGAAGAGCAGAAGGATTACATAGGCGCCCACGTGGCGGCGATGGCGCGCCAACTGGATCAGGCGGCGCCGACACTTTCGGACACGCCGGTGGCGTTTGGCCATTTCCTCAGGGACATGACCGCCGACAACGGTTTTTCGGCCGCCTATCTTATCGACCGTGAAGGCAGGGTGTTGGCCCGAGCCGAACCGGCGGGCGCCGCGCCCCTGTTGATTCCACCCCTGTCCACCTTCAGGGCGGCCGACGAGGGGGTTGTGTCCGTGGGGACCTTCGAGTCGGTCGATCTGTTCCGCGCTTTGTATCGCTTGAGGGGCTACCCGGGGACCTACCTCTATGTCGTTCGTCCGGTCGATCGCGGGATCTTCCGGCACCTGCGTGAGACTGAGGCTTCCCTGGCCGCCTACCGCGAAGCCAAGGCCCGCCGCACCCGCATCCAGGCGGCGTTCGCGTTCAGCTATCTGGAGACCGTCCTATTGGTCCTGATCGGCGCCGTATGGCTGGGCATGGCGGCGGCGAGCAGCATCGCCGCGCCGGTGGCGAGATTGGTGCATGCGGCCGGTCGCGTGGCCGGCGGGGACCTGACGGCTCGGGTCGATACCGCGAGTGATCCCGAGGAGATCGCCGTTCTTTCCCGCGCCTTCAATCGCATGACCCGCGACCTGAGCGATCAGCAGGAAGCCTTGCGCGCCGCCCACGTTGACGCCGAGTCGCGGCGCCTGTTCATGGAGACGGTTTTGTTTGGGGTCAGCGCGGGGGTCATCGGTCTCGATCCGCGAGGACGCGTCTCGGTCGTGAATCGCCAGGCCGCGCTGCTGCTGGCGCTGGCCGAAGGCGAAAATCGGGGCCGCGGGCTGGCCGACATCGCGCCGGAACTCGAAGTGGTGGCTATCGCCGCTTCCGGCCAGGGAGGGGAAGCCGAGGAAGACGTTGATATTGCCAGAGGCGGCGAATCGCGTCGCCTGCGGGTGCGCGTCAGCCGCGGCGCCGAGGGCATGGTGCTGACCTTCGATGACATCACCCGGCTGGTGGCCGCGCAGCGCAACGCCGCCTGGAAGGACGTCGCCCGCCGCATCGCCCACGAGATCAAGAACCCCCTGACCCCAATCCAGCTTTCGGCGGAGCGCCTTCGCCGCAAGTACCGCAAGGAGATCACCGGCGATCTCGAGACCTTCGATCGCTGCACGGACACCATTATTCGTCAGGTGGGAGATATCGGTCGCATGGTCGATGAGTTCTCCGCCTTCGCGCGCATGCCCGCGCCGATGTTCGCCCCGCACGACGCCGCCGAACTCCTGCGCCAGGCCGTGTTCACCCAGCGCGTGGCCGATCCCAATGTCGCGGTGGAGATCGTCGAAGCGACCTCCGAGGCGACGCTGGTCTGCGATGGCCGCATCGTCGGCCAGGCTCTGACCAATGTGTTGAAGAACGCCGGCGAGGCCGTCGCGGCGCGACTCGTCGCGGGGCCGGGGCCGCCGGGCCGCATTGAAGCCCGTCTGGTCGCCCATGGTGGTACGCTCGACTTCGTGATCGAGGACAATGGCGTCGGCCTGCCCGCCAAAAACCGCGACCGCCTGATCGAGCCCTATGTCACCACGCGCGAGAAGGGCACGGGGCTCGGATTGGCGATTGTCAAACGAATCCTGGAGGACCACGGCGGCGCGCTCGTCCTCGCCGACGCCGCCGACGGCCGCGGCGCGCGTGTCACTTTGTCGTTCCCCCTCGGCCACGCCGTCGCGCGCGAGATGGGCGCCACGAGCGAAGCATTGCAGGTGCGGGCATGACCGGGGACGTGCTGGTGGTCGATGACGAGGCCGACATCCGTGAGTTGGTGGCGGCTATCCTTGAAGACGACGGCTACGCCGTGCGCACTGCCCAGGATTCGCAGACCGCCTTGGCGGCCATTCGCGCGCGGAAGCCCTCGCTGTTGGTGCTCGATATATGGATGAAGGGCGGCGGTCTGGACGGGCTGGAATTGCTCGATGTGGTCAAGGCGCTCGATCCCGATCTTCCGGTGATCATGATTTCCGGGCATGGCAACATCGAGACCGCCGTGAGCTCGATCAAGCGTGGCGCCTACGACTTTCTGGAAAAGCCGTTCAAGTCCGATCGCCTGGTCCTCCTAGTGTCGCGCGCCCTGGAGGCGGCGACCCTGCGGCGCGAAAACCAGAGGCTGCGCACCCAGGTCATCGTGCCCGACGGCCTGGTGGGCGCCTCGCCGGCCGCCCAGCAGCTGCGCTCCATGATCGCCAAGGTGGCGCCGGCCAACAGCCGGGTGCTGATTTCCGGTCCGCCTGGTTCGGGCAAGGAGACCGCGGCACGCCTGATCCATGCGGCCAGCCCCCGCGCCAAGGGTGAATTCGTGGCCATCGGCGCCGCCGGCATGAGTCCGGAGCGCATGGATCTGGAACTGTTCGGCGAGGAAGGGGAGGGTGGCCGTCCGCGCAAGATCGGCGTCTTCGAGCGCGCCCATGGCGGCACCCTCTACATCGACGACGTCGAGGGCATGCCGCGCGAAAGTCAGAGCCGCATCCTGCGCGTCCTGGTCGATCAGCGGTTTCGGCGGGTGGGTGGAGATCTGGATGTCCAGGTGGATGTGCGCGTCGTCTCGTCCACCTCGCGTGACCTGCGCGAGGAGATCGCCGCCGGTCGCCTGCGGGAGGACCTTTTCCATCGCCTGAATGTGGTGCCTCTGCGCGTACCGGGCCTCGCCGAGCGCCGCGACGACATCCCCGAACTGATCGCCTACTATGTCGACCGCCTGAGCGCCGCCTCGGGTTTGCCCAAGCGGCGCCTCGCTGACGACGCCTACGCAACCCTGCAGGTGCAGTCCTGGCCCGGCAACGTGCGTCAGTTGCGCAATCTGGTGGAGCGCATCCTGATCCTCGCCGGCGGCGACCCGTCCCAGCCGATCACCGCCGCCATGCTGCCCGCCGAGTCCGCCACTGCGCCGCATGCCGGGGGCCTGGGCGCCGAGCGGATCATCGCCCTGCCGCTACGCGAGGCGCGCGAGCTTTTCGAGAAGGAGTATCTGACCGCCCAGATCATGCGTTTCGGCGGCAACATCTCGCGCACTGCCGCCTTCATCGGCATGGAACGCTCCGCCTTGCACCGCAAGCTGAAGTCCCTGGGTTTTCCGGCTGGCCGCGCCCTCGATGATGGGACGGGCCGATGACGCGCGTCGCCTATGTCAATGGCCGCTTCGTGCCTCACGCCCGGGCGGTGGTCCATATCGAGGCTCGAGGCTATCAACTCGCCGATGGCGTCTACGAGGTGTGGGCAGTGTTCGACGGTCGCCTCGCCGACGCCGCCGGCCACTTCCGACGCCTCGCTCGAAGTCTGGGCGAATTGCGCATCGCCGCGCCGATGAGCGATCGGGCGCTGAAAATCCTTCTCGCCGAGGTCATTCGCCGCAATCGGGTCACCGACGGGGTGGTCTATCTCCAGGTCACGCGCGGCGTCGCCAGTCGCGACCACGCCTTTCCTGACCCGCCCGTCGCACCCGGCGTCGTCATCAGCGCCAAGAACGTCGATCACGCGGCAGCGCAGGCGCGGGCCGCCAAGGGCGTCGCCGTCGTGACTCAACCGGAAACCCGCTGGGCCCGCTGCGACATCAAGACCATTGCCCTTCTGCCCAATGTCCTGGCCAAACAGGCGGCGCGCGAAGCGGGCGCGGCCGAAGCCTGGTTTGTCGATGAACTCGGGCTGATTACCGAGGGCGCCTCCAGCAACGCCTGGATCGTCGATGGTGACGGCGCCCTGCGCACCCGCGATATCCAGGCCAACATCCTGCGCGGGGTGACCCGCCACGCCCTCCTTTCCATCGCCGCCGCCGCCGGACTGACGCTGGAGGAACGCCCGTTCACCGTGGAGGAGGCCAGGTCGGCGCGGGAGGCTTTCATCACCGGCGCCGGGACCCTGGTCATGCCGGTGGTGCGCATCGATGGGCAGGCGCTCGGCGACGGATCGCCCGGGCCGGTGGCGAAACGTCTGCGGGAACTCTATATCGAAGCGGCGCGGCGGCCGGCCGATCCAGAGTCCTGACAGATGCCGGTTCGGCGCGGCCCGCCGACGCGGGCGAGCCAGAACACAACACAAGGGAATTCAACCCGTGCCGAGCGAAAAAAAGCAGAACCTGCAGGACACCTTCCTCAACAGCGTCCGTCGCGCCAAGACACCCCTGACCATATTCCTGATCAACGGGGTGAAGCTGCAAGGCGTCGTGAGTTGGTTCGACAACTTCTGTGTCCTGTTGCGCCGCGATGGCCAAGTGCAGCTTGTCTATAAGCACGCCATTTCGACCATCATGCCCGCCCAGCCGGTGCAGCTCTACGAGCCGGCCATCGACGAAAACGGCGACGATTGAAGCCCAAATCCATCGATCGGCGCGCGGTCGCCCAGGCGGCGCTTGTCATCCATCCGGCCCATTCCCGGCGTGGCTCTTCGCGCGAACCGGGCGCGAGGCTCGAAGAGGCCGTCGGCCTCGCCCGGGCGCTCGATCTCGACGTTCGCGAGCGGCTAATCGCCCCCCTCCGTGCTCCCGCGCCGGCCACCTTGTTCGGCAAGGGCAAGGTAGCCGAAATCGCCAGCCTGTGCGAAATTGAAGCCATCGATGTAGTGGTGGTCGATGACGCCCTGACGCCGGTCCAGCAGCGCAATCTCGAACGGGCCTGGCGGGTCAAGGTGATCGACCGCACCGGCCTCATTCTGGAAATCTTCTCCCGGCGGGCGCGGACCCGCGAGGGTCGGCTGCAGGTCGAACTGGCCCGCCTGGATTATGAGCGTTCCCGCCTGGTCCGCACCTGGACTCACCTGGAGCGCCAGCGCGGCGGCTTCGGTTTCCTGGGCGGCCCGGGCGAGACCCAGATCGAGGCCGACCGGCGCCTCCTCCTCGAACGCATCGTCAAACTCAAGGGCGAACTGGCCGATGTGCGCCGAACCCGCGGGCTGCAGCGGACGGCGCGGGGACGAGTGTCCTATCCCACCATCGCCCTGGTCGGCTACACCAACGCTGGCAAATCCACCCTGTTCAATCGGCTGACCGGCGCCAAGGTCGTGGCCGAGGCCATGCTCTTCGCCACCCTCGACCCGACGCTTCGCCGGCTGGGTCTGCCGGGCGGCCGGCCCGCCGTCCTCTCCGACACCGTCGGTTTCATCTCCGACCTTCCCCACGAGCTGGTGGAGGCCTTCCACGCCACCCTTGAAGAGGTGCGGGCGGCCGACGTCCTCGTCCATGTGCGCGACATCGCCGGCGCTGAATCGGACGCCCAGCGCGATGACGTGCTCGAGGTTCTCGCCGAGATCGGGATCGCCGCCGAGTCCGGACGCCGCATCGTCGAAGTGTGGAACAAGAGCGACCTGCTGGGCGCGGACGTGCGCCAAGACGTCGATGAACGGGCGCGCCGCGCCGGCGCCGTCGTCGTTTCGGCGGCCACCGGCGATGGCCTCCCATCCCTGCTCGCCACCCTGGCCGCTCTGATCGATGAAGGGCCCGAGGTCGTCCTTGACCTCAATCCCTCCGATGGTGAAGCTCTCGCCTGGCTTTATCGCCACGCCCGGATCACCGGCCGCGAGGAGAAGCCCGGCGCCCTGGTTCTCCACGCCCGGCTAGACCCCCAGGCGCTCGGCCGTTTCGAACGGATGAGGCCCGGAGCCGTGGGCCGATCGTCGCCGGTCGTCGGGAAAGTCACTCGCGGACAAAAGTTCTAGAAACCCGTCGAGCCATCCGCGGCGACCGAGGCATCGTCCGCCCTCTCCGTCGCCTTGGCCGCCCGCCACAGGTCTTCCTTCTCCGCCAGGCTCGACCCGGCCGGCGACTTGCCCGCTTCGCGCAGCCGCGCCTCGATGAAGGCGAATCGGCGCGCGAACTTGGCGTTGGTCCCCCTCAGGGCAGCCTCGGGATCGACGTCCAATTCGCGGGCGACGTTGGCGCAGACGAACAGGATATCGCCCAACTCCTCGCGCGCCTTCACCGTGTCGCCGGCCGCCAGTTCCGCCCGCAGTTCAGAGATCTCCTCCTCGAGCTTTTCCAACACCTCGGCCATCGATGGCCAGACGAAACCGACGCCGGCGGCGCGCTTCGAAAGCTTCGCCGCCCGCGTCAGGGCCGGCAGGGCGATGGCGATTCCGTCCAGCAGGCTGGCGGCGGCGGGGCTCTTGGCCGCCCGCTCCTCGGCCTTCAGCGCGTCCCATGCCGATGTTTGCTGGGCGGCGCTTCGCGCCTCACCGTCGCCGAACACATGGGGGTGGCGGCGGATCATTTTGTCGGCGATCGCCTCGGCGACATCGGCGAAGTCGAAGGCGCCCGCTTCGGCCGCCATCTGGGCGTGGTAGACCACCTGCAGAAGCAGATCGCCCAATTCTTCCTTCAGATCGCTCAGGTTCCCGCGCGCGATCGCGTCCGCCACCTCATAGGCTTCCTCCACCGTATACGGAACGATGCTGGCGAACGTCTGTTCGAGGTCCCACGGACAGCCGCCGTCCTGGTCGCGCAGCCGGCCCATCACCTCGATCAGGCGGAAGATGGGGTGGCCGGAAGACTGGGCGGTGGCGGCCATTCGGCGCCCGTCAGGCCGGTTCTGAGCGTCGATCCCGCGCCGATATCAGGCCCCAGCCGTTCGGCCGCAGAATCTCCAGGGGCGAAAATCGGGCCTTGTAGTCCATCTTCTCGCTCCCCCGCACCCAATAGCCGAGATAGAGATAGGGCAGGCCAAGCAGGCTCGCCTGGATTACATGGTCCAGAATGATGAACGAGCCGGGGCTGGCCCGGGAATGCCCCGGATCGAAGAAACTATAGACGAGGGAAAGGCCGTCGGCGAGCTGATCGACCAGGGCGCAGGCGACCAGGGCGCCCGGCCCACGGTCGTCCGTACGCGTCCGATATTCGACCACATGGGTGCGCACCGCCGTATCCTCGACCATGGCCACATAGTCGGCCCAGGTCATGTCGGCCATGCCCCCGTCGGCGTGGCGGGAATGGAGATAGCGGCGCAGAAGATCGAACTGTTCGACCGTGGCCTCCGCTTCGACGACGTGGCGGGCGAAAACATCCCCCCGCGCCAGCACCCGCCGCTCCGAACGCGAAAACACATAGTCGTCCACCGGCAGACGCGCCGACACGCAGGCCGCGCAACTCTCGCAGGCCGGGCGATAGGCGATGTTCTGCGAGCGGCGAAAGCCGCCCTGGGTGAGGGAGTCGTTGACCGCCGCGCCGTCTAGCATCGGCAGATGGGCGAACACCTTGCGCTCCTCGCGGTCCGGCAGATACGGACAGGGCGAAGGCGCCGTCAAGAAAAATCGCAATTGGCGGGTCGGAAAGTGCTGGGTCACCTGATTTGAATTCGTCCCTCGAAACCGCCCTTCGACCAGGGGATTAGGGGTCATGCCGGACCGCGACGCAAGATGGTTGTTTGGGCCGGCGCCACGATGGAGAGATCCATGAAACTCGCCTTCATCGGCCTGGGCGCCATGGGTGCCCCCATGGCCGGACACCTCGCCGCCGCCGGCCATGAGGTGGCGGTGTTCAACCGCGGCGCGGCCAAGAGCGAGGCGTGGGTCGCCGCTCACGGGGGCCGGGTCGGCGGATCGGTGGCCGAGGCGGCGGCCGGGTGCGAGATGGTCCTGCTCTGCATCGGGACGGACGACGACGTGCGCGAGGTGGTCGCCCAGGCGGTTCCGGCGCTGGAGGCCGGAGCGATCGTGGTCGATCACACCACCACCTCGGCCCGCGTGGCTCGCGAGATGGCGGCGCTGGCCGAGGCGCGCGGCTGCCATTTCCTCGACGCCCCGGTTTCCGGCGGCGAGGCGGGGGCCAGGAACGGCGCCCTCTCGATCATGGTCGGCGGCGAGGCCGGCGCGGTGGAGCGGGCCTCGCCGGTCATCGCCGCCTATGCCAAGGCAATCACCCGCATGGGCGACGTGGGCGCCGGTCAACTCGCCAAGATGGTCAATCAGATCTGCATCGCCGGCATCGTGCAAGGTCTGGCCGAAGCGGTGGCCTTCGCTCGCCACGCCGGCCTCGATCCCGCCCTCGTCCACGAGGCGATCTCCAAGGGGGCGGCGCAGTCGTGGCAGATGGACAACCGCTGGGCGACCATGGCTGAGGGGCAGTTCGCGTTCGGCTTCGCGGTGGACTGGATGCGCAAGGACCTCGCCCTGGTTCTCGACGAAGCCCGCGCCAACGGCGCCCGCCTCGAACTCACAGCCCTCGTCGATCAATTCTACGCCGAGGTGCAGGCCATGGGCGGCGCGAGGTGGGACACTTCGAGTTTGGCGGCGCGGCTGATGCGGTGAACACGATCCGCCCCGCGCGACTGCACGAGGCCCTGGCAATCGCCCGTGCCCACGTCCAGGCGGATTTCGAGACCTACGAGCCGATTTTCCGCGAGCGCACCATCCGCCGCGATCTCGAAGCCATGCGCGCGAGGTGGCGGGAAGCCCTGGAAGCCGGCGACGACCTGTTGGTGGCGGAAGATTCTTCCGGCAAAATTGTCGGCCTCGCCCACGTCCGCGGCGACTGGCTTTCCGTCCTCTATCTTCTGGCCGATTATCGCCGGCAAGGAATTGGCCACGCACTTCTTGCTGAACTCCGCCGGCGCGGCCGGCGGCGCGGGATCGACACCCTTCGTTTCCACGTCGTGGCCGCCAACGCCGACGCCATCGCCTTCTACGAACGCCAGGACGCCCAGGCGGTCGGACGCGAAACCCTGAGCGAAGGCGGGCACACCTGGGAGGATTTGGTCTTCGAACTTCCCACTGAGCCCCGCCTGGGCGAACCTATGTCCCTAACAACCTCGCCACCCGTGGCGCGTAATAGGTGATCACGCCGGCGCATCCGGCGCGTTTGAAGGCGCCGAGGCTCTCCAAGATCGCCCGCTCCTCGTCGATCCAGCCGTTGGCGGCGGCGGCCGCGATCATGGCGTATTCGCCGCTGACCTGGAAGGCGAAGGTCGGCATGGCGAAAGTCTCGACCACCCGCCGCACGATGTCGAGGTAGGGCAGGCCCGGCTTGACCATCACCATGTCGGCCCCCTCGGCGATGTCCAGAGCGACCTCGCGCAGCGCCTCGTCGGAATTGGCGGGATCCATCTGGTAGGTCTTCTTGTCGGGGGGATTGGCAACGGCGCCGCCGCCCAGGGTTCCCGAGCCGATGGCCTCGCGGTAGGGGCCATAGAAGGCCGAGGCGTATTTGGCCGCGTAGGCCATAATTATCGTGTCGAAGAGGGCCTCGGCCTCCAGGGCGGCGCGCAGAGCGCCGACCCGCCCGTCCATCATGTCCGACGGCGCGAGGATGTCGCAGCCGGCCCTGACCTGCATCAGCCCCTGCTCGACAAGCCGCGAGAGGGTGGCGTCGTTGTGCACCTTGCCAGCCTCGATCACCCCGTCGTGGCCATGATCGGTGAAGGGGTCCAGAGCCACGTCACACATCACCCCCACCTCGGGGGCGGCGTCCTTCATGGCCTTGATGGCGCGGGCGGTCAGGCCGTCCGGATCCGCCGCGGCGGCACCCGCCGCATCCTTCTTGGCCCCGTCGATATGGGGAAAGACGGCGATGGCTGGAATGCCTAGCGCCTTGGCTTGCAACGCGGCGGCGGCGGCCTCGGCGACCGATAGTCGCGGCGCGCCCGGCATGGAGGCCACGTCCACCCGCCCCTCGCCCTCATGAACCACCAAGGCCCAGATCAGGTCGGCCGGCGTCAGCACGCTTTCGCGCACCAGGCGCCGCGCCCATTCGGCCTGGCGCGGGCGGCGGAGGCGCAGGGCGGGGTAGGGGGCGAGGGGCGCTGGACTCATGATGGATGTCCCGTGCGATAGGTTCGCGAGGGCTGTGGCCGATCGAACCGGCAGACGCAAGGCGCCCCCTGACTTGACCGCCGCGCCGCGCTATGAGGGGCGCAACCAATCAACGGGAGACGACCTACATGAAACGCGCGATCATCGCGGCCCTGATCGGCGCCGCGGCCATTTCGGGGGTCATGGGTGCCGCGGCGGCGTTCGCGGCCGGCGCCGTCCCCGCCGATATAGCCGCCGCCATCGCCGATTTGGGGCGCCCTCAGGCCGACAGGGATCTCGACACGGCGCGCAAGCCGGCCGAAACCTTGGCCTTCGTCGGGCTCAAGCCGGGCGGGAAGGTGGTCGATGTCTTCGCCGGCCCCTATTTCGACCGCCTGTTCGCCGACGTGGTGGGCCCCGGCGGCAAGGTCTATATGTTCATACCCGCCGAGGTGGTGAAGATGAAGGAGGCGCCGGACCTGGCCAACGGCTCGACGCCCTTTCCCGACCATCCAAACGTCATCGCCCTGACCGCGCCGATCAACGCCTTTTCGGTTCCCGAGTCCGTGGACGTGGTGTGGATCCGCCAGAACTATCACGACCTGCACGACAAGTTCATGGGGCCGGCCGACGTGCCGCAGTTCAACAAGGCGGTCTTCAAGGCCCTCAAGCCGGGTGGCGAATTCATCGTGATCGATCATTCCGCGCCGGACGGTTCGGGTCTGGCCGACACCGACACCACCCATCGCATCGACGCGGCGCAGGCGAAGAAGGAAGTGACCGCCGCCGGCTTTGTGTTCGAGGGCGAGAGCAACCTTCTGCGCAATCCCGCCGACCCGCGCACCGCCCTGGTGTTCGACAAGTCCATCCGCGGTCACACCGACCAGTTCATCTATAAGTTCCGCAAACCAGCCTAACTCCATGACCAGGATTGCTTTCATCGGTCTCGGCCACATGGGAGCCGGGATGGCGGCCAACCTCGCCAAGGCCGGACATGAGGTGCTGGCCTTCGACATCGCGGCCGAGGCGGTGGAGCGGGCGGCGGCGGCGGGGTGCCGGGCGGCGGCGTCGGGCGCGGACGCGGCGCGGGCGGCGGATATCGTCGTCACCATGCTGCCGGCCGGCGCGCATGTGCGGGCGGTGTGGGCCGACGACATCATCCCCAACGCCCGGCCGGGCGCCCTGCTGATCGACTGCTCGACCATCGATGTGGAGAGCGCCCGCTTCGTCGCCGCCGCCGCTGCCAAGGCGGCCCTGCGCTGCGCCGACGCGCCGGTCTCGGGCGGCATCATGGCCGCCGACGCCGGGTCCCTGGCCTTCATGGTCGGATGCGCCGACGAAACGTTCGCCGACGTGCAGTCGGCGCTGGACCCCATGGCGCGGGTGGTGATCCACGCCGGCGGCGCGGGGGCCGGCCAGGCGGCCAAGATCTGCAACAACATGCTGCTCGGCGTCTCCATGCTCGGCGTGTGCGAGGCCTTCGCCCTGGCCGAGAAGTTGGGCCTGGACGCGCGGCGGTTCTTCGACATCGCCGGCCAGTCGTCCGGCCAATGCTGGTCGCTGACCAACTATTGCCCGTGGCCCGGCCCCGTTCCCTCGGCGCCGTCGAACCGCCGCTACGAGGGCGGATTCCTCACCGCCTTGATGCTCAAGGACCTGAAGCTGGCCCAGGAAGCCGCCGCCAAGTCCGGCGCCGCCACCCCCATGGGGGCGCAGGCCGAGGCGCTCTATGCCCTCTTCGATGGCCTGGGCTATGGCCAAAAGGACTTTTCAGCCGTATTGCAATTGATGCGCGGGCGCCTCGCCGATCTTTGAGCGGCGCCTCGGCCCGGCAGCTTGGAGCGCGCTAAAGCCGATGGACTACAAGGCCGCCTTCCGGAACGCCGTCGATGAGGTGCGCGGCGAGGGCCGCTACCGCGTGTTCGCCGACCTGAAACGCCATCGCGGCGACTTTCCCTTCGCCACCTGGACGCCCCCCACCGGCGCGCCGCGCAAGGTGATCGTCTGGTGCTCCAACGACTATCTGGGCCAGGGCCAGAACCCGGTGATTCTGGAGGCCATGCACCGGGCCATCGACGAGGCCGGTTCGGGCTCGGGCGGCACCCGCAATATTTCGGGCACCACCCACTATCACGTCGAACTGGAAGCCGAACTTGCCGACCTGCACGGCAAGGAAGCGGCCCTCCTCTTCACCTCCGGCTATGTCTCCAACGAGGCGGCGCTGGCCACCCTGCAGAAGATCCTGCCCGGCCTGATCGTCTTTTCCGATGAACTGAACCACGCCTCGATGATCGCCGGCATCCGCCACGGCGGTGGCCCGCGCAAAATCTTCCGCCACAATGATCTCGCCCACCTGGAGGAGTTGCTGGCCGCCGCGCCGGCCGACGCGCCAAAGCTGGTTGCCTTCGAAAGCGTCTATTCCATGGACGGCGACATCGCCGACGTGGGCGCCACCGCCGCCCTGGCCCACAAATACGGCGCCCTGACGTATCTCGACGAGGTCCATGCCGTCGGCCTCTACGGGACGCGCGGGGGAGGGGTCTGCGACCGCGACGGCGTGGCCGACCAGATCGACATCGTCGAGGGAACCCTCGGCAAGGCGTTCGGGGTGATGGGCGGCTATGTGGCCGCCGACGCCAGCCTCATCGACGCCATCCGCTCCCACGCCGGCGGCTTCATCTTCACCACCTCCCTGCCGCCGGCGCTTACCGCTGGCGCCCTGGCCTCTATCCGCTGGCTCAAGGAGCATAACGAGGTGCGGATCGCCCATCAGGAGCGCGCCGCCGCCCTGAAGGCCCGCATGGCCGCCGCCGGCCTGCCGGTCATGCCGTCGGTGAGCCACATCGTGCCGGTGCTGGTCGGCGATCCGATCCACTGCAAGCTGGTTTCGGACATGCTGCTAGCCGAGCACGCCATCTACGTCCAGCCGATCAACTACCCCACCGTGCCGCGCGGAACCGAGCGCCTGCGCTTCACCCCCACCCCCTTCCACACCGACGCCATGATGGACGACCTGGTCGACGCCCTCGAAGCCCTCTGGGCCCGCTGCAACATCAAACGCATGGGCGGCTACGCGGCGTGAAAACGGGGCGGTCGCCGACGGCGTCAATTCGTAGCGCTGACTTCCAGCCCTCTTGAAACCATTGGCCGGCCGAAAGCAAAGAGCGGTTCGGAAGCCCGCGATACGAGAAGAAGCAATGCCATCGCATGGACTGGAAAATACCTTGGCGGGCGTCGAACCTGTTCAGTCGATCGAAGCCGGTCACGCGCCGATCTATGACCTCGACCGGCTCCTCGATGCGATGAGCACCGAAACTTTCCCGGAGGAGATCGATTTTGGGCGGCCGGCGGGGAAGGAGTTCTGGTGAAGAAGACGTAGGCTCAGGACTCGTGCGGCCTACGCCTCAAAGCGACCCGTGGCGTCACGATCGCGCTCGTATCGTCTCGTGAGCGGAAACGGCGGCAACCAGGACTCGCGACGAACGATCCAGCTCTCGTAGGTTGGCATCAGTTGGTCAGGGGCATCCAGGGATCCTAAATTCACTTCGATTTCGTCCGCGCTGCGTGCGAAAATGGACGAGCCGCAGCGGGGACAGAAGAACCGCCCGGCGTAGTCGCGTGTTTCGCCATCGATCGTCACCGCAGCCTGAGGGAACACTGCGGAAGCGTGAAAAAGGGCTCCGTGATGCTTGCGGCAGTCGAGACAGTGACAAAGGCCGACCCGGTAGGGGAGTCCCGCCGCCACAATTCGAACGTTGCCGCACAGGCAACCGCCCGTGACTTGATCCATGGGTCGTGTCCTCTAAAATGAAGCGGTCGGAATGGTTACAACGAACCCCCTTGAGCGTCCATAAAAGCGGCGGTCGTGGCCAGGACCGCCTTCAGGAGTTAGTTCCCGAGGCAAGGATCCGGTCGCTGTTGCGGCTATAGCCCGCGCGGTTGATCGGGCGGCGCAAGGGGCTATGAAGGCCTCCCGCATCGCCGCGAGCTAAAGGAGGCGATTCTTGAGCGTCACCGCAACCACATCCAACGCCGCTCCCGACTCGTTTTTCGCCGCCGGCCTGGCGGACGCCGACCGCGCGGTGTTCGACGCGAGCGCGCGCGAACTCCTCCGCCAGCAAAACCAGATCGAGCTGATCGCCTCGGAGAACATCGTCTCGCGGGCGGTGCTGGAGGCGCAGGGCTCGGTGCTCACCAACAAATACGCCGAGGGCTATCCGGGCTGGCGCTATTACGGCGGCTGCGAGTGGGTCGATGTGGTCGAGACCCTGGCCATCGAGCGGGCCAAGGCCCTGTTCGGTTGCGCCTTCGCCAATGTGCAGCCGCACTCCGGCTCGCAGGCCAACCAGGCGGTGTTCATGGCCCTGATGAAGCCGGGCGACACCTTCATGGGCATGGATCTGGCCGCCGGTGGCCATCTCACCCACGGCAAGAGCGTGAACCAGTCGGGCAAATGGTTCAATCCGGTGGCCTACACGGTGCGGGCCCAGGACCAGATCATCGACTACGAGGGCTTGGCCGAAATCGCCCTGGAATGCCGGCCCAGGCTGATCATCGCCGGCGGCTCGGCCTACAGCCGGACCATCGATTTCGCCCGCTTCCGCCAAGTGGCCGACAGCGTGGGGGCGTGGCTGATGGTCGATATGGCCCATTTCGCCGGCCTGGTGGCGGGCGGCGTCTTTCCCAGCCCCCTGCCGCACGCCCACGCGGTCACCACCACCACCCACAAGACCCTGCGCGGCCCGCGCGGCGGCATGATCCTCTGCAACGATCCGAAGCTCGCCAAGAAGATCGATTCGGCGGTTTTCCCCGGCCTGCAGGGCGGCCCGCTGATGCACGTCATCGCCGCCAAGGCGGTGGCCTTCGGCGAGGCCCTGCGCCCGGACTTCAAGCTCTACGCCCGCGCGGTGATCGACAACGCCAAGGCCCTGGCCGACTCCCTGGCCGTCTGTGGGATGGACATCGTCTCCGGCGGCACCGACAGCCATCTGATGCTGGTGGACCTTCGCCCCAAGGGGGTCACCGGCAAGGCGGCCGAAGCCAGCCTCGAGCGGGCCGACATCACCTGCAACAAGAATGGCATTCCCTTCGATCCGGCTCCGCCTGCCATCGCCTCGGGCCTGCGCCTCGGCAGTCCGGCGGGCACCACCCGCGGCTTCGGCGTCGCGGAGTTCCGCGACATCGGCCGGCTGATCGCCCGGGTCGTCGATGGCCTGGCGGCGAATGGCGAGGAGAACAACGCGCGGGTCGAGGCGCAGGTGCGCGCCGAGGTGGCGGACTTGACCGCGCGGTTCCCGATCTACACTTGATGACCGTCGAGTCGTCGCGGAGGGGCTGAAGGTCATGCGTTGCCCGTTCTGCGGCGAATTGGAAAGCCAGGTGAAGGACAGTCGGCCTTCCGATGACGGGGCGGCGATTCGGCGTCGGCGCCTGTGCCCTCAGTGCGGCGGCCGTTTCACCACCTTCGAACGCGTTCAGCTTCGCGAACTGACCATTCTCAAACGATCCGGCCGCCGCGCCCCCTTCGACCGCGAAAAGCTGGTGCGATCGATCTCCATCGCCACCCGCAAACGGCCCGTCGAGGACGAACGGGTGGAGCGCATGGTGAGCGGCATCGTGCGCCAGTTGGAGAGCATGGGCGAGACCGAACTGGCCTCGCATGTGGTCGGAGAAATGGTCATGAAGGCGCTCAAATCCCTCGATGACGTGGCCTATGTCCGCTACGCCTCGGTCTACCGGGATTTTCGCCAGACCGAGGATTTCGCCCGTTTTCTCAACGACGAGGGGTTCGCCGACGAACCGGACGCATGAAGGTCACGCTCAAGCTGGCGACGTCTCTGGACGGCAGAATCGCCACCGCCTCGGGCGAAAGCCGCTGGATAACCGGCCCGGCCGCCCGCGAGCAGGTCCACAGGCTGCGCGCCATGCATTCGGGGATTCTTGTCGGCGTGGAGACGGTCATCGCCGACGATCCGGAACTGACCGTGCGGCTGGGCGGCAACGTCGGGTTCCAGCCCTGCCGCATCGTCATGGACAGCCACCAGCGCATCCCACTTGGATCGAAGCTCGTCAAAGGCGCATCCCGCATCCGCACTTTGGTGCTCAGCACCGCCCCTTCAAACAAGCGTTTGACTGACGCTGGGGTAAAGGTGTTCACGGTGGTCGAGTTGGATGGACGCGTCGATCCGAGGGCGGCTTTGAAGGCGTTGGAGGCGATGGACTATTTTCACTCGGTGATGATCGAGGGCGGAGGACAGGTCGCCGCGAGCTTCCTTAGCCTGGATCTGGTCGACGCCCTGGAGTGGTTTCGCGCCCCCATCGTCCTGGGCGATGAGGGGCGCCCGGCCATCGGCGCCATCGTCCTGAAAGATCTCGCCGCCGCGCCGCGCCTGCGCCGGGTCTCGGTCGAGGCTTTGGGCGAGGATCTGTGGGAGCGCTACGAGCGGGCCTGATGTTCACCGGCATCGTCACCGACATCGGCACGGTGCGAGCGGTGCGTGACACCGATCGCGACCGGCGCTTTGAGATCAAGACGCGCTTCGATCTGGCCACAGTCGCCATCGGCGCCTCGATCGCCCACGCCGGCTGCTGCCTGACGGTGATCGACAAGGGCGAAGGCTGGTTCGCCGTGGAAGCTTCGGGCGAGACCCTGGCCAGGAGCACCCTAGCCGATTGGCGCCCCGGCCGGCGGGTGAATCTCGAGCGTCCGGCGCGGGTCGGCGACGAACTGGGCGGCCATATCGTCTCCGGTCATGTCGATGGCGTGGGCGAAGTCCTTTCCGTCGAGATCGACGGCGGCTCTCACGTCGTGACCGTCCGGGCGCCGCGCCCGCGGCATCGCTATATCGCCGCCAAAGGCTCGATCGCCGTCGATGGAGTGGCGCTGACCGTGAACGAAGTGAAAGACGATGTCTTCGCCGTCAATGTCATCCCCCATACCTGGGAGGTCACTACCCTCGGCGAGCTGGCGCTTGGCGCGCGGCTGAACCTGGAAATCGACATGCTGGCCCGCTACCTCGCCCGCTGGCGCGAGACCGCATGACCCGGGACACCCCCATCTCGGCCATCGAGGATATCATCGAGGACGCCCGGCAGGGCCGCCCCTACATCCTGGTGGACGCCGAGGATCGCGAGAACGAGGGCGACGTCATCATTCCCGCCCAGTTCGCCACCCCCGACCAGATCAACTTCATGGCCAGGCACGCCCGCGGGCTGGTGTGCCTTTCGATCTCCGCCGAGCGGGCCCGCCAGCTTCGCCTGCCGCCGATGACCATGGAAAACGGCGCCCAGCACGGCACCGCTTTCACCGTCTCCATCGAGGCGGCCGAGGGCGTCACCACTGGCATTTCCGCCCACGACCGCGCCCACACCGTCGCCGTCGCCATCGACCCCACCAAGGGTCCCGCCGACATCATCTCCCCCGGCCACGTCTTTCCCCTGGTCGCCAAGGAGGGCGGCGTCCTGGCCCGCGCCGGCCACACCGAGGCGGCGGTGGACATCTCGCGCATGGCGGGCCTTACCGCCGCCGGGGTGATCTGCGAGGTGATGAACGACGACGGGACCATGGCGCGCCTGCCCGATCTGGTGGCCTTCGCCCAGCTCCACGGCTTGAAGATCGGCACCATATCCGACCTCATCGCCTATCGCCGGCGCACCGAGCGGCAGGTGGAACGGGTGCTGGAGACGGCGTTCGATTCCACCTACGGCGGCCATTTCCGCATGGTCATCTACCGTAACACCATCGACGGCACCGAGCACTTGGCCCTCACCAAGGGCAGGATCGAGGCCGACGCCCCGACCCTGGTGCGCATGCACCGGGTCGATTTCGCCGCCGACATGCTGGGTCACACCGAGGCGCGCCGCGACTATGTTCCGGACGCTCTGCGGCGCCTCGCAGCCCACGACGGCGCGGGAGTCGCGGTCTTCCTGCGCGATCCCAGCCCGTCGTGGCTGTCGGAGCGCTACGGCGGCCTGCGCGCGGAAGAGGATCGCGGCAACGCCCTGCGCGACTACGGCCTGGGGGCCCAGATCCTCCTCGACCTGGGGGTGAGGGATATGATCCTGCTGGCCAGCCGGCCGGTGCGCCCCGCCGCCCTGGACGGCTATGGCCTGCGGATCGTAGGCTGGCGGCCCATGGGACCGGAGGGCTCGGACTCCAAAGGCGCCGAAGATGCCTGATCGCGCGTTGCGCGTCCTTGTCGTCGAGGCGCGATTCTACGGCGACCTGGCCGACGAACTTCTCAAGGGGGCGGGCGATGTGCTGGCCGCCTTTGGGGCCAGCTTCGATTTGGTCACCGTTCCAGGCGCGCTGGAGATTCCCGCCGCCGTCGCCATGGCCGAGGCCGGCGCGGCCCGGTTCGACGGCTATGTCGCCCTTGGCTGCGTGATCCGCGGCGAAACCTGGCATTTCGAAATCGTGTCGAACGAGTCGGCGCGCGGCCTGATGGATTTGGCGATCGGGCGAGGCCTGGCCATCGGCAACGGCATCCTCACCGTCGAGGACGACGATCAGGCCTGGGCGCGCGCGCGCGTCTCCGAAGGCGACAAGGGCGGCGGGGCGGCGAGAGCCTGCCTGGATATGATTGCCGTCAAGCGCCGCTTGGCGGAGGCCGCGACATGACCCGACCCGCCCACCGGACCCGCTCGGCGGCGCGCCTGGCCGCTGTCCAGGCGCTCTATCAGATGGAGGTTTCCGGGATCGGGACCGAAGCGGTGGTGCGCGAATTCCACGATCATCGCTTCGACCGGGATATCGAGGGCGCCGCCTTGGCCGGCGCCGACGAGGCATTCTTCGCCGCCCTGATCGCCGGCGTGGTGGCCATCCAGGGCGACATCGACCGGGCCATCGCCCGACGCCTATCGCCGGGCTGGCGACTTGAGCGCATTGACGCCACGGCGCGCGCCATCCTGCGCTCGGGGGCCTTCGAATTGATGCGCCGGGCTGACATTCCCTGCGAAGTCGTCATCGACGAATATGTCGAGGTCGCCAAATCCTTCTTCGACGGGGCGGAACCCGGCTTCATCAACGCCGCCCTGGACGCGATCGCGCGCGATGAGCGCCCCGCCTGACGAATTCGCCTGGATCGCGCGCCTTCGCTCCCTGACCCTGGGCGATCGGCGCGCCCTGGACCTCGCCGACGACGCCGCCGTCCTGCCCGGCCGCCCAGGGTTCGATCTGGTGATCTCCAAGGACGCCATGGTCGAGGGAGTCCATTTTCTCGTCGGGGAGGCGCCCGAGACGATCGCCCGGCGCCTGATCCGCACCGGCCTCTCCGACCTGGCGGCCAAGGCGGCCGAGCCGTTCGGCTATTTCCTGATGACCGCCTGGCCGGCCGACCGCGACTGGGCCTGGCGCGAAGCCTTCATCCGCGGGCTCGCCATCGATGGCGAGGCGTTCGGCGTGGCCCTGCTGGGCGGGGACACGGTCGCCACGCCGGGCCCGTTCACCGTGTCGGCCACCGTGCTCGGCTGGGTCCCGGAGGGTAGGGCGGTCCTTCGGTCCGGCGCGAGAGCCCGGGACGCGCTGGTGGTCTGCGGCGTCATCGGGGATGGCTGGCTGGGCCTCGAGGCGGCAAGGGGAGAGATCGCCGACCCCGACGGCCGGCTCGCCGATTGCTACCGGCTGCCGACGCCGCTGCTCGCCCTTCGCCAAACCCTGCGCGACCACGCCCACGCCGCCGCCGACGTTTCCGACGGCCTGCTCGCCGACGCCCTTCACGTCGCCCACGCCAGCGGCCTTGGCCTGGCCATCGATCTCGACCGCTTTCCCCTCTCGCCCGACGCCGCCGCCTGGTTGGACGACCAGGCCGACCAAAGGGCCGCCCGCCTGGCCCTCGCCACCGGCGGCGACGACTACGCCATCGTCTGCGCGGTCGGTCCGCCCGAAGGCGCTTTCGCGCGGGCCGTCCAGGCGTGTGGCGTTCCGGTGGGCACGATCGGCCGGTTCACGAAAACAGAGGGCCTGGCGGTGATGGCGGGCGGCGCCCAAATCGCCGTGGACCGACTGGGTTGGCGCCATTGAGACGAGCAAGCGACAGGGATCGTTCCGCGCCGGCCGCGCGCTGGCGGATCGGTGAAAACGTCCCGTGGTCGGTTTCCTGGACCGGGGAGCAATCATTCGAGCTGAAACCTTCCCGCGATTTTCCCGGCCTGACCGACCTCGTTCAAGCGCACAATCCCGGCGTCGGCGCTCCCGCGTTCGCCTCGGTGCATGTGACCCGCCAGCGCTTGGGCATGGCCGATCACCTCTGTCACGTCTGCGGCAGGCCGACCCCCAGGCGAGACCGCTATCTCTTCCCGGTCCAGTCCGGCGGCTTCGTCACCCTGGCCGACGGCGCGATCCGCTATGGCGGCAATGTTCCGCCGGTTCACCTCGCCTGCGCCAGGAAGGCCCAACGCCTGTGCCCGCACCTAAGCGGTTCCGTGGCCCCGCCGGTCGCTTTTCCCCGCGACGAGGGCCGGCTGGTGCAACGGACGGACGTCGTCCCCGGCATGGAGGCCCTGGCCAAGACCCTGCCGGCGGGTTTGGAGATCGTGTTCAGTTGCTATCGCCTCTACAGCCCGGAATTCACCCGCCACGTCGAACGACTCCGGCGAGAGCATGAAAAGGTTATGCTCGCGGCCGGCGCCTTGCGTCACGCTCCCTAATCCCTTCTAGTGGCGGATCGACCAACCAAGGACCGCCCTTCCGTGAGCATGATCCTGAACAAGCCGGAGCGGTCGGCGCGCAAGGCGAAGGGGGACGGCCATCTGCGGCGGGCGGAGATCCTGCGCGCCGCCGAGCGCATCTTCGTTGCCGAGGGCTACGAAGGCGCCACCATTCGCAAGATCGCCGATGAGGTGGGCGTCTCCTCCACCGCCCTTTACATGCATTTCGCCGACAAGGACCGCATCCTGCTGGAGATCTGCGACCAGGCGATGAGCCAACTTATGGAGATCAACCGCGAGATCTCCGTCCGCCCCACCGATCCGGTCTCGCGCGTGCGGGGCATGCTGGAAGCCTATGTGGCTTTCGCGTTGGGCAATCCCAACGCCTACCGGCTGGTGTTCTGCACGTCGTCCCTGGCCGATTCGGCGCACCGCCAGCACGCCACGATGGAGTTGGGGCGCCAGTGCTTCGAGCGCTTTTCCGGCGTGGTGCGTGAGATCGCCGCCGAGGGGCGGTTGCGCGCCGGCGACGCCAGGAGCGCCGCTCAGGCCCTGTGGGCCGCCTGCCACGGCCTGATCGCCCTTCGCATCGCCAAGCCCGATTTCGACTGGGCGCCCCAGAGCGAACTGACGGCGGTGATGATCGAGGGCCTGCTGTTCGGCCTGATCGCCGACTAGGCGCGGGTGCGCGCGCCGGCGGTCCTTGCTTTCGCCGCCCTCGCCGCGCTCGCGGCTTCCGTCCACGCCGGACCCCGCGTCTATTCCCTCGACCAGTGCGCCGACCAGTATGTCCTCGCGCTCAGTCCGCGCGCCGACATCGCCGGCCTGTCCCGGCGGGCGACCAAGGCGGATTCCTATCTGCGGGCGGACGCCCGCGGCCTTCCCCTGCGGCGGGCGACCAGCGAATCGGTGCTGGCGGCCGCTCCGGCGGTGGTGGTGCGCTATTGGGGCGGCGATGCGCGCCTCCTGGCGGATTTGCGGCGTCGCGGCGTGCGGGTGGTCGCCATCGACGACGCCGACGATTTCCTGGGGGTCCGAGCCAACATCCGTCGCGTCGCGGCGGCGCTCGACGGGCGTCGGGCCGGAGAGGGGCTGATCGCCCGCATGGGCGCCAGACTCGCCGATGCGCGGGGCGCTTGGCGGGGCGCGGGCGCCTTCTATCTGACCTCCGGGGGCGACACGGCGGGGCGCGGAACGCTCATGGACGCCATGCTGCGGGCCGCGGGCCTGACCAATTTGGCGCGCCAGGCCGGATTTCCGACCCTTTCTCTCGAACGTCTCATCCTCACGCCGCCCGCCGCACTGGTCCTCGGCTTTTTCGACGCGGGGACCAACGCTTTGCAGCACTGGGGACCCGGCCGCCGCGCGCCGCTGCGCCGACTGGCGGAGCAACGCGCGATCGTCTCCCTTTCCGGCGCGATTTTGGGGTGCCCCGCGTGGTTCGTCGCCGACGGCGCCGCCGCGATCGCTAGGGGGAAGGGACGTTCGAGTTAGATCCATGCGCTTCTTCGCCGTCTTGAGCGTCGCTCTCATCCTCTTGATCGCCCTGGCCATAGCCCTGGGCGAGACGCCGCTCAGCGTCCGCCAGTACGTCCAGGCCTTCGCCGATCCGGGCTCTCCGGCGGGCGAGGTTCTGTGGACGCTGCGCGCGCCGCGCGCCTCGGCCGCCGCCCTGGTCGGCGCGGCGCTGGGGCTGGCGGGGGCGGCGATGCAGGGCTTGTTGCGAAACCCGCTGGCCGACCCGGGCGTACTCGGCGTCTCGGCGGTGTCGGCCCTGGGCGCGGCGGCCGTCATCGCCGGCGGCCTGGCGCTCGCCATCCCCGGCGCCATCGAACTGGCCGCCCTGGCCGGAGCGCTTCTGGCCGGGGCCCTGGTGGTGTTCCTGGCGGCGTGGTTTCGCCAGCCCGAGACCCTGATCCTGTTCGGGGTCGCCCTGTCGGCCATGGGCGGCGCCCTGACTGCCCTGGTGTTCAACCTATCGCCCTCGCTGATCACCACCAACGAGGTGCTGAACTGGCTACTCGGTTCGGTGGCCAACCGTGACTGGGGGGACATCGCCGCCGCCCTGATCCCCGCCGTGCCCGGCGCCGCTCTCACGGCCTACGCCGGGCGGGGCCTGCGCATGCTCACCCTCGGCGAGGAGACCGCCGCTCTTTCCGGCCTGCCGATGGCCCGCCTGCGCGCCGCCGCCGTGGCCGGGGCGGCCCTCTTGACCGGCGCGGCGGTGGCCATGGCCGGGGTGATCGGCTTCGTGGGCCTGGCGGCGCCGCACCTGGTCCGCGGCGCCGTGTCGGACGATCCGGCCGAGACCCTCGCCCCGTCCGCCTTGATGGGGGCGATCCTGCTGGTCGCCGCCGACCTGGCCGCCCGCCTCATTCCCACCGACGAGGAATTGAAGCTGGGTGTCGTCACCGCCCTGTTCGGCGCGCCGCTCTTCGCCCTGGTCGCCTGGCGCGCCTCGCGGAGCTGGCGGGCGTGACGGCGGCGCTGGAGTTGATCGGCGTCGGCGTCGATCTCGCCCGCCGCCCGGTTCTCGAGGGTGTCACCCTGGATCTCGCGCCGGGCGAGATCGTGGGAATCCTGGGCGCCAACGGTTCTGGCAAGACCACCCTGCTGCGCGCCGCCCTCGGCCTCGTTCGGCTGACGCGCGGCGAGGCGCGACTGGCCGGCCGCCCGGTCGCATCCTTGAGCGAACTCGACCGGGCCTCCCTGGCCGCCTATCTGCCGCAGGAGCGGCGGATCGGCTGGAACATGCCGGCCTGGCGCGTCGCCGCCCTGGGCGCCGTCCACCGGTCGCCGGTCGAGGCGCGCGGCGTGGCCCTCGACGCTCTGGCGAGAGTGGGCATCGGCCACCTCGCCGAACGGGGCGTGCGCGACATGTCCGGCGGCGAGCGCGGGCGGGTGCTCATCGCTCGCCTGATCGCCACCGGGGCGCCGCTGCTGATCGCCGACGAGCCGGCCGCCGGCCTCGACCCCGACGCTCAGTTCCTGGTCATGGACCTGCTGCGCGAGCGCGCCGCCGCCGGCGCGGCCATCCTCGTCACCCTGCACGACCTCACCCTGGCCGCTCGATCCTGCGACCGCCTCGCCGTCCTCGCCGCCGGCGGCCTCGTCGGCCTCGGCCCTCCCGCCGAGGTGCTCAACCCCGAAGTTTTATCCGCTGCCTTCGGCCTCGACGGCGAACTGATCGACACCCGGGCCGGCGCGGTGATCGCTGTTCGGCGCGAAACGCCCAGTTCGTCCTACCGCCCGCCGCCGCCCACGCCCTTGGCCGGCCCGAACGAGGCGTAGCCGTAGCCGCCGCGCCTCAGGTCGGCCGCCAGGGTGTCGGCAGCCACCCCGCCGTTCAGCCGGGCGCGATAGATCTGGGTGTTTTCCAACACCCGCATCACATAGTCGCGGGTTTCGGAGAAGGGGATGCACTCGATGAAATCCACCGGATCGGTGGAGGCGCTGCGCGGATCGCCGCACGTCATGGCCCATTGGGACGGCCGCCCCGGCCCGGCGTTGTAGGCCGCCGCGGCCATGATGTAGGAGCCGCTGAACTGGCTCACCAACTGGCCTAGAAACGCCGAGCCCAGGGTCATGTTGTAGGTCGGATCGTCCAGGTCGCCGTAACCGAGCCCCAGTCCCTGCGCCACCTTCTGGGCGGTCGTCGGCATGAGCTGCATCATGCCGCGCGCTCCCGCGCCGGAATGGGCCGCCGGGTCGAAGCTGCTTTCCTGACGCACGATGCCAAGCACGAAAGCCGTCTCGGGGGCGCTGTAGCCGATCGGCGCGGATCGGATCGGATAGCCCCGCTCGGGGAGGATGAGGTCGCGGCGGGCGGCGTTGCGCACCACCCGCATGGCCAGCGCCGGATCGCCCCAGCCGCGCGCGAAATCGACCAGCAGGGCCTCTTCGGCGGCGGTGGGCAGGGTGTCGGAGAGGGCGGCGACGAAGCCTTTGAACGTATCCCTGGCTCCGATCTGGGCCAGCAGACGGGCGGCGCGGATCGGCTCGCGCGCCTCGAAGGCGGCCCGTTCGGCCGCCGTGATTTCCGGGTCGTGGCCGAGCCTGATTGTCGCCGCGCCGCCCTTGGCCGCGGCGAGCTGGCCGTAGAAGGTGGTCTGATAGTGGGCCGCCTGGCCGTAAAAAAGCTGGGCGGCCACCGGATCGCCCATGGCCTCGGCCGCCCGGCCGCGCCAATAAAGGGCCCGGCTCTGGGTCAGGGGCGATCTGCCGATCGTTTGCAGGCGCGCGAAGTGTTCGTCGGCGGCCCGGGCGTCCTTGTAGCGGGTGAGGGCCGTCCAGCCGGACTGGAACTCCGAGTCCGCATCGGCGACCAGCATCTTGTTCTGGGCGGCCAGCGCCCGCCGGTCGGGGGACGGCCAGCCCTCCAGGTCGCGCCGGGCGCTGTCGGATTCCTGATAGCTCATCGAATCGGGCGCCGCGTCGGCCAGGGCCCACAGGGCGATCTTGCGGGCCAGGGGATCTTGGAGGCTGGCCATGGCGATGTGCATCCGCGCCCCGTCACCGCTCTTCGCGGCGGCCAGAACCTCGGTCAGCGTCTGGGCGTCCGACTGCGGGCCCTGACCGTACACGGGAGGCGAACCGGTCGGCGCGTAGGCCGGTGGCCTATAGCCGGAGGAGGGGACGTAAGCGCCCGGCGGCGTATAGGCCGGCGGCTGATAGGAAGGTGGCGTGGCATAGGGCGCGGGCCCGTAAGGCGACGACGGGGTGTAAATGCCGGAGGTTTGGGCGCCCACGGCGTTTGCCCCGGCGAACATGACCGCGGCGGTCAGGACGAATCGGCGAATCTTCGGTTTCAATGCAAGCTCACTCCTTGACGCCGGTTCATATCATGGCCTTGTTCGCGTCAATGACCCGATTGCCATTCAAGGGCGTGTTTACCGCGCTAGTCACCCCTTTTTTGCGGGGGGCGGTCGATGAAGAGGCCTTCGCCCGTCTGATCGAGCGCCAGATCGCCGCCGTCGTCCACGGCTTGGTCCCCATGGGCACCACCGGCGAGGCATCGACTCTCAGCCACGCCGAACACGAGCGGGTCACGGAGTTGTGCGTGGAAATCGTCGCCGGCCGCGTGCCGGTGATCGCCGGGGCCGGCGCTAACTCCACCGCCCGCGCCATCGAACTGGTCCGCCACGCCCGCGATGCGGGCGCGGACGCCGCCCTGGTGGTCGCGCCCTACTACAACCGGCCCAGCCAGGAGGGTCTCTTCCGCCACTACGCCGCCATCGCCGAGGCGGTGGATTTTCCGGTCGTTGTCTACAACATCCCCTCCCGCAGCGCCGTCGATATTTCCGACGCCACCTTGGCCCGCATCTCCACCCTGCGCGGCGTCATCGGGATCAAGGACGCCACCGGCGATCTGACCCGCGCCAGCCTCCAGCGCCTGACCTGCGGGGCCGGCTGGACCATGCTGTCGGGCGACGACCCCAGCGCGCTCGGCTACATGGCCCATGGCGGCCATGGCTGCATCAGCGTCACCGCCAATGTGGCGCCCGGCCCCGTCGCCGCCTTTTACGACGCCTGCTTGGCAAAAGACTGGGACATGGCCTTGGCCTTGCAGGATATACTGATCCATCTGCACAAGGCCCTCTTCCTCGACGCCTCGCCGGCCCCCGCCAAGTTTGCCCTGGCGCATCTGGGCCTGTGCGCCGAGGAATGCCGCCTGCCCATCGCGCCCTGCGCCGAGGCGGTCAAACCGGCCATCCTCGCCGCCATGGCCGAGGCAGGCGCCGCCCCTTGACCAAGCTGATCGCCGAGAACCGCCGCGCCCGGTTCGACTATTTCCTGGAGGAAAAGTTCGAGGCCGGCCTGTCGCTCACCGGCTCGGAGGTCAAGTCCCTGCGCCTGGGCAAGGCCAACATCGCCGAATCCTACGCCGCCGCCGAGGGTCGCCAGCTCACCCTGGTCAACGCCTACATCCCCGAATACGGCCCCGCCAACCGCTTCAACCACGAGCCGCGCCGCCCGCGCCGCCTGCTCCTGCGGCGCAAGCAGATAGACAAGTTGTTGGGCGCGGTGCGCCGCGACGGCCGCACCCTCATCCCCACCCGGCTCTATTTCAACGACAAAGGCCTGGCCAAGCTCGAACTTGCCCTCGCCAAGGGCAAATCCGCCCCCGACAAACGCCATGTCGTCGCCGAACGCGATTGGAAGCGCGAGCAGGGGCGGTTGATGCGGGAGAACGGATAGGGGGCGTGGCCGAGCCGCCGCAAACCGTGGATAGTCCAATCTACGCCGTCATCATCGAACCCTCGCCGAAAGCGACGGCGGCGGATTTGTCGCCACCGTGCCCGACCTGCCCGGCTGCATGTCGGACAGCGCCACCGACATGGAGGCTCTCGAAAACACCCACGACGCCATCGCCGCCTGGATCGAGCAGGCGACGGCCATGGGCCGCGCTATCCCCGCGCCCGCTCGGCAACGGGTTCACGTCTGAGCCTTGGGATTGGAGCGATGTAACCCCGTTTCTCACCCAGCCATAGCGAGTGTCCGGGACCGATTTGGGCCCTCGCGAGGCTGGATGGCAAGAGCCAGGCGCGCGACGCGATCGCCTGCGCCGCCGCGGCGCTGCCTCAGAAATGAAAGGCCGCCATCAGGTCGCTGATCGACGGGCCGTTGGTCGGGATGTAGGGGTCGGCGCCGGTGATCGGGTTGGGCAGGTTGTCGCGGCTGCGGCTGGTGATCGGACCCAGGCCCCAGTTCGCCTCGATGAACTTCACGACCGATGCGTGGTCGCTGTAGACGTGCGAGACGTGTCCGCCCTTGGTGTAGGGCGAGACGATGATCAAAGGGATGCGCGTGCCGTCGCCGAAGAAGTCGAGCGGCTGAATATAGCCCGAGTCGTAGTAGCCGCCCCCTTCGTCCACCGTGATCAGGATGGCGGTGTCGGCGGCGAGTTTCGGGTTCGCCCGCACCTCGGTCACGATCTTCCTCACGAAGCCCTCGAAGATCGACATCTTCGACGATTCCGGGTGGCCGTCGTTGAGCGCGCCGGGCTTCACATAGGACACCGCCGGCAGTTCGCCAGTTCGCACATCGTCATAGAAGTCGGTGGTGTCCTTCAGATAGGTCAACCGGTAGGGGATGCCGGTGTTCGGATCGGCGCCCGTCATGATTTTCGTCTCGTACTGAAACGGATTGCAGGATCGGCAATAAGGGCCGGACAGGTTCGGATCGGCGACATACTGGTTCCAGCCTTCGCTGAAGTAGGCCCATGAAACATGGTTCGCGATCAGCTCGTCGGCAATCGAGGGCGTGGAGGATGGGGGGACGGTGAAGGGCTGCGTGCCGCGGTCCACCACTTCGCCGTCGCCGAGGTAGCCGGGATTGAAGTTGTTCAGCAGGTAATAGTGACCGGCCTCGCAGTTCAGCCCCACGCCCAGGCTGGAGAGGTAGGCGTTGACCGACGCCACCCCCGGTTGAGTGGTTTCCGAGCAGTTGCTGTAACTGCCGCCCAGATAGCCGTCTTGTGCATACCAGTTGTTGGTTCCCGGTTGCGGGTCGGGATTTTCGATCTGGCTGGCCGCCGGCGTCGCGACATGGCCCCGCCCGTCGCTGTACCACAAGGAGTCGGCGTAGCCGAGATAGAGGCTGCTCATGGTCGTGCCGCCCATCGCCGGCTGGTGATAGTTGTCGAGCAGGGTGTAGCGGTCGGCGAGCGTCTTCAGATAGGGAGTATCGCCGTGCTGGACGTTGTAGAAACCCATGGCGATGGCGCCCTCGTGGGTCGATTCGATGTGGAAGTGGGGCGGCTGTGGCGCGCCGCTGGCCCCGGCCCCGACCGTCACCTCGATCCAGGGAAAGAGGTCGGCGCGGCAACCGCTCGGATTGGCGGCGGTGGCGTAGCCGGCGTTGCAGTCCAGTTGCTGGAACATCTGATAATAGCGATGCACCGGGCTGTTGGCGTAATCGTCCGAGGTGACGCCGGGCGAGAGCGGATAGGGCCCGGGCGGCAGGTGGTTGGCGCCGGGGATGCGCGTGTCGATGGTCTCGAACGCCAGGCCGGTGGCGCCGGTGGTCAGGGTCATCAGGGCGTTGTGCAGCACGCCGTGGTCGTACTGCTCGGCGATCTTGGTGGACACGAACGGCGCGGAGGTTCGGCTCTGCTGGCTCGGCGTGAAACCGACATTGGGCGGCGGCAGCCGCACATACGGGCCGGTGATCGTCGGGCTGACGCTGTAGGTGGTCGTGTCGGACGCCTTGAACTGCGTGGCGGCGGCGAAAGACGAGCCCGGCGTCCCATCGGCATTGACCACGCCCTCCGACAGCAGATTGCGGACCACGTCGCCGGACGGCGACACATAGGTGGCGAACAGGTGATCGAAGGAACGGTTCTCGCCGACGATGACGATCACGTGCTTGATCGGCGTCGTGGTCCGGTTGTCGTTGGCGCCGGGCCGGGGCGCGGCCATCGCCGGCCCGACAACCATGGGCAAACTCGCCAGCATCGCGGCCCCGAGGCGCAGGCGCGCCTTGAGCGAACCTCGTTTCAACGTCATGTCGTTCTCCCCTTTGCCGGCGGCCCGCCGTTTGCGAAAACATGGCAGAATGACGGCGGCGGCGCTAGGGGATAGAGAACAGGCGGCCGGCTAGGTCGGGCGGCGGCGTGTGCGACTTAAGGCCGCCTTTCCCACGACGGCTCGATCGCCGTGACCGCCCGCGAGGCCAACCAGAACTTCTCCAAAATCCTCAAGGAAGCGGAGGAAGGTGAGACCGTGCTGATCACCAAAAACGGCAAGACGGTCGCCGAACTTCGCCCCCGCGCCCACGATCCGCGAGATCACGGCGAATGGCGCGCGGCGTTTGAACGCATGTTGGCCCTGATGGGCGCCACGCCCGCCACCCGCTACCGGGTCGGGACGATCACCGAGGACGACAAATACGGCGACGCGCCGCGATTAGGGCGCGGTCGCTGACCGGGCGCGAGATCGTTTTCACGCCCAATCCGCGCCGCCCACCACCGCCCGCGCCCGCTCGAACACCGCCTCGAACATCGCCGCCGTCAGCCGGCCGGTGTTGGTGTTGAGCCGTGAGCAGTGATAGCTGTTGATCAGCCGATAGCCTCCGACCGCGGTCTCGGCCCCGTGCCCGCTGGCCCCCGCCGAGGCCGGCCGGCCCAGGGCGCGCATGACGTTTCGCCGCGCCACGTCGCCCAGGGTAACGATTGCTTTCAGGCGGGGGAGGGCGGCGATCCGCGCCGCCAGGAATGGCCGACACGTCGCCTCTTCGGCCGGCAGGGGCCTGTTGCCCGGCGGGGCGCAGCGCACCGCATTGGCGATCATGCAATCGACCAGGGTCAGACCATCGTCGATGCGCGCCTCATATCGCCCGTGCGCGAAGCCTGTCTTGATCAGCGTTTGGTAGAGCAGCACCCCCGCGTGGTCGCCGGTGAAAGGACGGCCAGTGCGGTTGGCGCCGGCCCGGCCCGGGGCCAGGCCCACCACCAGCAAGCGCGCCGCCGGATCGCCGAACGACGGCGCCGGCCCGTTGAACCAGTCTGGATGGGCCGCCCGATTTTCGGCGCGGTAGGCGACGAGGCGCGGGCAAAGAGGGCAGTTCCTGGGCGGCTCCGCCGCATCCATCGCCGCTCAAGCCTCGTCGCGGTCCGGCCCTTCGCGCCCGCCGCCTTCCTGCAGGAACCTCGGCAGCCGATCGCGCGCCGGCCGGCCGATGATGTCGGACAAATCGGCCAGATCGACGAAGGAATCGGCCTGGCGGCGCAGATCGTCGCTGGCCATTGGCGGCTGCGACTTGATGGTGGAGACCACGGTGACCCGCACCCCCTGCCGCTGCACCGCCTCGACCAGGGGGCGAAAGTCGCCGTCGCCGGAGAACAGCACCATGTGGTCGCAGCGCGGCGCCAGCTCCATCATGTCCATGGCGAGCTCCATGTCCATGTCGCCGCGCCAGCGCTTGCGGCCTTCGCGGTCGGTGAACTCCCGCGCCGTCTTGGTGACCATGGTGAAGCCGTTGTAGTCGAGCCAATCGACCAGCGGCCGGATCGGCGAATAGTCCTCATTCTCCATCAGGGCGGTGTAGTAGTAGGCCCGGATCAGCAGGCCGCGCTTGCGGAACTCGTCCAGCAGCTTCTTGTAGTCGATATCGAAGCTCAACCCCTTGGCGGCGGAATAGAGGTTGGCCCCGTCGATGAACAGCGCCAGGCGGTCGGTGGGATAGAAGGTCATGGCTGTAATTCCTTGAAATAATGAATAAATCAAATCGATATGACGACGCGGTCATCGTCGCCCTGGGTTCGAACGTCAAGGGCGGCTATGCTTCCTGTTCGGCCCTTCTGGGCGCCGCCGTGGAAGGATTCCCTGAAATCGGTTTGACCGTCGTCAAGCGCTCAAGCTGGTGGCGATCGTCCGCGTGGCCCGACCCGGCCGGGCCTGATTACGTCAACGCCGTCGCTCTTGTCGAGACGACCCTCGCTCCTAGCGCCTTGCTCGCCGCCCTCCTGGACATCGAAGCCGCTTTCGGCCGCCGTCGCGGCCTAGCTAATGCTCCGCGCACCCTCGACCTCGACCTGATCGCCTTTGGCCGCCTCCTCGTCAACGTACCCGGCCTCACCGTCCCTCATCCCCGCGCCCAGGATCGCCGCTTCGTCATGGGTCCGCTGGCGGAGATCGCGCCGTCGTGGCGCCATCCCCTCACCCAGCAAACCGCCGCCGCTCTCGCGGCGCTGGCGTCGATCGGAGTCGAGGCGTCGCCCTGTCATCGGTGAGGAAGATCTGTCCCGAGTCCGGTGGGGAAGTTCGCGATTTCGCCGCGGCCACGCGCCATGACAGGCGGGGAAGGATCGGCGGGGATATGCATGCGGCCTGTCGATAGCAAATGAAGATGTCCGTCTTTCGTAGCACATCAAATGTCCGCTTCCTTGTTGTAGCTGGGCCTGTGGGGTTGTGGTCGGCGGCTTTCTTCGCCGTCCACAAATCCACAGATCGGCCGCCGGGCGGCCTTAGGCGGCTGATTGGGTGTACGCCTCCTGGGTGACCAGGACGCCGGCGGCGGTGTAGTCGGCCAAGCGGAGCGGGCCGTATCGCCGCCACTCGGATCCGCTGAGCCGCGCGAGGCCGTGGCGCGCCGCTCGAGCCGTTCCGCTCAGGTCGGCGGCCCGTGCTGATCACCCGTCGCGGAAGCCCCACTTCCATTACCGCACAGTGGCGAACAGCCCTAGGCGCGGATCGCGAATCGGCTGAACATTGCAACTTCAGGTCGAAGCCTAGGCGAGCTGCCTGATTCCATTGCACAGCGCCGACCGTGCATCGAACTAAAAGACGCCAAGGGGAGGAGAAATGCCAATGGGAATCCCGGGCGATCCCATGCGCCGGTTGGCGCGAGTTCTTCCGCTGGCGCTTTTGGGGTTGGAAACGATCGCGGCCGTGAGCATCGCCGGCGGTGCGAGCGCGCAAGGTCACTGGCAGACGCCAGGCCCCATCCAGCGACCGACGGGCCCTTGGCAAACGCCTGGCCCTATCCAAAGCCCGGGCCGCATCCAAACGGTCCAGCGGGGTTGCGAGCGGCGCCTGATCATCACCGGTGACGCTTTGTTCGACTTCGACAAATCCAGCCTGACGCCCGCCGCCGCTCGGTCCCTCGCTATGCTGGGACCCAAGATCGCCCAAGGAGGTCACCCCGCCGAGATCATCGAGGGACATACCGACTCGGTGGGCGGAGCGGCCTACAACGTCGCTCTCTCGGACGCGCGGGCGCGTTCGGTCCGCGATTGGCTGGCCGCTCACCACTATGTGTCACAGGAGTTGCCGACGAAGGGCTACGGCGCGGCTCGACCCGTGGCTCCAAATACACGGCCCGACGGAGCCGACAATCCCGAAGGGCGCGCGCTGAACCGCCGCGTGGAGGTGGTCATCAAGATTTGCAGCTGAATGAGTCCCGTGCGAAGCGATCGAAAAGCCGCCGCGCCGACCCGACGCCTTACCCCGCCTCCGGTCCATCAGACCTTCCGCACCCTGTGCCTCGTGGCAGTCGCGCAAGCGACGGAAATGCCGCTCGCTTATCCCCAGAAACTCGCCCGCTTCCACGCAGCTCAGCGCCCCGCCATTGTAGCGTCCGATCGCCTCGCCGATCCGCGCCATCCGTACCTCCGGATGCGTCAAATCCGCTCCGGCCAAACCGGACAGATCGTCTGCTACGAAAATCGGACATATCGTGTGCTACCCACAGGATATGTATGCGGCGTTGCACAATTGGTCTTCACGCGCTACCTTAGCAGGTCAACTCCACACCCCCCTCCACGAGATTTGCATGGCCCGCGTCACCGTCGAAGATTGCGTCACCCGCGTCCCCAACCGTTTCAACCTCGTCCTGTTGGCGGCCAACCGCGCGCGGGCGATCGCGGCGGGCGGGACGTTGACCCTCGATCGCGACAACGACAAGAATCCGGTGGTGGCTCTGCGCGAAATCGCCGAGGACACCGTCGATCCGACCCTGTTGCGCGAGACCCTGATCGGCAGCCTGCAGCGCGTCGATGAGCATTCGGAAGCCGAAGAGGAGGCCGAAACCCTGGCCCTGCTTGCGGATCCCTCGCATGCTCAGATGAGCGAGCAGGAATTGGTGCGGGCGCTGCAGAGCGACCGCGACGGCGGCCAGGAGGAGCGCTACTGAGCCTCGAAGGCGCAGAACCCCTCGTCCCCAACAAGGCGGCGCTTCCCTCCGCCGTCATCGCCGCCCCGACGCCGCCGCCCAGGGCGAGGGCCAAGCCCGAGCCGCGCAAATTCCTTCGCCAGTATGAATTGATCGAGCGCGTCCGCGCCTACGACCCCACCGCCGACGAGAATCTGCTCAACCGAGCCTATGTCTACGCCCTGCGCATGCACGGCTCGCAGAAGCGCGCCTCGGGCGATCCCTACTTCGCCCATCCCATCGAGGTGGCCGGGATTCTCACCGACTACCGGCTGGACACCGCGACTATTGTCACCGCCCTTCTGCACGATGTGATCGAAGACACCGATGTCACCCGCGCCGAAATAGATCTTCTGTTCGGCGAGGAGATCGGAGAACTGGTGGAAGGGGTCACCAAGCTCTCGCGCCTGGAGACTACCGCCGACTACAAACGCCAGGCGGAGAACCTGCGCAAGTTCATCCTGGCGGTCTCCAAGGACGTGCGCGTTCTTCTGGTCAAGCTCGCCGACCGGCTGCACAACATGCGCACCCTGGGCTTCCTCAAGAACGCCGCCAAGCGCGAGCGCATCGCCCGCGAGACCCTCGACATCTACGCTCCCCTCGCCCGCTCCATCGGCTGCCACCGCATCTGCACCGAACTGGAGGAGTTGGCCTTCACCCACCTGAACCCGGTGGCGCGCGACGCCATCCTGCGCCGGCTCGACACTCTGCGCGAGCGTCAGGGCAAGGCGGTGGCCCTGGCCAGCGAGGAGATCGCGGAAAAACTGAGCCAAGCCGGCATTGCCGCGCGGGTGGTCGGACGTGAGAAGACCGCCTTTTCAATTTGGCGTAAGTTACAGCGCAAGTCGATTGGTTTTGCGCAACTATCCGATATCTATGCCTTCCGGGTGATCGTCGATACGGAGGATGATTGCTACCGCGCCCTGGGGGTCATCCATCGGGCCTGGCCTGGCGTTCCAGAACGCTTCAAGGATTTCCTCTCCACGCCCAAGCGCAACAACTACCGCTCGATCCACACCACCGTGGTGGGGCCGCGCGCCATGCGCATCGAGATGCAGATCCGTACCGAGTCCATGGACCGGGTAGCCGAGCAGGGGGTGGCGGCGCACTGGCGCTACAAGAACGACACCTATGCCTTCGATCCGGAGGCGGCCGAAGCAGCGGGTGGCGCCGATCCCCTGGCCAATCTGCGCCAATGGGTTCAGGTGCTAGATCAGGGCGGCGACGCCGAGGATCTGCTGGAACACGCCAAGCTTGAGATGTTTCTCGATCAGGTGTTCGTCTTCACGCCCAAGGGCAAACTGATCAGCCTGCCCACCGGCGCGCTGCCGCTCGATTTCGCCTACGCCGTGCACACCAACGTGGGCGACACCTGCCTGGGGGCGCAGATCAATGGCGAGCTTCGCCCCCTGCGCACCTCCCTTGCCAATGGCGACGTGGTGGAAGTGGTGCGCGGCGCGACCGCCCAACTGCCCGCCGATTGGCAGGCGCTCACGGTCAGCGCCCGCGCCCGCTCGGCCATTCGCCGGCGCCTGCGTCACTCTGAAAAGGAGGAGTTCCTGCGCCTGGGAAAGGCCTCCCTCGATCAGATCTTCGGGCGGGCCGGCAAGGCGCGCTCGGAGGTTTCGCTGCGCCCCGCCCTCGATCGCTTCGCCGCCGCCGGCGAGGCCGAACTCTTCGAGGCCGTCGGGCGCGGCCGCATCGCCCCGACGCAGGTTCTCGAGGCGGTGTTTCCAGGCCTGAAGGACACCGAAAAGGAGGCCGCCTCGGCCCGCCGGCGGATCGAGGACGGCCGAGCGGCCCGCTTCTATGTGCGTGGCGGCAACCTGGCGTCCGCCGTCGGCCTGCGTTTTTCGCCTTGCTGCAATCCGATGCCCGGCGACCGCATCGTCGGCATACTGGAAAGCGAAGAGACTTTGGCCGTTCACACCATCGATTGCGCCTGCCTGGCCCAATACGAGGACCGCGAGGAGCTCTGGCGGGACCTCCAGTGGACGCCGGAGGCCGAGCGCAACACCCTTTCGGCGGCGCGCCTGCACGCCACCGTGCGCGATGCGCCAGGTGTCATGGGTCAGGCCTGCACGGTGATCGGCGAGGCTGGGGGCAACATCGCGGGAATCAACATGCGCCACCGCCATTCCGACTTTTTCGACGTGGACTTCGACGTCGAGGTCAAGGACGCCCGTCACCTGACCCACATCGCCGCCGCCCTGCGCGCCTGTCCCAGCGTCGAGACTGTCGAGCGGGCGAGCGGGTAGGGGACAATGGCCTGCCCTTTGATGTATCCGAACCCCATGACCAACGAAGAGGTGCTCGACGAATTTCGCCAGGCTGGCGCTCTGCGCGAGGGCCATTTCGTGCTCTCCTCGGGCCTGCACAGCGCGGTGTTCCTGCAGAAAAACCTCGTCTTCATGCACCCGGAACGCTGCGAACGTCTGTGCCGGGCGCTGGCGGCGGCGATCGTCGCCAAGGTCGGGGGCGTCGATGTCTGCGTCTCGCCCGCCGTTGGCGCAATCATTCCCGGTTACGAGACCGCCCGCCATCTGGGCGTCCCGTCCATCTATGTCGAGCGCGAGGATGGGGTGCTGACGTTCCGCCGCGCCTTCCGCCTCAAGCCCGGCGCGCGGGTGGCGATGGTCGAGGACATCATGTCCACCGGACTTTCCTCCCGCGAGTGCGTTCGAGCCATCAGGGACGCCGGCGGCGAGGTGGTGTGCGCCGCCTGCATCGTCGACCGCTCCGGCGGCCGGGCCGATCCGGGGGCGCCGGTCGTCGCCCTGGCCACCCTCGACGTTCCCGCCTGGGCCGCCGACGCCCTGCCGCCGGCGCTGGCGGCGATCCCGGTCGAAGATCCCGGCAGCCGGAGGCTGAGCGCATGAACAGGGTCCGCCTTGGGGTAAACATCGACCATGTGGCCACGATCCGCAACGCCCGCGGAGAGTTCTATCCCAGCCCGGCGCGCGCCGCCGAGGTCGCGTTGACGGCCGGCGCCGACGGGATCACCGCCCATCTGCGCGAGGATCGCCGACACATTTCCGACGCCGATATCGAGGCCCTGGCGGCGCTGTGCCGGCGGCGCGGGCGACCGCTCAATTTCGAGATGGCGGCGACCGACGAGATGGAAGCTATCGCCCTGGCCCATCGCCCCCGCGCCACCTGCCTGGTGCCGGAACGGCGTGAAGAGGTCACCACCGAAGGCGGCCTCGACGTGGCCGGGCAGAACAACCGCGTCGCGCCGCTGGTCGGCAGACTCAAGGCGGCCGGCATTCGCGTTTCCCTGTTCATCGAGCCGAAGACGGAGCAGATCGCCGCCGCCGCCGCGGCCGGCGCGCAGGTCGTGGAGCTGCACACCGGCGCTTATTGCCTGGCGGTGCGCGAACGGGCGCCGCGGGCGGCGACGCTTCTGCGCGCCCTGCGCGACGGCGCGGCGCGGGCCGACGCCCTGGGCCTGGAGGTCCACGCCGGCCACGGCATCGACTTCGAAACCGTGGCGACGATCGCCGCCATTCCCAAGTTGGCCGAACTCAACATCGGCCATTTCCTGATCGGCGAAGCCATCTTCACCGGCCTGGACGGAGCTATCCGACGAATGCGAGCGTTGATGGACGCGGCCTCGACGATGGCCGCCAAGGGCGAGGCGGCAGCTTGATCGTCGGCATCGGCTCGGATCTCACCGACATCCGCCGCATCGCCAAATCCCTGGAGCGTTTCGGGGAACGGTTCGGCGCGCGCATCTTTACCGACATCGAGCGCGCCCGATCCGACCGCAAATCCGACCGGGCGGCCAGCTACGCCAAGCGCTTCGCCGCCAAGGAGGCGTGCGCCAAGGCGTTGGGGACGGGGATGCGGCGCGGCGTGTTCTGGAGGGACATGGGCGTCGTCAACGCCCGCTCCGGCCAGCCGACCCTGGCCTTGACCGGCGGCGCCGCCGCTCGTCTGGCCGAGCTGACGCCGGCCGGCTGCCGGGGGGTGATCCATCTGACCCTTACCGACGATCACCCCTACGCCCAGGCCTTCGTGATCATCGAAGCGGTCGAGGGCGCGTCTTTGTCCGGCGCGCCGCTTGCCCCCATAGCCGCCAGCGTCTAGCAACCCGTGCCGCGCGTCCCTTCAGACCCTCGAAAGTCCCCGCTCATGAGGAAAGCCGCTTCCGCTCCGTCCACGGCGGACAAAAAGCCCGGCGCGGCGCGGGAGACCGGCGAGATCGTCAAGACGGTCATCTACGCGCTGGCGATCGCTCTGATCATTCGAACGCTGCTGTTCCAGCCCTACACCATTCCCTCGGCGTCCGAGGAACCCAATCTCTACCAGGGCGACTACATCATAGTCTCGAAGTGGTCGTATGGCTACAGCCGCCACTCGATCCTGTTCAGTCCGCCGCTGTTCAAGGGGCGCATCTTCTTTCACCCGCCGACGCGTGGCGACATCATCGTCTTCAAGCTGCCCCGCGACGGCCGCACCGACTACATCAAACGGCTGATCGGCCTGCCCGGCGACCGCGTTCAGATGCGCGCCGGCCAACTCTATCTCAACGGCAAGGCGGCGCTTGAAAAACTCCTGAAAACCGTCGTCGCCCACGACCGCGGCTATCCCGAAAAGGTGAAGTGGTTCCAGGAGACCAATCCGGAGGGACGGCAATACACGATCGCGGACCACGGCATCAACGAAGCCGCCGACAATACCGGCGTCTATGTCGTGCCCCCGCACTGCTATTTCATGATGGGCGACAACCGCGACAATTCCGAAGACAGCCGGTTCGATCCGGGGCTGCCGCCGGAGGATCCGAAACTCGGCGGCTGCGGCTGGGACAGCCACCTGGACGCCGCCCTGGGCGCCGAGACCGGGGTCGGCTTCGTTCCCGAGGACAATCTGGTCGGCAAGGCGCAGATCGTCATGCTGTCGTGGCGTGAGAACGCCTCGATCCTGAAGCCCTGGACCTGGTTCGACCTGCGCACCGACCGTTTCCTGCGCCTGCTGAGGTGACCTCGATGGGCCATGAATAGGCGGGCCGAGGCGGTGGCGGCCCTGGAGGCGCGTCTCGGTCATCGCTTCACCGACCGAGCCTTGCTGGAACGGGCCTTGACCCACGCCAGCGCGGGGGATGGCGCGGGCAAGATCGGGCACAACGAGACCCTGGAGTTTCTCGGCGACCGGGTGCTGGGCCTCCTAGCCGCCGAGACTCTGGTCGCCTTGAACCCCCGATGTCGCGAAGGCGAACTGACCCGCCGGCAGGTGACCCTGGTTAGCGGCGCCACCTGCGCCCAGGTCGCCCGCGGCCTTGGTGTCGGGCAGGCGCTCCGCCTCGCTGGTTCGATGACCAACCAGGGCGGCCGGGACAACGATCGCGTTCTGGGCGACGCCATGGAAGCTCTGATGGCGGCGGCCTACCTGGATGGCGGCCTTGCAGCCGCCCGCGCAGTGTTCGACCGCGCCTGGCGTGACGCGCTCATCGCGGCGAGCGGCGATCAGGACGCGGAGGCCAAGACGGCGCTCCAGGAATGGGCCATGGCCAGGGGCCTCGCCGTGCCCACCTACACCGTTCTCGCCCGCTCCGGCGCCGCCCACGCGCCGATGTTCACGGTGCAGGTCAGGGTCGAGGGCTATCCGCCCGAGAGCGCCTCCGGGCCGGCCCTGCGCGTGGCCGAAAAGGCTGCGGCGCGCAAGCTGCTGGATCGCGAGCGGGGCGCCCCATGACCCGCGCCGGCTTCGTGGCGGTGATCGGCGCGCCCAACGCCGGCAAGTCGACGCTGGTCAACCGCCTGGTCGGAACCAAGGTCTCGATCGTCACCCAGAAGGTCCAGACCACCCGCTTTCCGGTGCGCGGCGTCGCCATGGAGGGCGATTGTCAGATGGTGTTGGTCGATACGCCCGGCATTTTCACGCCGCGCCGCCGGCTGGATCGAGCCATGGTCCGGGCCGCGTGGGGCGGCGCGCGGGAAGCCGACGCTGTGGTCCATCTGGTCGACGCTCACGCCCAGATCGCCGTGGCGGACGGCAAGGCGAGGACGGCCGACCGCAAGGCCGCCCAGGATGTCGCCGCGATCGGCGAGGGGCTCGCGGCGGCCTCGCGCAAAGCCGTCCTGGCCCTCAACAAGATCGATCTCCTGCGTCGCGATTCCCTGCTGGCTTTGACCCGGGCCCTCTTCGACGCCGCCATTCACGAGGACGTCTTCATGATCTCGGCGGCGAGCGGGGCCGGGACCGCCGATCTCAAACGGCGGCTGGCCGAGCGGATGCCTGAGGGGCCGTGGTTCTACCCCGCCGATCAAAGCGCCGACATCCCGGCCCGCCTGCTCGCCGCCGAGGTGACCCGCGAAAAGGTCTACCTGCGGGTCCACGAGGAACTGCCTTACGCCGCCGCCGTCGAGACCACCGCCTTCGAGGAACGCGCGGACGGGTCGGCTCGCATCGAACAGACCCTCTATGTCGAGCGCGACGGCCAGCGTGGTATTCTGCTGGGAAAGGGCGGCGAAACCCTCAAATGGATCGGCAAGGCGTCCCGCGAAGAGCTGCGCGTCCTGCTGGACCGGCCGGTGCATCTGTTTTTGCATGTAAAGGTGAGGGCGACCTGGGCCGAGGACCGGGGCTTCTTCGCCGACATGGGGCTGGACTTCGATGTCTGAAACCCGCGACGCCTGAGACATGGAATTTCAGGACGACGCCTTCGTCTTCTCGGCCAGGCCCCACGGCGAAACCGGCGCGATCGTCGAGGCGCTGACGGCGGTCCACGGCAAGTGGGCCGCCCATGTGGCCGGCGGCGCGTCGCGGCGGATAAAGCCGTCCCTGCAGGCCGGCTCGCGGGTGATCCTGCGCTATCGGGCCCGCGTCGCCGACCAACTGGGCTCGGCCACCGTAGAGGCGGTGGGAGAGGGGGCCTCGGCCCTCTTCGACGACCCCCTGGCCCTGGCCGCGCTGGCGGCGGCCGCCTCGGTAGCGGGTGGGGCCCTGCCCGAACGCGAGCCCCATACCGGAGTGTTCCTGGCGTTCGAATCCTTGACGCGCGCCCTCGCCGATCGCGATATCTGGCCGGCCGTGTTAGTGCGCTTCGAGGCGGGGTTGCTGCAGGATCTGGGCTTTGGCCTCGACCTAGCCCGATGCGCGGCCAGCGGCGTCGCCGACGATTTGACCTTTGTCAGCCCGCGCACCGGCCGGGCGGTGAGCGCCGCGGCGGGCGAGGCCTACAAGGATCGCCTGCTTCGCCTGCCGCCCTTCCTGCTGTCCTCCCAAGGTCGCCTGCGGCCCGGCGACATCGGGGCCGGACTGGCGCTCACCGGACATTTCCTGGAATCCTGCGTCTTCGCCGCCCTCGATCGACCGCTTCCGGCGGCGCGGCTGCGGCTGATCGACAGGCTCGCCGAGGCCGGGCTTCTGTAACGCCGGCCGCGCCGCCGAAGAATTCACCGGCGTGTGTCTGGTCTTTTGCCGGTCGCAATGACATGAGGGCGGCCACGGCTTTTCACGGGGGTCCCCAATGTTCGTTCACGCTCCAACCGCGCGCTCGCGCTCGGCGGCCAAAGCCATCACCTGGCGTATTTTCGGAAGCCTAGACACCGCGCTCCTAAGTTTTCTCGTTCCCATGATTTTTCACGTCAGCATGAAACAGAGCGCCAAGATCGCGCTTTCGATCTTCGCTTTTGAATCCCTGACCAAGATCATTCTCTTTTATCTGCACGAACGCGCCTGGGCCCGTGTCCCGTGGGGACGCGCGGACACGGAGATCGAGGCGGAGGAAGCCCACCACCCCCACTGACGGCTCGCGCCAATTCGCGATCCGCTGGACACGGCGCCGTGACTCGGACTCTACCTAGGCGATGAACGAACACGCTCCGCCGCCGCCGGACGAGGGCGGTCGCATCCTGGACGAACCGCTGAGCGAGGCGCTGTCGCGGCGCTATCTCGCCTATGCCCTTTCGACCATCACCCAGCGCGCCCTGCCGGACGTGCGCGATGGCCTGAAGCCCGTCCATCGGCGCCTGCTCTACGCCATGCGCCTGCTGCGCCTCGATCCGGAGACCTCGGCCAAGAAGTCGGCGCGGGTGGTGGGCGATGTCATCGGCAAATACCACCCGCACGGCGACGTCGCGGTCTACGACGCCCTGGTGCGCCTGGCCCAGGATTTCGCCCAGCGCTACCGACTGATCGACGGCCAGGGCAACTTCGGCAACATCGACGGCGATAACGCCGCCGCCATGCGCTACACCGAGTGTCGGCTGACGGCGGCCGCCCAGCTTCTCCTCGACGGTATCGACGAGGACGCCGTCGATTTTCGCCCGACCTACGATGGCGAGGAAGAGGAGCCGGTCGTCCTGCCGGCCGGATTTCCCAATCTGTTGGCCAACGGCTCCTCCGGCATCGCGGTCGGGATGGCCACCTCGATTCCGCCGCACAACGCCGCCGAACTGATCGACGCCTGCCTGCTTCTTCTCGATCGCCCCGCCGCGACCGCCGCCGACCTCATGGCCCACGTTCCCGGCCCCGATTTTCCCACCGGCGGGGTCATCGTCGAACCCGGCGCGACGATCCTGGAAGCCTATGAGACGGGCCGGGGAGGGGTGCGCCATCGCGCCCGCTGGACGCGCGAGGACACCGGCCACGGAACCTGGCGGATCGTCGTCGGCGAAATTCCCTATCAGGTGAAGAAGGCCGACCTGGTCGAACAACTGGCGGCTCTGATCGAAACCAAAAAGGCGCCGCTGCTGGCCGATGTGCGCGACGAATCGGCCGAGGACATCCGCCTGGTCATCGAGCCGCGCGCCCGCAACATCGAGCCGGCCCTACTGATGGAGAGTCTGTTCCGGCTGTCGGACCTCGAGACGCGGTTTCCGGTCAACATGAACGTCCTGGACGCCCGCGGAACGCCCATGGTCATGGGGCTCAAGGCGATGCTGCGGGCCTTTCTCGACCACCGACGAGAAGTGCTGGTGCGCCGCGCCCGCTACCGCCTCTCAAAAATCGAACAGCGCCTGCACATCCTGGATGGACTGCTGATCGTTTTCTTGAACCTCGACGAGGTGATCCGCATTGTCCGCTACGAGGACGAGCCCAAGGCCCGTCTGATCGAGACCTTCGAGCTGACCGACATTCAGGCCGACGCCATCCTCAACACCCGCCTGCGCCAGTTGGCCAAGCTGGAGGAAATGGAGCTTAGGCGCGAGCACGCAGCCCTGGCCGAGGAGCGGGACGGCATCCAGGCTCTCCTGGCTTCGGACAAGGCGCAGTGGAAGCTGGTCGCCGTGGGCCTGCGCGGGGTCCGCAAGATCCTAGGCCCAGAGACGGCGGTCGGAAAGCGCCGGTCGAGTTTCGCCGAAGCACCGGTTCTGGGCGCCGCCGCGGCGCTGGAATCCTTCGTCGCCCGCGAGGCGATCACCGTGATTCTCTCGCAGCGAGGTTGGATCCGCGCCGCCCGCGGGAGGGTGGAGGATACCGCTGCCCTGGCCTTCAAGGAGGGCGACAAGCTGGCCTTCGCGGTTCCCGCCGAGACCATCGACAAGCTGCTCATGTTCGCCTCCGACGGCCGCTTCTTCACCCTGGCCGGCGACAAGCTGCCGTCCGCCCGTGGCCACGGCGAGCCGCTGCGCCTGATGGTCGATCTCGAAGATCGGGTGGAAATCCTCGCGCTCTTCGCCCACGAGCCCGGCCGCCGGCGTGTGCTCATTTCCCGGGCCGGCTACGGATTCATCCTTCCGGAGGATGAGGCGATCGCCTTTCGCAAGGCGGGTAAACAGGTGCTGACCGTCGATGGCGCCGGCGCCGCCGCCTGCCTGAACGCCGAGGGAGACCATCTGGCGGTGATTGGCGACAACGGCAAGATTCTCATCTTTCCCTTGGCCGAACTGCCCGAAATGGCGCGTGGCAAGGGGGTGAAGCTGCAAAATTATCGCGAGGGCGGTGTGCGCGACGCGGCGGTCTTTTTCGCCGGCGATGGCGCGACCTGGACCGACGGCGCCGGTCGCCTCCACGCGTGGCCCGAGTGGCCCCAATGGCTTGGCAAGCGCGCTGGGGCGGGAAAGATGGCGCCCAAGGGCTTCCCCGCCAGCCGCCGCTTTCGCCCGAGGTAGAGACCATCTGGCGGACGAGCCGACCAGCGCCTACTTAGATGGCAAGCCGTCGGGGACCTAAGAAACATGATCGCGTTCATCGTCATTCTCGTCATCGTCGTCGTGCTGATTGCGATGCTTGTGGGAACCTACAATCGCCTGGTCGCCCTGCGCCAGAACGCCAACAGCGCCTTCGCCGACATCGACGTCCAGCTCAAGCAGCGCCAGGATCTGGTTCCCAACTTGGTGGAGACGGTGAAAGGATACGCCGCCCACGAGCGCGGGACCCTGGACGAAGTTACTGCCGCCCGCGCCGCCGCCGCGTCCGCCGGGAGCGTCGAGGGCAGGGTGGCGGCGGAAAACGCCCTCACCGGCGCCCTGGGGCGCCTGTTCGCGGTGGCGGAAGCCTATCCGGAACTCAAGGCCAACCGGAACTTCCTGCAGCTCCAGGACCAGCTCGCCGACATCGAGAACAAGCTCGCCGCCGCGCGCCGCTTTTTCAACAACGCGGTGGCCGAGTTCAACGCCCAGGCGCAGCGTTTTCCGGCCGTCCTGTTCGCCGCCGCCATGGGCTTCACCCAGCGCGCCTTTTTCGACCTGGGCGAGGCGCGCGCCGCGGCCGCCGTCCCTCCCCAGGTCAAGTTCTAGGGTCTCGGGGATCGCGCCGTGCGCGCCGTCGGTCTGCAGACCTACATCTGGAACAACAACATCCGTTCCGGCCTGCTGCTCGTCGGATTCCCATTGCTGCTCGTGGGCATGGTGTTTGTCATCACCCTGGGCATGATCTGGGGCCATTTGCTGCCCTCCAGCGGCACGGCGGCTGGCGACATGATGTACGCGGGCGGTCTGCTTGTCGCGTCGGCGCCCGCCGCGATCGCCGTCGCCCTGGTCTGGTTCGCCATCGCCTATGTGTTCAACCAAGCGATCATCGACATGGCCACCGGCTCGCGAAAGGTCGAGCGGGCCGACGAACCGCAATTCTTTAACCTTTTGGAAAATCTCTGCATTTCGCGTGGTATGAAGACGCCGACGCCGCGCGTCATCGAAACGGACGCCCTAAACGCCTTCGCCAGCGGCCTGCATGAAGGCCGCTTCAGCGTGACCGTCACCCGAGGCCTCCTCCAGAGCCTCGACCGCGACGAACTCGAGGCCGTCCTCGCTCACGAATTGACCCACGTCATCAACCGCGATGTCCGCACCATGGTCATCGCCTCCATCTTCGCGGGCATCATCACCCTGCTGTGCCAGATCATCTTCCGCTCGATCTGGTGGACCGGCGGCGGCCGCGGGCGGGGCAGGGGAGCGGGGGTGTTCTGGCTGGTGGCCATCGCCGTCGCGGCGGTCGGCTATCTCCTGGCCATCGTCATCCGCATGGCCATTTCGCGCAGCCGTGAATACGTCGCCGACGCCGGATCGGTGGAACTCACCAAGAACCCCGACGCCATGATCTCCGCTCTGCAAAAGGTGGCCGGTCACACCCATCTCGACGCGCCGCAGTCCATGCGCGCCATGTTCCTCGAAGAGGACGACGAGGGCATCTTCGGCCTCTTCGCCACCCATCCGCTGGTCGCCAAGCGCATCGCCGCCCTTGAGCGATATGCTGGCGGGCGGGTCATTGAACCCGCCAATCCGCGCGTCATTTCGTCGGCGCCGAGCCGGCCCGCTATCGAAGCGCCTGGGCCGTGGGACCGGACGGGGACACCGATACCGGAAAATCGCCCATCTGGCCCATGGGGATAGGCTCTCCAATCGGGTCCATATTTCGCGCCTAAGATATATTATCGGAAATATTATACGGTGGTGTCGCTCATCGCGCCGGCAACGTCAACGCGCCCGAGACGACGCGCCGCAAGGTGTCGAGAAACAACCCGGGCTCGACGCCCATGACCTTGGCCTCAATGATTTCCGCAGTGTCACCGAGCTGGATGACCACGCTCACCTGAGCGACGATGGCCCCGTAATCGTATTGCCCGTCCACCAGATGCACCGTGGCGCCGGTCACCGTCTCTCCGGCCGCCAGAACCGCTTCATGCACCCGCCGGCCATACATCCCCTCCCCGCCGAACTTCGGCAGCAGCGCCGGGTGGATATTGAGGATGCGATTCTCGTAGGCGGTCAGGACATTGGGCCCCAGCTTGCGCAGATAGCCCGACAGGACGACCAGATCGACGCCCGCGTCACCCAGAGCCAAGGCCAGGTCGGTGTCGGCCGTCTGGGGATCGCCGACGGTGGGGATCCAGCGGGCCGCGATGCCATGGTCGCGGGCAAAGGCCAGCGACGCCGAGTCTTTCTTGTTGCTCACCACCAACGCCGCCCGCGCGGCCAACTCGCCGGCCTCGATGGCGGCGACGATCGCCCGCAGGCTCGTGCCGTTGCCGGAGGCGATAAAACCAAGGGAAATCAAATTTCTGCCTCGATACTCTCGACGCTGAACCGAAGCCCGTCATAGGCTGGCTCCACGCCCGGCGGAAGCCGCCGCGCCAATTCCGCGTAGTCCAAATCGATGTGCATATTGGTGAGGATGGCCCGCCGCGGCTTCACCCGTTCAATCCAACCCAGAGCCTTATCGACGTGGGCATGCGTTGGATGCGGCGTGTAGCGGAGGGCATCGACGATCCACAGGTCAAGATTTTGCAGAGCCGCGAAGGATTTCTCGGGCAGGTCAATCACATCGCTGGAATAGGCAACCGGGCCAAAGCGATAGCCGAGTGAGTTGATATCACCATGGGCCTGTTCGAAGGTGTTGACGGAAATAGAACCGGAAGGCCCCTCCACCGGCCAGGCCACGCCATGCGGCGGCGTGAGGCGTATGTCGGCAATGGCGGGATAGGCGCCCGCGCCCTCGAACACATAGCCGAAGCGGCGCATCATCAATGCCCGCGTCGCCGCGTCCATCCAGCACGGGATGCGCTGGCGCTGTTTGAGGGCAAAGGCGCGGATGTCGTCGATCCCATGGCACTGGTCGGCGTGTTCGTGGCTGAGCAGCAGACCATCGAGGCGCTTTACCCCGGCCGCCGCGCACTGCAGGCGAAATTCCGGCGCGGCGTCCACCACGACGGTCGTTTGCGCGCCGCCTCCTATCTCCAAGATGCGCCGCACCAGGAGCGAGCATCGCGAACGCCAGTTGCGCCGGTCGCTCGGATCGCAGGCGCCCCAATTGCCGTCCGCCCGCGGCACGCCGCCGGACGAACCGCTGCCGAGAATGACGAAGTCCAGCATGGCGGTCACGGTCTGGGTATCTTGTCGAACAGGTTGAAAAAGGCGTCCGCCGTTCGCGTCTCCGCTTCGGCCCGCGACCATCCCCGCACCTCGGCCAGTTTGGCCAGGACGTGCGGCAGGAAGGCTGGCTCGTTCCGCCGCCCGCGCATCGGGACGGGCGCGAGATAGGGGCAGTCGGTCTCGACGACGATGCGGTCTTCCGGCATGTCGGCGATCACGTCGCGCACCGCGTCGGCGGCCTTGAAGGTGGCGATGCCGGAGACCGAGAACCAGGCGCCCAGGGCGGCCACGCGCCGCGCCAGCTCGGTGCCCGAGGTGTAGCAGTGCATGAGCAGGCGGAACGGCGCCTTGGCGTATTCCTCTTCCAAAATGTCACCCATCGCCTGATCGGCCTCGCGGGTGTGAACCACCAGGGGCAGGCCGGTGCGCCGCGCCGCCTCGATATGAACGCGAAACACGGCGATCTGCACGGCGCGTGGGCTCAGCTCATAGTGGAAATCCAGTCCTGTTTCGCCGATTGCGACGACCTTCCGACGCCCGGCCAAATCGCACAAGGTGTCGGCGTCAAGCGACAGGTTTTTCTTGGCTTCGTGCGGATGCGTTCCCACCGTCGCCCAGATGTCGTCATGGGCGAGGGCCAGCCCTTCGACCGCCGCGAAGCCGCTCACCGTGTCGCAGATATTGACCATCAGGCCGACCCCCGCCGCCCGGGCGCGGGCGATCGCCGCGTCGCGGTCGGCGTCAAACTGCGGCGCGTGCAGATTCACATGGCTGTCAATCAGCATGGACGGCCGCTCTAGGCGATCGCGCGCAGGCGCGAAAGGGCGGTGAAAAAGACGTCCGCGCGGTCCAGATTCACCGCTTCGGCCGCGCGTGGCAGATCGACCAGCAATTCCCAGACATCGCCCCAGGACCCGAGCGCCTCCCCTCCCCGCCCATTCTCGCCCTCTCCGTTCACGGCCTCGGCGCTGGCCATGGCGTGAACCTGGTCGGCCAGGCGATCCATCAACAAATCGAATCGCGCCGCGCCCCCCGCACCGCGAAACCCTTCGGCCAGGGCGACCATGGCGACATCGTCGGTCCGCGGAAGCGCCGCCAGGAGTTCCCGCGCGGTGCGATCCACGTCGAGCGCGCCGGCGACCGCCAGCCGCCAGGCGCGGCCGGGCGCACCGCCGGCCATGGCGAGCAGCCGCCGCGCCTCGTCTTCAGCCACCCCCGCCTTGTCCGCCACCCAGGCGGCGGCGGGCGCCTCCGGCCGGGGGACGAACCGCAGGCGGCGGCACCGCGAACGCAGGGTCGGCAGGAGGCTCCCTGGCGCGTGGGAGACCAGAAGCACCACGCCCCGCTCCGGCGGTTCCTCGAGAGACTTCAAGACCGCGTTGGCAGCATTGGCGTTCAGATCGTCGGCGGCATCGACGATGGCGACCCGGTAGGGAGCGGTCGCGGGCGTCTTGGCGAAGAATTCCGCGAGGGCGCGGGCGTCGTCCACGGCTATGCCCTTGCGGGCCTTGCCGTCCTCGGTGTCTCGCTGAAGGACGAGCAGATCCGGATGGGCGCGGGCCATGATTTGCCGGGAGACTTTGTCGTCCGGGTCCGAGCCCAGGAGACCGAGCGCGGGGTTGGGCGAGGCGCCCAGCAACCGGCGCGCGGCGCGATAGGCGAAGGTGGCCTTGCCGATCCCCTCCGGCCCGGTGAGCAGCCACGCGTGGTGCAGCCGGCCGCGCTCCAGGGCGTCCAGGAACGCCCGCTCGACCGCCTCGCCGCCCTCATGGGCGAACATCTCGCGGGGATGGGGAATATCCGGGTTCATGCAGGCGCCAGCCGCCCGGCCACGACCGTCCACACCGCGGCCGACACCGCGTCCACGTCCGCCGCCGCATCGATCACCACGCACCGCTCCGGCTCGGCGCGGGCGATGGCGAGGAAGGCCTCGCGCAGACGACGGTGAAATTCCACGCCCTTGGCCTCGAACCGGGTCTCCGCGCCGGCGCGTCCCGCCGCCCGCGCCAGCCCCGTCTCGACGGGCAGATCGAAAATCAGGGTAAGATCGGGCCGGGCGGCGCCGAGGACGTGAGCCTCGAGCGCCGCGATCAGTTCGCCCGGCGCGCCGCCCCCGGCCCCCTGATAGGCGCGGGTGGAATCGGCGAACCGGTCGCAAACCACCACGGCGCCGCGCTCGACGGCCGATGCTATGACCCGCTCGATGTGATCCCGCCGCGCGGCGTACATTAGCAGGGTTTCGGTTGTCGGCGACCAACGGTCGGCGGCGCCCTGGACCAGCAGGCCGCGGATCACTTCGGCGCCGCTCGATCCCCCCGGCTCGCGCGTCGTGACGACCTCGCGGCCGAGCGCCGCGATACGCGGCGCCAAGCGGGCGACCTGGGTCGATTTCCCCGTCCCCTCCCCGCCTTCGAACGTGATCAGCAATCCCCGCGCCATGGGTCGGCACATTGGCCGGATCGCGCGGCTTGTCCAGGAGGGCGCCGCCATCTTGGCGTCTGGAAATCCAGCGGCGGCGACAGGGGCGCGGGCGGCTTCGGCGTCTCAGCCGCCCCGAGAAACCAGGGGCGCGGGGCCGATGTAGCGCACCCGCACCCGAGCCGTGCCTTGGTTATAGAAGCCCAGATCCTTCGCCCCTCGGCGCGAGAGATCGATGATCCGGCCGCCGCCGAATGGGCCGCGATCGTTCACCCTCACCCGGACGCGCCGGCCATTGCCGAGATTGGTCACCTCGACCAGGCTGGGCAGAGGCAAGGTCGGATGGGCGGCCGAGGCGACGTCCATGTCGAACGCCTCCCCGTCGGCGGTGGTGCGATGGTGGAGCTGCTGGCCATACCAGGAAGCAAGCCCGACCTTGTCGTAGTGGGGCTGCGGCCCGGGCCTATACCAGACACCACCCACCTCGTAGGGCCGCAAGGTCCCGTTGACCCCCCACCGCCCAGCCGGCGCGCGCTCGCTCATCCGGCTGGTCGCGCAGGCCGCCAGACCGAGCCCCGCCGCCGCGACAAGCACTGCGTTCCGCCCGCCCCGCGTCCCACTCCCGACCCCAACCATGACGCCGACCCTTCCCGATTGGCGAGGGAGCGTGACGGCAAAGCTTTGAAGCGAGGTTAAAGCGCCTTGGCTGGAGTCTCGCCGCCACGCCCTGCTAGATAAGCGCGCCGGACGGGTGGCCGAGTGGTTGAAGGCAGCGGTCTTGAAAACCGCCGTGGGTTCACGCCCACCGTGGGTTCGAATCCCACCCCGTCCGCCACTTCGGAACAGAGGTAGGGCCGCCGCTCGCCGCCGGTCCCGCGCCTGACGCAGCGGCAAGGGTCCGCAACAGGTCAGTCTTCGATCCCATGATGCGGACTTCGCCGTCGCTAACCTCGACGCGCTGCGCCAGCGCGCGGAGATGGTCGCGGCGGTAGCCACCACCGGGCAGGCGCATCCGCTGGCGGGCGGTCTGCGCGAATTTGGCGAGCATCGGCGCGGTGATCGCCTTCTGGCCCACGCTTTCCAGCATGGCGGCAGCACGGTCGGCGTCAACGCGGGACTGGTCGCGGATGGCCTTCAGGCAGGCGATCCGGTCTTTGAGGTCGGGGCGTCGAGGTTCGCCACACTGCTCTCGATGGCGTCGTAAAGGCGCTTGAGGCGAAGGTCGGTCTCGGTCGCCCGCTTGTTTAGTTCAGCGATGTGCTCGCGGCGGCGCTCGGGGCGCTCCTGCCGCCGGTCGAGGACGGTCGCTAGAACCTCCTCCAGCGGCGCCGGGTCGAGCAGCCGGTCCTCAAGATGACCGGCGACCAATGCGTCCAGCTTCTGCATCGGAACCGTCATGCCGGTGCAGGCGGTCGGTCCCTGCCGCGCCTTGGTCGAGCAGGCATAGTAGCGATAGCGACCGCCCTTGCCGGTTCTGATGGTCATCGTCCCGCCGCACTTGGCGCAGTGGATCAGGCCGGTCAGCAGCGTGGGTCCGCCGACTACCTGCGGCGGCGTCACCTTGGGGTTACGTGCCTTCATGCGAGCCTGCACGGCGTCGAACGTCGCCTGGTCGATGATCCGCGGCACCGCGACCGGGATGACTTCCTCGTCGGGCTTGTTGTCGCCGTTCTTGGTGCCCGTTACAGTGTCATACGGTATCTTGAGGAGCGTTTATGTAAGGATTTCGTCCGTGTTCAAGATAACAATATTGCTTGCCGGTTTTATCCTAGCATTGATCTCGCTTGCGACAGGGTCATTGACGACCTCTGTTTTTGCTGCGGAGATCAAGGTTTTTGCCCTCCAATCGCCACAGATTGTTATGGGTGACCTTGCCGGCGACTTCGAGCACAGAACTGGCTACAAAATTATTCAGCTATCTAAGACGACGGAGTTGCCAGCAGCGGTCAAGGCTCGAATTGATGCTGGCGAGAACCTCGACGCGGCCTGTCTAACCACATCAATACTCGATCAACTGATATTGGAAGGCAAACTCGTTGCCGATACACGCACGAACTTTCTGCGTGTTCCGATTGGTGTGGCCGTCAGGTCAGGTGCTCCCAAGCCTGACATAAGTTCGGTTGAGGCATTCAAGCGAACGCTTCTCAATGCCAAATCGATTGCCTATCTCAAGGGCGGCAGCAGCGGGCCATACCTAGAGGCGCTATTCAATCGTTGGGGAATTGGCGCAGAGCTGCAACAAAAAACGAAGCGACCCGACACGGACATTGTCGGTGAGCTTGTTGCGCGGGGAGAAGCCGAAATAGGCGTCACGGCTATTGCGACAATGATAGCAACGAAAGGCGTCGATGTCGTGGGCCCGATCCCATCCGAGATTCAGTCGCCCGTGCTGTTTACGTGTGCCGTCGGGACAAGCGCGGCTGCCCCAGATGTTGCAAGAGAGCTGATCAAGCTCCTTACCGGACCAGCCGCGATTCCTATTTTCAAGTCCAAGGGCATGGAGCCTTGGTGACAGGACATGAAGCGCAGGCGACGTCCGAGACAAAGGCCCAGGGCCGCTTGGGGTCAAACTGCGAAATACTCAAAGGGAGCCGATTGCTTCCGGATTTCCTCCGACAACGGACATTTACCCGATTCCTGGGATCGTTCAGCACCCGCCTACCCAGGACGACCGCGACATCGGAAAATGCCCCCGTGGGCGCAGCACCAGATCGTAGGCGGTCGTATATTCTCCGGTTTCGGCGTACTATGGGCTCCGGTATCATAGCGCCACGGCGAAGCAATATTGCTCATCTTCATCGTTCGTGGCCCGCCATTTCCACGATCAAGGGCGATGCAAGACGCGGACGTTGCCGACGGCGCCGTCTGCAATGCGCCAGGAGCGGATCGTCGCGTCCTTCCAGAAAGACGACCTCCGTCAGGGTAGCAGTGCTCGGCGCGCCGGCGGACGGATAAGAGGGATTATCATGCGACGCCCTCGCGCCCATATTGCCGTTGGTTCAACTTCGGAGGCTCCCATGACCGATACGACCGCCGCCAGCGCCTTCCCGCTCGGCGACCGCACCGTGAACCGCATGGGCTACGGCGCGATGCAGCTCGCCGGGCCTGGCGTATTCGGGCCGCCCAAGGATCGCGACACCGCTATCGCCGTGGTGCGCGAAGCGGTGGGGAGCGGGGTCAATCACATCGACACCAGCGACTTCTATGGGCCGCACGTCACCAATCAGCTGATCCGCGAGGCGCTGTATCCCTACCCGGACGATCTGACGATCGTGACCAAGGTCGGCGCGGTGCGCGGCGTCGATGCTTCCTGGATCCCCGCGCTCACGCCCGCCGATCTCATCGCCGCGGTTCACGACAACCTTCGCAACCTCGGTCTCGATGCGCTCGATGTCGTCAACCTGCGGGTCGGTGGGGTTCACGGGCCGAGCGACGGATCAATCGAGGCGCCGTTCACCGCGCTCGCCGAACTCCAGAGCCGGGGCCTGATTCGCCACCTCGGCTTGAGCAACGTGACGCCCACCCAAATCGAGCAGGGACGCGGCATCGCAAAGGTCGTCTGCGTGCAAAATCACTACAATCTCGCCCATCACGATGACGACGCGTTGATCGACGCGCTGGCGGGGAAGGGCATCGCCTATGTGCCGTTCTTCCCGCTCGGCGGTTTTACGCCCCTCCAGTCTTCGAGCCTCTCCGAGGTGGCGGCGCGGCTCGGCGCAACACCGATGCAAGTGGCGCTCGCCTGGCTGCTCCGCCGCGCGCCCAACGTCCTCCTGATTCCTGGCACCTCCTCGCTCGACCATCTGCACGAGAACCTCGAGGCAGCCGCTCTCTCGCTGCCGGACCAGGTACTCGCCGAGCTTGACGAAATGGGCAGGGGAGACGGTGGGTGAGCGCCACACCGGTCATGGCGCGCCCCATGAAGGCCACCCGTCGGAGCTTTTCCGTTTCGCTCCTTGCCCTGGCCGCGATCGTTCCGCGGTGGGCCGTCGCCCATGCGGCGCCGGCCGCCGACGAAGACGACACGGGCCTGCCCAACACCTTCATCAGCCCGTGCGGCAAGCCGTTCCGGGCGGCGGCGGGAGCGCCGTATCCGGTGGCCGATTGGTTCAAGGCGGCCGACACCAATGGCGACGGCAAGCTCGACCGGGCGGAGTTCGTGGCCGACGCGGCGGCGTTCTTCAAGGTGCTCGATATCAACGGCGATGGGGTGCTCAGCCACTATGAAGTGGCCGTCTATGAGCAGCGCATAGCTCCGGAGATTCTCGGCGCCGGGTTGTCGGTCGGCGCGGCGGGGCGACGCGGCGGGCGGATGTGGCTGGCGCAGTCCCACCAGCCCAGTCCCATCGATCCGAGCGGGGATCAGCTGCTGGCCGCGCCGCGCGCGCCGCGCGACTTCGACGAATCGGGTAAGGGGGCGGCGCCCTACAGCCTGTTCGAGGAGCCCGAACCGATCATGGCGGCGGACATGGATCTCAACGGCTTCATTCGAAAGGCCAATTTCCTGAAGCTGGCGGATATGCACTTCACCACCCTGGACCGCGACGGAGACGGCTATCTGACCCTGGCCAAGCTGCCACAAACCCCGATCCAGAAGCTGCTTGAAAAGTCTCGGCCCAAACGGAAGAAATCGTAGTTCCCGCCACCTTGGCCGTCACTTCGTTTCGCAACCGGCGCGAAGGACATCGCGGCGCGGCCCCGACACCTCGATCACGGCGTAGGGGGTTCCAACCTCGCCCCCATCGCCGCGGGCGATCGTTCCCAAGGGCGCCACGCGAGCAAAGCAATCGCGAAGGGCGGCGAGGTCGATGCGGCGGGAAAGGTCGACCAGGAGACCGGGACGCGACAGGTCGGGCGGCGGCCCTGACCCCAGACCCCAGTAGCGTTCCCGCTCGGCAATCTGGAGAATGGGCGCGCGGATAGAGGGCTCGTCGGCGAGTTCGGCGGCCAGGCCATAGCTTTTCGTCCCGATCCACCAGGCGCCGCTCTGGATACGCAGCGCTTCCAGACGGGTGGCGAAGGCCGGCCAGCCGCGCACGGGCCTGGCCGGATCGATCAGGCCAAGGCCGGCGGGCGGAAGGATGAGCAAGATGAGCGCGGCGGCGCAGATGCCGAAGCCGAAGATCGGCGCGGCCGTCCTCAGCCTCGCCCCCGCCGACGCCCCGACGACACGTTCCGCGCCCACCGCGGCGACGATCGCCAGGGCGGGATAGACCGGCGCCGGCCAGTGGGCCTGGATGCGGTCGTGGAGGCTGTGGATCAAGAGATAGGCGACGAAGGGCGCGCTGGTGGCGATGAAGGGCGCGATCGCGATAGCTGGGCGACCCGCCTTCTCGCGCCCGGCGATGGCGCGGACGGTGAAGGCGGCGATCAGCGGGTTGAGCAACAGGACCTGTGTGAGCAGGAATTCAAACAGATAACGGGGCGCCAGATGGCTCCCGGCGATGCGGCCGAACTGCTTGGCGAAGGTCAGCCAATGGTGGGAGGCGTTCCATGCCACGTTGAGGCTGAACAGCAGCACGGCCGCGATCGCCGCCAGCCAGGGGCCGGGCTTGCGCAACGCCGCTCGGCCAGCGGGCGTCCAGGCCAACCAGAGGACAATGCCGGGGGCCAGGAACAGGGCGGAGTATTTGGACAGCGCCGCCAGTCCGGCTGCGGCGCCGGCGGCTAGCCACCAGGGTGTCGAGCAGGCGCGCGTGGCCCTCAACGCGCACCACAAAGTCACCGCCCAGAACAGCGTCGCCGGTGAATCGGGGACGGCCAGGAAGCCGCCGGCGGCGACCAGAAGCATGGCGTTGTACCAGATGCCGGCGCGCGCGGCGGTCGGACGTTCCGCGCCGGCCCACTTGGCCAGGTCAAAGACGATGACGCCGATCGCCGCGCTGGCCAAGATCGGCAGCAGGCGCACGCCAAGCGGCGTGTCGCCGACCGCATGGCGTCCCAGCCAAATCCACCAGGCGATCATCGGCGGATGGTCGTAGTAGCCGAACGCCGGGGCCACGGACCACAGGCGATAGTAGGCCTCGTCCTCGGTGAGGTGGACGCTCCCGCCGACGATGAGGCGAATGGCGAGCGTGACCGCGATGACCGCGATCAGCGAGGCGGGAAAGCCCTTCCCCCCTCGCGGCGGATCACCAGACGGCGAGGGAGGTGCTGACATAGTTCCACACCGCTCCGAACACCGCCCCGGCAATCCCGGCCAGCCACCAAATCGGGGCGTGACGGTGCACGAGATCGGCCACCGCGACGTTGGCGATCAACCCCACCGAACATAGAGCGCAGAAACGCAGATAACCGGTGATCAACCGGCGGCCGCGCAGCCGCCGGTCGCGATAGGTGACCGCGTTGTTGATCAGATAGTTGGATGTCATGGCGGTGATCGCCCCGGCCGTCTGGGCGAGGACGAAGCGGAGACCGAAGGCCAGCGCCAAGCGCAGAATGGCCAGATGCACGATCAACCCGCTCGCGCCCACCAGGGCGAACATCAGGGCGCGCGGCGGGATCAGATTGCCGCTGAACCTAGCCAGCAGCAGGCCCAGGTATTCAACGACGACGCGACGGCCAAGCTTGCTCTCACCGGTTTGGCGCGGCGCGAAGGCGTAGGGCAGTTCAACAATTCGCAACGGGTTCGGCTGACAGGCGATGATATCGAACAGAATCTTGAAGCCTTCGCCTGAGAGGCGCGGCGCCACGGCCTCCACGACCTCGCGCCGGATCATGAAAAAGCCACTCACCGGATCGCTGACATCGGCCTTGAGCACACGCCGTCCCAGCCACGCGGCGATGAGGCTGCCCGCCCGGCGAAGGGGCGAGAAACCCTGCGATTTCTCGTTGGAGCGGAGATAGCGGCTGCCGATGACGAGATCGGCTTGTCCCGCTCGCAGAATCTCCAACATCGCCGGCAGCAGGGTTTCGTCATGCTGTAGATCGGCGTCGATCACCGCGACGAAGGGCGCGGCGCTGGCCAACACGCCTTCCAGCACCGCGCCGGCTAGGCCGCGCCGACCGATGCGATGCAGACAGGCGACGCGCCGGTCGGAGCGGGCGATGGCGTTCACCGCCTCCGCCGTGCCGTCGGGCGAATCGTCATCGACGAAGACCGCCTGCCAGACGATCTGGCCAAGGACCCGGTCCAGCCGATCGACCAGAGGGCGAATGTTTTCGCGTTCGTTGAAGGTGGGGATCACCACCGTCAAGGTGAGGGCGGACGCGGCGATCGCGGAGGGAGTCCCGGCGTCCAAGAGAGTGTCGCGCTCCTTGAGGGCCACGCCCGAAGGGGCGAGCAGCGCGGTGTATCCACCCGCGCCGCCTTCCACTAGTCTTTAGGGGCGCGGTGATGGAGAGCAATGCTCAGGCGATGAGGGGGTCCGGCGAAATCCTGGTCGATGCTCGTGGCCATCGCTGCCCCACGCCGACGCTCAAACTGAGGCGCGCGCTCGAACGCGCGCCCGCGGGCGCGCAGCTGCGCCTGATCGCCGACGATCCCCTGGTAAGGATCGACGTGCCCCATTTCGCCGCCGAAGTCGGCTTGGAGATTCTTAGCCTGGAGGAAATTGGCGACACGATCAGCGTGCTGGTGCGAAAGCCGCTCTAAAAAAGGCGCGCGGCGCGCCGTCGGGGGGAACGGCGCGCCGCCAGGATGATCTTGTCTTCGTCCTGATCGACCCAGCGCCGCTATGAGGGACGGGAGAACGCGGCGACGATCGACAAGAGGATCGTGCGCGCCAGTGGCTGAACCGAGGATGAACGAAAATCAGAGCGCGCCGGCGGCATGCAAATTTTCGATTTCGAGGGGTGAAAATCCCCAGTCTCCAAGGGCCTCGACGTTATGAACGCCAATCGCCGGCGGCGGCCCGGCGACCGCGCCGGGGGTCGCCGAAAAGCGGGGGGCTGGCGCGGGCTGCGTGACCCCCTCGACCTCGACGAAGGTCGCCCGCGCCACGTTGTGTGGGTGCCTGGGCGCCTCATCGAGGGTGAGAACCGGCGCGAAACAGACGTCGCTGGCGTCCAGGATCGCGCACCATTCGTCGCGCGTCTTGAGTGCGATCACGCCGGCAAGCTTTTCGTGCAGAACCGGCCATTGGCGGCGATCCATCTGGTTCTTGAACGCTGGGTCAGAAATGCCCGTCTTTTCAAGTAGAAGCGCGTAAAACCGCGGCTCGAGCGAACCGATGGATATCCAACCGCCGTCGGCGCACCGGTAGGTGTCATAGAAGTGAGCGCCCCCGTCGAGCAGGTTCGACCGCCGCTCCTCCCTCCACATGCCGGCCGCCTTGAACCCATAGAACATGCCCATCAGCGAGGCCGCGCCATCGCTCATGGCGCAATCGATCACCTGGCCCTGGCCGGTGGCGCGGGCGTGGATCACCCCGGCGAGCAGGCCGAAGGCGAGATAGAGGGCGCCGCCGCCGAAGTCGCCCACAAGATTGAGAGGCGGGATCGGCTTGTCCCGCGTGCCGATGGCGTGCAGGGCGCCGCTGATGGCGATATAGTTCATGTCGTGACCGGCGGCCTTGGCGAACGGGCCCGTCTGCCCCCAGCCGGTCATCCGGCCATAGACCAGCCTGGGGTTGCGGGCCAGGGCGAGGTTGGGACCCAGGCCCAGGCGCTCCATCACGCCGGGCCGAAAGCCCTCGAACACCGCGTCGGCCCCTTCCATGAGCTTCAGGCAGGCCTCTACCGCGGCCGGCGACTTCAGGTCCAGGGCCACCGATCGGCGCCCGCGGGCGGTGACATCGGCGGCGCCGCGGCTGACCGCCCCCTTGCGGTCGATGCGCACCACATCGGCGCCCAGGTCGGAGAGCAGCATGCCGCAGAACGGCCCAGGCCCAATGCCGGCGAACTCCAGCACCTTCATCCCCAAAAGCGGTCCCTGACCCATGGCTTACGTTTCCCCGCAGCGGTTCGACCGGCGAACCTAGACCCCCCTGCCCCATCGTCACGCAAGCCGCTAGATTGGGCGCAACCATCCACAAAGGATTCCCGATATGCCACCCTATGGCGCCGGTCATGGACAGGGTTACGGGCTCTTCATCGCCATCGGCGTCGCGCTTCTGATCCTGTTGCTGCGCAATCGTCGGCCGCGGAACTACGCATTGAGCTCTTATGGATACGCCCCCTGATATTCCTAGCCCTGCTGGCCACCACGGCCGTCGCGGCGCCCCCGCCTCTGACGCCGCTCAGCATCACCCTGATGGTCGCCGCCCTCGCGATTGGCGCGGCGCTGGGCTGGCAACGCGGCCGGTTCATTCGCATCGAGGTCGATCCGGACACCCACGCCATCACGGCCCGCGCTTCGCCGATCGGCATGGTCTTCATCCTGGCGCTGATGGCGACACGGTTCGCCCTGCGAGGCGCTCTGGTTCAGAACTCGGCGGCGTTTCAGCTCTCCGCGATCGCCGTCACCGACGCCCTGCTGGTGTTCGCGGTCGGCATGATGGCGACCCAGAACCTCGAGATGTGGCTGCGGGCCCGCCGGCTCTTGGCCGAAGCCCAGGCGGCCAAGAACCGTGAACCGGCCGCGCCCGACACCACCGCGCAGATCGTCCGATAGCGACGGCGGCCGCCGCCACGGGCCGGGCCGCTTCGGAATCCCGCCCCGAAGCTACTCCGCGACGGTTTCGCCGCTGCCGCCCAGTTCGGCGGGAAAGTCCCTCAGTTTCGGCAGGCCATCACGCATAGGCAGCACCGTCTCGGCGTAGTTGACGTGGACGCCCGGCTTGAAATCGAGGCTGGGAAGGGTGGCGGCGAACACGTCGACGAGGCCGAAGGTTGGATGGTTGGTCATCAGATGACCGCCGCACTTGGTGCAATAGCGCCGCTCGCTCTGCGGTGATTTGGCGAAGGTTCCGATGTGTTCGGCCCCGCGCGTCACCTTCACCGCGTCGGGCTTCCACAGGCTGAAGGCGTTCACTGGCCCTCCCGACCACGACCGGCAGGATCGGCAATGGCAGTAGCCCATGCCTTCCGGCGCGCCGGTGGCCTCCAAGGCGACCGCGCCGCAAAAACATTCTCCTTGATGGACACCTGTCATCGCCTGCTCCCTGGTTCGCGACCGCGAACACCCTATTCCAAATCACGCGGCGCGCGCCAGCCTCGCCAGTTCTCCCAGCAGGCGTTCGGCGGCGGCGAGACGTCCGGCCGGGGTCTCCCATTCGCCTTTGACGACCACCTTATGGTCGGGCCGCAGGCGCCAAGCGGCGGCGTTCTTCTGAATGAAGCCGACCAGGCCGGCCGGATTGGCGAAACGGTCGGCGCGGAAGGCGACCACGGCCCCCTTGGGCCCCACATCGATCTTGGCCACATTGGCTTCGCGGCACAGGCCCTTGATCGCCACCACCTTAAGCAGCTGATCGGCCTCGGGCGGCAGGGGGCCGAAGCGGTCGATGAGTTCGGCCGCCAGGGCTTCGCGGTCGTCGGAACGCTCGGCGTCCGAGAGGCGGCGATAGAGGGCCAGGCGCACATTGAGGTCCGGCACATAGGCCTCGGGGATGAGCACGGCCGCCCCGGTGTTGATCTGCGGCGACCAGCCGCGATCGAGGGAGAGATCCCCTGCCCCTCCCTTGGCGCGCAGTTCACCCACCGCGTCTTCCAACATCTGCTGGTAAAGCTCGACCCCGACCTCGCGGATGTGGCCCGATTGTTCCTCGCCCAGCAGATTGCCGCCGCCGCGGATATCCAGATCGTGGCTGGCGAGCTGGAAGCCCGCCCCCAGGCTGTCGAGGGATTGCAGCACCTGCAAGCGCTTTTCCGCCGCCACCGTGATCGGCTTTTCGAACGGCGTGGTCAGATAGGCGTAGGCGCGCGCCTTGGCCCGGCCCACCCGTCCGCGGAGCTGATAGAGTTGCGACAGGCCAAACATGTCGGCGCGATGGACGATCAGGGTGTTGGCGGTAGGGATGTCCAGCCCCGATTCCACGATGCTGGTGGAAACCAGAACATCGTAACGGCCATCGTAGAACGCCTCCATGACGTCCTCGATGCGGGTGGCCGAGAGCTGGCCGTGGCCGACCACGAACTTCACTTCCGGAACCTGTTCGCGCAGGAACTTCTCGATGTCGGGCAGATCGGCGATGCGCGGCGTCACATAATAGGCCTGGCCGCCGCGATATTTCTCGCGCAGCAGCGCCTCGCGGATCGAGACCGGATCCCAGGGAGTGACATAGGTTCGCACCGCCAGACGGTCGATGGGCGGGGTGGCGATGATCGACATCTCGCGGATGCCGGAGAGGGCCATCTGCAGAGTGCGCGGGATGGGCGTCGCGGTCAGGGTCATCACATGCACCTGGGCGCGCAGGGCCTTCAGCGCCTCCTTGTGCTTGACTCCGAAATGCTGCTCCTCGTCCACAATCACCAGGCCCAGATCCTTGAACTGGACTCGCTTGGAAAGCACCGCGTGGGTGCCGATGACGATCTCGATCTCGCCCTTCTCGAGGCCGGCGCGGGTCTCCGCCGCCTCGGCGGTCGGGACCAGCCGCGACAGCCGCCGCACCTGCACCGGCCAACCCTGGAAGCGGTCCTGGAAGGTCTTAAAGTGCTGGCGGGCCAGAAGGGTGGTCGGGCAGACCAGGGCCACCTGGCGCCCGCTCATGGCCATGACGAAGGCGGCGCGCAGAGCGACCTCGGTCTTGCCGAAACCAACGTCGCCGCAGATCAGCCGGTCCATGGGTTTGCCTGCGTCCAGGTCGCCCAGCACGTCGGCGATGGCGTTCAACTGGTCCTCGGTCTCCTCGTAGGGGAAACGGGCGCAGAACTCGTCGAACAGGCCGTGGGGGGCTTCGACGGCCTCCACCTCATGCGTGGCCCGCGCCGCGGCGATGGCGATGAGGCCCGCCGCCATTTCGCGCAGTCGCTCCTTGGCCCGCGACTTGCGCGCCTGCCAGGCGGCGCCGCCCAGCCTGTCCAGGGCAACGCCCTCGCTCTCGGCCCCGTAGCGGGTGAGCAGATCGATGTTCTCCACCGGCAGGTAGAGTTTGGAGTCGGCGGCGTAGTGCAGCTCCAGGCAGTCGTGCGGCGCCTCCATGACCTCAAGGGTCTTCAGGCCCTCGTAGCGGCCGATGCCGTGGTCGATGTGGACCACCAGATCGCCGGGGGTGAGGGCCGAGGCCTCGGCCAGGAAGTTGGCGGCGCGCCGGCGACGCCTCGGCCGCGCCAGCCGGTCGCCCAGAATGTCGGTCTCGGAAATCACCGCCAGGGTGTCGGTCTCGAATCCGGCGTCGAGGGGCAGGACCGCCCGCTGCGGCTTCTTGGGATCGGCCGCCTTGGCCGCCTGCCAATAGGGCGCGAGAGCCAGGCCCTTCAGGCCATGGTCGGCCAGCATCACGCCCAGGCGCTCGGACGAGCCCTCCGACCACGAGGCGAAGATCACCCGCTTGCCGGCGGCCGTGAGTTTGCGGACGTGATCGGCGGCGGCTTCGAAAAGGTTGACGCTGTCCTGCGCCCGTTCCGCCGCGAAGGTTCGGCCGAGCCTCGCGCCCAGGTCGATCGCCCCCTCGGCGACGTCATGGGCGAATGGCGTGAACAAGCGCGTCGGTCGCGAGGCCAGTCGCTCGTCCCATTCCTCGACGGTCAGATAGAGGGCTGTGGGCGGCAGGGCGCGATAGTGAGTCTTGCGTTCGGCCTGCTCGCGGGCCTCGAAGGCGTCGGCAATCATCGCCAGCCGCTCGTTGCGCGCCTCGCGCGCCAGGTGATCGACGCCGATCAGGGTTCCGGAAGGCAGATAGTCGAACAGGGTTTCGAGTCGCTCGTAGAAGAGCGGCAGCCAATGCTCCATCCCGGCCCGCCGCCCGCCTTCGCTGACCGTGGCGTAGAGCGGATCGTCGCCGGGCGCGCCGAAGGCGGCGAGATAGCCGGTGCGAAACCGCGCGATGGCCGGCGCGTCGAGGAGCGCCTCGCTGACCGGCAACAGGTCCACCGCCTTGAGCTGGCGGGTCGATCGCTGCGTCTCGCGGTCGAAGGCGCGGATCGATTCCAGGGTGTCGCCGAACAGGTCCAGCCGCACCGGCTCCTCGCCGCCCGGCGGGAAGACATCGATCACCCCGCCGCGCACCGCGAACTCGCCGCGTTCCGACACCGTGGAGGCGCGGTGATAGCCGTTGACCGCGAAATAGCGCTCCATGTCGGCGATATCGACACTGGCCCCGGCGGTGGCGGCGTAGCCGGCGCGAGTGACGGCGGCGCGCGGCGGCACGCGTTGCAGAAGCGCCGGCGCGGTGGTGACCAAAAGCGCCGGCTTTTTGGCATCAAGTCCCCGCGCCAAGCGGGTCAGGGTCGCCATCCGGTGCGCCGCCACCCCCGCCGAGGGTCCCGCCCGGTCGTAAGGCAGGCAGTCCCAGGCCGGGAAGAGAACGATCTCGATCTCCGGGGCGAAGAAGGCCATGGCGTCGGCGAAGGCCGAGGCGCGCGCCCCGTCGCGGGCGACGAAGACGCTCAAGGCCCCTCGCGCCCGGGCGATGTCGGCCATCACCAAGGCGTCGAAACCCTCCGGTGCGCTGGTCAGCTCCAGGGCGCCCGGCGCGGTCGTGACGCGTTTTATGTCGAGGGTCTTGGACAGGGGGAGCGCCTAGCCTCCGCCGGGCCGAAAGGCGCGCAGCCGCACCATGATATCGTCGTCGAAAGCCGGCGGCGTCGGCGCGGTTCCGATCACCCAAGCGTAGAGATCGCAGTCGGGCACATCGAGCAGGCGCTCGAAGCGGTCAAGCTCCGCCGGCGTCATGCTTTGGCCATGGCTGTCCGCGAAGGGGCCCAAAATCAGGTCCGCCTCCCGAAAACCCCGTCGCCAGGCGCGAAACCTGACCCTGTTCAGCCTCGTCTCATCCATGCAAGGAGCGCGGATATAGAGGGTGGGGCGCGCGAGCGCCAGCGACCCCTAGCCGACATCACGAAAATACGGTTCGACCAGCCCCTGGAGCTTGACCGTCATGGCTCTCCCCCGCCGATCGACGGTCGTCCCGACGGAGAGGCGCACCCAGCCCTCGCTGACGCAGTATTCATCGACATTGGTCTTCTCCACCCCCTTGAAACGCACCCCCACCCCCCGCTCCAGCACGGCGGCGTCGTGGTAGGGGCTCGCCGGATCGGTGGCCAGGCGGTCGGGAGGAGTGTCGCTCATGGAAAATCGGGCCTTGGGACAACACGGCGATCCACCGCCTGATAGCGGCCCCAGTGGATCGTAGCAAACGGATGATTCTCCATCCGTTTGTGGTTCGATCCACTAGACTCAGCCACTTGTGGTGCGACTTTTCAAATCGGATGCGGGAGCAACCGTTTGAGTCGCACCACAGGCCGACTTGACGACGCTTTTTGCATCGGCCGCGGTTATGCTGGCGGCCATGCGGCCCGAGATTCTGTTCCCGCTCTTCGCCCCGATCACCGCCCTCAAAGGCGTGGGCTCGCGAGTGGCCCCTCTCTTGGAGCGCGTGGCCGGCCCCCGGGTGCGCGATGTGCTGTTCGTGAGCCCGCAAACCCTCGTCCATCGGCAAAGCGCCAAGGCGGCGCGCGCCGTCGAGGGCCTTGTCCAGATTTTCACGGTCACCGTCGAATCGCACCAACCGCCGGCGCGGGCCAATCTGCCGTGGAAGATCCGCGCCTTCGATGACACCGGCTTCATCACCCTGGTTTTTTTCAAGGGCCATGGTCCGCACCTGGAGCGGGTCCACCCGGTCGGGGCCGCGCGCGTGGTGAGCGGCAAGATCGAGCGCGATTTCTACGGAACGGTGTTGCAGATCGTGCATCCAGACTACCTGCTTCCCGCTGACCGCGCCGCCGAGGTTCCGGCCGTCGAGGCCATCTATCCGGCCACCGCCGGCCTGCCGTCGCGGGCCGTGCGCCGCTTCGCCCTCGAAGCCCTGAACCGCGCCCCCGAACTCCCCGAATGGCAGGATCCGGTCTGGCGCGCCCGCCAGGGTTGGCCGACTTGGCGCGAGGCCATGGAGGCGCTCCATCATCCCGCTTGCGAAGCCGACTTGTCGCTAGATACCCCCCATCGCCGACGCCTCGCCTTCGATGAACTGTTGGCGCACCAGCTCGCCCTCGCCCAACGCAAGCGCGACCGCCGCGCCCAGCCGACCCCGGCGATCCTACCCAGCGCCTTGGCTGACGAGGCGCGGGCCGCCCTCCCCTTCCGACTGACCGGCGCGCAGGTCCGTAGCCTTGATGAAACCCGCGCCGATCTGGCGTCCGGCCAGAGGATGACCCGCCTGATCCAAGGCGACGTGGGGGCCGGCAAGACGGTGGTGGCCATGCTGGCGATGATCGATGTCGCCGCCGCGGGTGGACAATCGGTGCTGATGGCCCCCACCGAAATCCTGGCTCGCCAGCATTTCGAAACCCTCGCCGCCTCCCTGGCAGCCCAGGGTGTCCACGCGGTGCTTCTCACCGGACGCGACAAGGGGGCCGGCCGCGCCACCAAGCTCGCCGAGATCGAGTCCGGTCAAGCGAAGGTAGCGGTCGGCACCCACGCTCTCTTTCAGGACGACGTGATCTTTGCCGCCCTTTCTCTCACGGTGATTGACGAACAGCACCGCTTCGGCGTTTCCGAACGCGCCCGCCTGCAGGCCAAGGGCGACGCCGTACATCTTCTAGCCATGTCGGCCACGCCCATTCCGCGCACCCTCGAACTCACCGTGTTCGGCGATCTGGATGTTTCGCGCCTGGATGAGAAACCGCCCGGCCGCGCGCCGGTGGCGACCCGGGCGGCGCCCATGCCGCGGCTGACCGAGGTGGTGGCGCGGCTCAAAGCGGCGGTGGCGGGCGGCGCCCAGGCCTTCTGGATCTGCCCCCTGGTCGCCGAATCGGAATTGGTCGATTTGGCCGCCGCCGAAGCTCGCCACGCCGATCTGAAGCGCCTGTTCGGCGCCAAGGTCGGGCTGGTCCACGGCCGGCTCCCGTCGGCGGAGAAGGACACGGTGATGGCGGACTTCGCCGAGGGCCGGCTCGCCATCCTAGTGGCGACCACGGTGGTGGAGGTGGGCGTGGACGTGCCGGCCGCCACCATTATGATCGTCGAGCAGGCCGAGCGTTTCGGCTTGGCGCAACTGCACCAGCTCCGCGGTCGCGTGGGCCGCGGCGCCGGCAAGAGCAGTTGCGTCCTGCTCTACGATCCGCCGCTCTCCGAGATCGCCGGCCGGCGACTCGATATCCTGCGTCGCACCGACGACGGCTTCGCCATCGCCGAAAAGGATCTGGAACTGCGCGGCGGCGGCGATCCCCTGGGGCTCAAGCAGAGCGGCTTTCCCGCCTATCGCCTGGCCGATCCCGCGGCCCATCGCGACCTGATCGCCGTCGCCGCCGACGATGCCCGCCTCATCCTCGCCCGTGACCCCGCCCTCACCTCGCCCAGGGGCGCGGCGGTGCGGGTGTTGCAGGAACTGTTCGACTGGCGCGCCGACGCGGCGATCGGCGAAGCCGGCTAGGGGGCGGGTGACGGCGGCCCCGAGGCCCAGGTCGCCATCCGGCGTTGCGCGTCCGCCTCGAGATCGGCGTAGAAGAGATTGTAGCCACGCACTCTCAGCCGCTCCGCCCAGTCTCCCGTCGGGCGCAGGGACGTCGAGCGAGCTTTCGTCACCCGCAGGATGCCGTCCACGCATTGGGCGCCCACCTGGCGGGCCATGAAGCCGGGGCGGGCGCCCCATTCCAGGCCCGTGGCGTTGGCCGCGCCCAGGTTGAGCCTGGCCGGCGCATCGGCGTTGCTGACCACGCCCAGCAGGGTGTTGACGCACAGAACCGGCCGCCCGGCCAGCGGCGCCAGATGGTCTCGGCCGTTCCACACCACGGCGCGGTTGAAGATGCGCAGGGCGTGGCCGATCTCGCCCCGTCCCACCGACATCCACGCCAACACACAGCCCGCCTGATCCCGCGCAACGCAGGCCGGGACGGTCGAACTCGGTCCGTATTCATCTGCCGGAACCACGGTCTCGATCAGATAGGCGGCCACCAGCCGCCTCTTCACCGCCGGATCACCGGCGATTTCCTCGCGCAGCAGCCGGGCGGCCAGGGTCCCGCCCTGCTCCACGCCCGCCAGGATGAACGGCCGGTCGCGGTTCAGGTGATCGCGAAAATAATCGAACGCAGCCTTCACATCGCCATAGGCGAACTGCCGCGCCTCGACGGCGTCGTCGAACAAGGTCAGCGAGGTGTAGAGACTGGCCTGGCGGTATCGCGGCGCGAACACGCGGCCGACGCTGGCGAAGGGCGCGGCGTAGTTGGGCAGCATGACTTGCTCGAGGAGCGCCGCCGACTGGCGATCGCCGATCGGGCCGTTCCAGTTCTTGCCGCCATCGAAGGTGGTGGGATGAACGAAGAACACGTCCGCCGGCCGGCTCTCCACGCCCGCGTCGGCGGGCAGATGCGCCCAGGCCGAGGCCCTGGCGTAGTCAGGCGCGGGAGGGGCCCTGTAGACCGCGTAGGGCAGTTTGGGGTCGAGCAGGGCTTCGAGAATGTCGTCCCGCCATATCAGCAAAGCGGCCACCAGCAGGACGACAAAAGCGCCGCCCACGATCACCAGCCAAAGTCTCAATCCCCGCAGACGGACCATGGGCGGGGGATACAACACACAGACGATGTTCGCGAGAGCCCCCTCCCGCAGGGTTAACCGGGCGAACGGCGGATCGGGAGGAGTGAACTCGCCTCTAGGTCAATATGGGTTGGGGAAACGCAACAGGTGATCGAGGTTCTGACCGCGGATGATGCCATAGGCATGGTAGAACAAGCCGTAAGCATCAATGGCGGACAGGTCAGGGAAGACGCAGACATCGAGCACATCGGTGACGTCCGTGGTCAGCACCCACCCGCCGCCGGCGGCGTTGATCCCGCCGAATTCGTCGGTGCCGCCAACCTGCGAGCAGTAGCAGGAGCCGGGACCGCCCTGGCACTTGCTGAGATTGATGTGCTTCTTGGCATAGTAGGCCAGCGCCGCGAGCGTGGGCTTTACCGTCACCAGCGTCGGCAGCAGAACGTCGATCTGAGTGGCGCCATCCTTCGACAGGTATTGGCAGAAGTCGGCATGATAGGCGAGAACCAGGGGAGTGCCGCCATTGGTGTTGTAGGCGGGGTAGCGGGACTGCACGCCGCCGCCGGTAGCGGTGCAGTAGGCCCGCGGCGAGATCGGCGCGGTTGTCGTCGCGAAGCTTATTTGCGGTATGGCGAACAGCAAGCTGGCGACGGTCAGAACATATTTGAGCATGGAATTCCTCCCGTAATTTCCCGAATACGATCCCGCAGCGTTGATCCGCCCTCACGGAATTGTCAAACGCCGCCAAACCGCCGTTTCAGCGCGATTTTCCGTTCACCGGTAGGAATCGCTTTGGCTCAGATACCTTTCCACATAATCTTCGACCCCGGCTTCGAGAGGGGTAGTCTCGCCGTCGTAGCCCGCCGCCCGCAGGCGCCCCATGCCGGCCTGGGTGAAGTACTGGTATTTGCCCCGCAGGGCCTTGGGCATTTCGATATACTCGATCTGCGGCTCGCGGCCGGCCACGCGAAAGACCGCTTCGGCCAGATCCTTGAACGAGCGCGCCTCGCCCGAGCCCAGGTTGAAGACGCCGTTCACGCCCTCGTTTTCCATCAACCAGGCGACTACCTCGGCGACATCGCGCACATAGACGAAATCGCGCTTCTGCCCGCCATGGGGGTAGTCGGGATTGTAGGAGCGGAACAGCTTCACCGTGCGTCCGGCCGCCACGTCCGGCCAGATCTGCGAGGCCACCGACCGCATGACTCCCTTGTGCTCTTCGTTGGGGCCATAGACGTTGAAGAACTTCAATCCCGCCCACTGCGGCGGCGCGTAGCCCCGCGCCGCCTGGCGAACCGCGAACACGTCGAACAGCGCCTTGGACCAGCCATAGGTGTTCAGCGGCCTCAACGCGGCCAGCGACTCCCAGTCCTGGGCGTCATCGAAGCCGAGCGCGCCGTCGCCGTAGGTGGCGCCCGACGAGGCGTAGAGGAACCGCTTCTGACGGTCGGCGCACCAGCGGAAGAGGTCGCGCGACAGGCCGAAATTGGTGTGCACGACCTTGTCGGCGTCGCTCTCCGCGGTCGAGGAGATCGCCCCCATGTGGATGATGAGTTCGACTTCGCGCCAGCGCTTCTCCAGCCACTCCCACATCGCCTCGGGGGCCACGAAGTCGCCGATCGGATGTTTGGCGAGGTTGCACCATTTGCCGGTGTCCGCCGCCCGCAGACGGTCGCAGACCACCAGATCGAGCGAGCGGTCCTCGGCCAGCTTGGCCACGATGTTGGAGCCGATGAAGCCGGCCCCGCCGGTGACGAAAACGATGCGGCGGGTCATGCGCGCTCCGCGAACCGGCGCAGAGTGGCGGTCGTGGAGTGTCCCTCGACGAAGGCGGCCAGACGCACCTCCCCGCCATAGGCGGCGACGATCCCGTGGCCGACCACGCCCTGATCGGTGTAGTCGCCGCCCTTGACCAGGATGTCCGGGCGGGCGGCGGCGATCAGCGCTTCAGGCGTATCGTCGTCGAACGGGATCACCAGATCGACGCAGGCGAGGCCCGCCAGGACCAGGGCGCGGGCTTCCAGCGGGTTCACCGGCCGGCCCGGCCCTTTGTTCGCCCGCACCGATCGGTCGGTGTTGAGACCGACAATCAACCGGTCGCACCAGCCCCGCGCCTCGCTCAGATAGGCTATATGACCAGGATGCAGGATATCGAAACAGCCGTTGGTGAAGCCGATCTTCATGCCGCACGCGCGCCAGCGCGCCACGTCTTTGGTCATCCGCTGGGCGCCGGCGATCTTCGCCTCCGCCGGGGCGCGATGAGCCGCCAGCTCCGCCTCCGTCAGTTCGTCGGGGGCCACGGTGGCCGTGCCGGCCTTTTCCACCGCCACCGACGAGGCGAGCAGGGCCAGATCGATGGCTCCGTCCAGTTCGGCCCCGGCCGCCAGCGCCACGCCCAGGGCCGCCAGGGCGGTGTCGCCCGCCCCGGAAGCGTCGAACACCTCCGCCGGCGGTCGGCGGAAATGGCGCACCGCCTCGCCTCGGACCGCCAGTGACATGCCCCTGGCCGAACGCGTCACCAGGATCGCCCCGCATTCGCTCAAGTCCAGGGCCTTGGCCAGGGCGATCTCGATCTCGGCGTCCGTGCCGGTGGGCAGATCCGTGGCGCGACCGAGTTCGGCGGCGTTGGGTTTGACCACATCCGCCGCACCGTAGCGGGCGAAGCCGCGGGCCTTGGAATCGACGATCAGCATCGCGCCCTGCGTCTTGGCGGCGGCCAGGCACGCCGCGATCACCGCCGCCGTCACCACGCCCTTGCCATAGTCCGACAGCAGAATGACGCCGGCCCCCGTCGCCGCGTCATGGATGGTGCGAACCAGGTGCTGCTCCACCTCGTCGGCCATCGGGGTCACCGTCTCCAGATCCAGGCGCAGGAGTTGCTGGCCGGCGGCGAGGAAGCGGGTCTTCACGGTGGTCGATCGGCCCGGATCGGTGATCAGAAATCCCTCGATCCCGCTCTCTTCCCCGATCAAGCCCGTTGCTTCATGGGCCGGCGCATCCTGGCCGATGACGCCCACCAGCGACGCCACGCCGCCCAGAGCGGCGACATTGCGCGCTACATTCCCCGCCGCGCCCAGCATGACGCTCTCGTGCGTTCGGGCGAGGATCGGGATCGGCGCCTCGGCCGAGACGCGGCTGACCTCGCCGTGGACGAAGCGATCGACCATCAGATCGCCGACCGTCAGCACGCGCACGCCGACCACGGCGCTCAACAGTTGTTGCAGGGCGAGCAGTTCCATCGTGGCTAAAGGCTCTGCCCCCTGCCGCCGAAGCGGTCAAGCCGAGGCGCGGCGCTTGGCGAGGGCGTCATATTCCAGCAGCTCCGCCACCAGGGCCTCGAAGTCCTTCAGGGGCACCATGGTGGGCCCGTCGGAGGGGGCGTGGTCGGGGTCGGGATGGGTTTCCATGAATACAGCCGCCACGCCGATGGCCACCGCCGCCCGCGCCAGAACCGCCACGAACCGGCGCTCGCCCCCCGAACGGTCCCCCTCGCCGCCCGGCTGCTGGACCGAATGGGTGGCGTCGAACACCACCGGGCAGCCGATCTGGGCCAGGATCGGCAGGGCGCGCATGTCCGAGACCAGGGTGTTGTAGCCGAACGAGACGCCCCGCTCGCAGGCCATCACATTGGGATTGCCCGCCCCGGTCGCCTTGGCGATGACGTTCTTCATGTCCCAGGGGGCCAGGAACTGGCCCTTTTTGATGTTGACCGCCCGCCCGGTGCGCGCCGCCGCCACGATAAGGTCGGTCTGGCGGCAGAGAAAGGCCGGAATCTGCAGGATATCGACGACCTCGGCCGCCGGGGCGCACTGGTCGATGTCGTGCACATCGGTCAGCACCGGAAGCCCGGTGGCCTCGCGGATCTCGGCGAAGATCGGTAGGGCTTCGCGCAGGCCCAGGCCCCTGGCGGCGGAGGCCGAGGTGCGGTTGGCCTTGTCGAAGGACGTTTTATAGACGAGCCCGATTTCCAGCCGCTCGGCGATCTCCTTGAGGGCGTGGGCGGTTTCCAGGGCGTGGCCCCGGCTCTCCATCTGGCAGGGCCCGGCGATGATCGACAGCCGCTCGCCATTGCCGATCCGCGCCAGGCGTCCACCGTGCCCCACCTCGACGACCGCGTTGGGCTGCATGATGTCGGTCGATTCCTGATCCACTAGGCGATAGTCGGCGTAAAAGTGACCGCAAGGCGAACTCGGCGCAAGGCCGCGACGCCGGAGCGAGAGCGCCATGTTCACCGATCCGCCGATCGTCGGAACCTTTCCGGCGCCATCCACGCTTTCAGGTAACAGCATGGGGTCGACAATGACATGTGAGAGCCCTCCCGCGGATCACACCTCCTCTGCCCCGATCGCCCTGGACGACCTCGAACTTCGCAGGGCGCCGGCCGCCTTCCGCGCGGCCATCTCCATCGCCCGGGAAAACTGGGAAGCCGGCTCGCTCACCTTTGTTTTGCCCTCGGGCCGCGCGGTGCGCATCGACGGCTCCGAGCCCGGGCCGCACGGTGTGCTTATCGTGCGCGACTTCCGCTTCGTCGGCCGCGTGCTCGCCTCGGCCGATATCGGTTTTGGCGAGGGGTTCATGGCCGGCGAGTGGGATACGCCCGATCTTTCGGCCCTGCTCGAAGCCTTCACCCGCAATTTCGACCGGCTGGAACGGCTGGTCGAGGGCAATCCCTGCATGCGCGCCGTGAACTTTCTTAGCCTTGTTTTCCACCGCAACAGCCGCCGCGGCGCGCGCCGCAACATCCACGCCCACTACGATCTGGGCAACGCCTTCTATGCGCGCTGGCTCGACGCCGGCATGACCTATTCGTCGGCCCGCTACGAGCGCCCCGGCCAGGCCCTGAGCGCCGCCCAGCACAACAAATACGCCAGCCTGGCGCGCCAGATCGCCCTGGAGTCCGGCCACCATGTGCTGGAGATCGGTTGCGGCTGGGGCGGCTTCGCGGAATTCGCCGCCCGCGACATCGGCGCGCGGGTGACCGCCGTCACCATCTCGCCGGCCCAGTACGAATTCGCCCGCAAGCGCCTGTTCGATCAGGGTTTGGCGGACAAGGCCGATATCCGCCTGATGGACTACCGCGACGTCCAGGGCCGCTTCGACCGGGTGGCCTCCATCGAGATGTTCGAGGCGGTGGGCGAGGCCTATTGGCCGGCCTATTTCGGCAAGCTGCGCGACGTGCTCTCGCCGGGCGGCCGGGCCGGCCTTCAGATCATCACCATCCGCGACGAGCTTTTTTCGGTCTATCGCGGCCGCTCCGACTTCATGCGCAAATACATCTTCCCCGGCGGCATGCTGCCCAGCGAAACGCGCCTGCGCGAGGAGACCGACCGGGCCGGCCTGGAATGGAAGACCATCGTCCGCTTCGGCCAGAACTACGCCGACACCCTGGCCGAATGGTCCCGCGGCTTCGACGCCGCCTGGGACGACATCCGCCGCCTCGGCTTCGACGAACGCTTCCGCCGCTTGTGGCGCTTCTACCTCAGCTACTGCGAGGCGGGGTTTCGGGCCGAGCGGACCGATGTGGTGCAGTTGAGTTTGGTGAGGGCGTAGGGTTATCCCCTCCACCCGTCGTCATCCCGGAAAGACGGCGAAGCCGGCTTATCCGGGACCCATGTGAGCCGCGCTTACGAGGGTTTCAATTCGCTCCTTCCCGGCGCCTGGTGCGTGGAATGTGGGGCGATGGGTCCCGGACAAGCCGCGCTGGTGCGCGTCTTTCCGGGATGACGGAGCGGTGGGTCAACAGAGAGGTCAGCGTTCCGATCCCCCACTCCCGACCTTTCCCCTTGCGTCCACCGCCCCGGCTGGCGATCTAGCGGCCATGCTCCGCTCCTGGGTCCGCGCCGATATTCTCGCCGCCATCGGCGATACGCCCCTGATCCGCCTGAACCGCGCCAGCGCTGCCACTGGGTGCGAGATTCTCGGCAAGGCGGAGTTCATGAATCCGGGCCAGTCGGTGAAGGACCGCGCCGCCCTCTATATCGTCCGCGACGCCGAGCGGCGGGGGACCTTGCGGCCCGGCGGGCGGATCGTCGAAGGGACGGCCGGCAACACCGGCATCGGCCTGGCCATGGTGGGCTCGGCCCTGGGCTATCGCACCACGGTGGTCATCCCCCGCACCCAGAGCCAGGAAAAAAAGGACGCCATTCGCCTGGCGGGCGCCGAGCTGGTGGAGGTGGACGCCGTACCCTATGCCGACCCGGCCAATTACGTCCGCTATTCCGGGCGTTTAGCTGAAAAACTGAACGCCGCGGAGCCGGCCGGGGCCATCTGGGCCAATCAGTTCGACAACCTGGCCAACCGCGCCGCTCATGCGCAGACCACCGGACCGGAGATCTGGGCCCAGACCGGCGGCAAGGTGGACGGCTTCATCTGCGCGGTGGGCTCGGGCGGCACCTTGGCCGGCGTCGCCGAGGCCTTGCGGGCGCGAAACCCCACCGTCGCCATCGGCCTCGCCGATCCCCACGGCGCGGCGCTCTACAACTGGTATGCGCACGGCGAACTGAAGTCGGAAGGGTCCTCGATCAGCGAAGGCATCGGCCAGGGGCGGGTGACGGCCAACCTGGAAGGGCTGACCGTAGACTATCCCTACCGCGTCTCGGACACCGAGATGCTACTGGCCATCTATGATCTGGCCCAGAACGAGGGACTCCTGATGGGCGGGTCGACCGGCATCAACGTCGCCGGGGCGATTCGCCTTGCCCGCGACCTCGGGCCCGGCCACACCATCGTGACCATTCTCGCCGACCACGGCTCGCGCTATCAGAGCAAGCTGTTCAACCCCCGGTTTCTGGCCGAGCGCGGCCTGCCGGCCCCGCCGTGGCTTTGATCCTCATGGACCCTCTGGTTACCACCGACTGGCTCGCGGCCCATCTCGAAGGTGCGGATATCGTCGTGCTGGACGCCACCTGGTTCATGCCCGGAACGGGGCGCGATTCCGCCGCTGAATATGCCGCGCGCCATATCGCCGGCGCCGTCTTCTTCGACATCGACAAGATCGCCGACCGCGCCAGCCCCCTGCCCCACATGCTGGCCGACCCGGCCGATTTCGCGGTGGCGGCGCGGCGGCTGGGGGTTAACCCGGACTCGACGGTAGTGGTCTACGATGCGCTTGGCCTGTTCTCCGCCCCAAGGGTCTGGTGGAATTTCCGCGTCATGGGCCACGCGCGCACCGTCGTCCTTGATGGCGGCCTGGCCAAATGGCTGGCCGAGGGCCGCCCCGTCGAGAGCGGCTGGCGTGGGCCGGCCCACGGCGCCTTCAAGGCCCGCACCGACCCTTCCCTGGTTCGCGACCTGGAGGCGGTGCGGGCGGCGCTCACCGCCGGCTCGGAACAGATCCTCGACGCTCGCCCCGCCGACCGCTTCTTCGGAGAGGCGCCCGAACCGCGCCTCGGCCTTCGTTCCGGCCATATGCCCGGCGCGCTCAATCTGCCCTGGTCGGCCTTGGTCCAGGCCGACGCCACGCTCCTTCCCGCCGAGGCGTTGCGCGCGGCTTTCGCGGGCGCCGGCGTCGATCTGGCTTCGCCCATCGTCACCAACTGCGGCTCCGGGATCAGCGCCTCCCTCCTCGCCCTCGCCCTGGCGCGGCTGGGCCGGGACGACGTGGCGGTCTATGACGGCTCATGGAGCGAATGGGGCGCCCGGGCGGACACGCAGGTGGTCACGGGTCGGGTTTGAATGAAGGCGATCCGCCCATGAGCACTCCGCCCAGGGACGCCACCCGGCTGATTCACGCCGGCCAGGCACCGGTCGCTTTGCCGCGCACCGTCGGTCCTCCGATCGTCAAGGGCTCGACCGTCTTGCTGCCCGATGCGGCCTCCCTCTACGACACCACCCGGCCCACCTATGGCCGGGGCGGGCTCACCACCCAGGAAGCTTTGATGAGCGCCCTGGCCGACCTGGAGGGGGCGGCCGAGGTTCGCCTCTTCCCCTCGGGCCTGGCCGCGATGACCGGCGCCATGCTGGCGGTCCTCAAGGTCGGAGACGAAGTCCTGGTGACCGAGGCGGCCTACAAACCCACCCGGCGGTTCTGCGACCATGTGTTGCACCGCTTCGGGGTCGGCGTCCGCTACTACCCGCCGCGCACGGCGCCCGAGGCGCTAGTAGCCATGGCCGGCCCGGCCACGCGGCTGATCGTGATGGAATCCCCTGGCTCCCTGACCATGGAGTTGCAGGACGCCCCAGCCATCGCCCACCTCGCCAGGGCGCGGGGAATCCTCACCTTGATGGACAACACCTGGGCGGCCGGCCTCTACTTCAAACCCCTGGCGCATGGGCTCGATATTTCGGTGCAGGCCCTGACCAAATATGTCGGCGGCCACGCCGATGTTTTCATGGGCGGCGCGGCGGCGAACAATCCGGCGCTCTGCAAGGCCCTCGATCAGGCGATCTGGGACTTCGGCTGGGCCGTGGCGCCGGAGGACGCCTATCAGATGCTGCGCGGCCTGCGCACCCTCTCTACCCGCATGACGCGCCATCAGGAGAGTGGCCTTGCCGTCGCCACCTGGCTGGCGGACCAGCCCGCCGTCGCCGAGGTTCTGCACCCCGCCCTCCCCGCCTCACCCGACCACGCGCTTTGGCGGCGCGACTACACCGGCGCGGCGGGCCTCTTTTCAGTGGTCCTGAAGCCGTGCTCGACCCGCGCGGTCCATGCCTTCCTCAACGCCTTGCAGGTATTCGGACTGGGTTTTTCCTGGGGCGGTTTCGAAAGTCTGGCCCTCAACGCCGATCCGCAGTTCGACGTTCGCGCGGGCGGCTCGCCGTTCGGCGGCGCGGTGGTGCGGTTGAACATCGGGCTCGAGGACCCGGGCGACCTCATTGACGACTTGCGGCGGGGATTCGACGCCCTCGCCGCGACGGTCTGACCGGCCGAGGACCCGGGCGCCTAAATCCGCTCGACGATCATCGCCGGGGCCATGCCGCCGGCGGCGCACAGGGTGACCAGCCCGGTCTGCAACCCCCGCCGCTCCAGTTCGTCCAGCAGGGTTCCCAGGATCATCGCCCCGGTCGCCCCGATGGGATGGCCGAGCGCGATGGCCCCACCGTTGACGTTGACGATGGCCGGATCGAGGCCCAAATCGCGCATGAATTTCAGCGGCACCACCGCGAAAGCCTCGTTGATCTCGAAAAGGTCGATGTCGCCCACTTCCATTCCCGCCTTGGCCAGCGCCTTGCGGGCGGCCGGGACCGGCGCGTTGAGCATCAGGGTCGGGGAATCGCCCGCCGTCGCCACCGACCGGATGCGGGCCCGCGGCTTCATGCCGTGCGCCATGGCGTATGTCGGCGAGGCGACGACCACCGCGCCGGCGCCATCGACCACCCCGGACGAATTGCCGGCGTGATGCACATGATCGATCTTCACGTCCGGATAGGCCTGTTCGACCAGGGCCTTGTAGCTCAACCCCTCCTCGTCGAGGGGAACATCGTAGATAGCCGTGAAGGCCGGCTTCAGCGCCGACAGACCCTCCATCGTGGTGGCGGGCCTGGGGTATTCCTCATGGTCGAGGGCGATGGCGCCGTCGTCGTGACTGACCGGGATCAGGCTGCCGGCGAAATAACCGGCCGCGATGGCGCGCGCGGCGCGCTGCTGGCTCTCGAAGGCCAGGGCGTCCACCTCTTCGCGGGTGAACCCCTCCAAGGTGGCGACCAGATCACCGCAGACGCCCTGGTGCGGTTGTGGGTGGATGGATCGCAGATGCGTGTTGCCGCTATCCAGCGTCGCCCGACCGGCGCGCGGCAGGGTCGATCCATAGGACATCGACTCCACGCCGCCCGCCACCACCAGATCCTGCGCCCCCGACATCACTCCCATGGCGGCGAGACCCACCGCCGTCAGCCCCGATCCACAGAAACGGTCGAGCGTCACGCCCGGCGCGCGGGTGTCATAACCGGCGTCGAGGGCGGCCATGCGGGCGATGCACGCCCCCTGCTTGCCGAACTGCGTCCCGCAGCCGGCGATCACATCGTCGATGTCCGCCGTATCGAGGTGGTTCCGCTGGGCCAAGGCGCGCAGCACCGCCGACAGGATTTGCTGCGGATGCACCGCTGACAGACCGCCCTTGCCCATCTTGCCCACCCCGCGCGGGGTGCGCGCCGCATCGATGATCCAGGCTTCGGCCATGTCGGGTTTCCTTGCTGGCTACGTCGCGCGGTCAGGGCGCGCTCGGAGAAAGCGTAACACCCTATCCGCAACGGCATTCCAGCATTTTTTCGCCGGAAATGGTCGTGGAAGACTCCCGGCGCCGTGGCGACCCCGGCAGGACTCGAACCTGCAACCGTCCGCTTAGAAGGCGGATGCTCTATCCGGTTGAGCTACGGGGTCGAACGCGGATCAATGCGTCCACGGTTGTCTGCGATGAAACGAGAAGTTATCCGCGTAAGCCTTTGGAATTGTCTTGGCGTCGTTTTCAATCAGAACTTCAAAGGGAATGCCGTGGCGGCCTGCATAGGCGACAGCCTCCTCGCGCGTATCGAAGGCTAGGCGCACCTGACTTTTCATGTCGGTGGTCGTGGTCCACCCCATCAGAGGATCGGAGAGCCGCGCGGCGGCCGGCGCGAATTCGAGCATCCAGACCTTCGTCTTGGCCTTGCCCGATTGCATGGCGTTCCTGGCCGGGCGGAAGATACGGGCGAGCATCTCTGCGGTCCTTATCGGCGTCGGTTTTCGTTGGTCGGGGCGAGAGGATTCGAACCTCCGACCCTCTGCTCCCAAAGCAGATGCGCTACCAAGCTGCGCCACGCCCCGCGGACCACCGAAAGACCTAGTGGATCGTAGCAAACGGATGAGTCTTAATCCGTTTGTGGTCCGATCCACTAGAATCAAACACTTGTAGTGCGACTTTTCAAATCGGATGCGGGAGCATCCGTTTGCGTCGCACCACGGGCGCTCTCTTGCCACGCGCCGGGCCGGCCCGCAACGCGCGGGTTCAGTGCGGCCGTCGATGCATGAGTTTGAACACCCCCGTGGCGCGGGCCAAGTCGCGGCCGGCCATGTGGACGCGGCCCTCCACGAAGGCGATGTCGCGCGCGAGGCGGGTTACGGATGCTTCCCCCAGTATCCATTCTCCAGCGCGGCCCATATCCAGAAAGTCGATGGACAGATGCACGGTAATCGGCGTCGCACCGGTCGCCCGCGCGGCGGCGGAAGCCAGCAATCCATCGAGGAACGCCGACAGCATGCCGCCGTGAATCAGCCCCAGGCCATTGCAATGACGCTTTTGGGCGAAAAAAGCCTGCTCCGCGCCGTCCGCGCCCGGACGATGGAAGAACGGGCCGTTGTGGGTCGTGAAAGCCCCCCGGCTGCTCGATGGCTGAAACCCCTCCGGCGGCGGCGGGAGCGCCTCGTCCTCAATCACCGATGGAAGATCCGCTCGCGCACCTGGTCTCCCGGTTCCGCGCCGATCTCGGCGGCGCGGCCGCCGCGCAGCTCGAGCACGCCAAGGGCCGCGCCGCCCGAGGGGATGGGAACCTCCGACAGGGGGACGGCCCCACGGGCTATCGAAACGATGCGCCCGTCGGCGGCGATGAACAGCATATCCAAAGGGATAAGGGTGTTCTTCATCCAGAAGGCCACCGGCCGAGGCGCCTTGAAGTCGAACAGCATTCCGCGGTCGGCGGCCAGGGCCTTGCGGAACATCAGTCCCTTTTCGCGGGCGGCGTCGGTATCGGCCACCTCGACCTTGAAATGGAAAACGCCGCGAGCCGTCACCACCTCGAGCGGCTCGACCTTGAGCGGCATGGTCGAGGCGCCCGACACCGCAAGACACGAGAACATCAGACTCGCCAGGGCGAGCAAGGCCCGCCTGCGCGGGGTGCGAGGATTGGTGTTCACGGCCAAGCGCTCCAGGATCGTCGAAGGGGCGCTAACCCTGACCCAGTTCGATCTCGGCCACAACCAAGCCCTTTGGACCCTCCGCGAAACGAACCTGGACGTCGTCCCCCGGCTGCAGATCCTCGACACCGCTGCGACGCAGGGTCTCGATATGGACGAAGATGTCGCCGGGCTGCGTCTCGCGGACGACGAAACCGTAGCCCTTGGTGCGGTTGAACCATTTCACCTTGGCGCCCTCGAAAGGGCCTCGTGGCATGGCCGTATGGCGCGGTGTGCTGTCCATGCCGGCGTGGGCGCCGCCGCGGTCGCGGTCACGGAAAGAACCTGGACCACGACCATCGGCGGCCGGGCGATGGTCGCGTCGCGATCCTCCCTGACCGCGTTCATCGCCGTCGAACGCCCGGCGGGCACGCTCCTCGCGCGGCGGCGCGGCGGTCTCGTCGAGATCGACGATTTCAGCCACCTGCCAGCCCTTGGGGCGTTTGACCACGTCGCAGACGATGATCGAACCCTCGAGCGCGCCCTCGCGCCCGGCGCTGCGAAGCGATGTCACATGCAGCAGGACATCTCGCAAACCGGTCTGGCTGGCGTCGTCGGGCACGATGAAACCGTAGCCCTTGCCGGCGTCGAACCACTTTACCCGCCCGCTGATCCGCACGGCTTCGTCGTGCGGTTCATGACCTTCCAAATCAAAATCAGACATCGGCCCCTCAGCCTCGTTCTCGCTCCTGTTTCAGGCGAGACCCCTCACCATAACACGCTCTTCTTGAAAGAAAGAGGGGTCAACACTTTTTAGCGGCGCGGCGGCGTCGGGATCGTAAATATCGAGGGCGTGGGGCGGCGCCGGGCGATGGTTTGAGATGCTTGCCGCGGACGGCGATCTGGCAGGCCCTAGGGGAGTCGAACCCCTCTTCCCAGATTGAAAATCTGATGTCCTAACCGATAGACGAAGGGCCCAGGCGATCGCGGGAGAGCGGGGATATATCCGCCGGCCCCATGCGCCGCAACCCAAAGGGCGCAACGGGGTGAGGTCGCTTGCCTAGGCCGGCCCGGCCAGGCGTGGATCGGCCACATCCTCGATCTCCAGCTGAACGCCGCCCGGCCCATTCCAGTCATCGGCCTTTAGGACCCCGGCGACATGCAACGAGCCACCTCCAGCCGTCAGGCGCCGACCCAGTTCGGTCTCGCCGGCCCTCCAGGCCACCGCCTTGAGCGTAACCCCGGCTGCATCGACCAGATTGCAGCGAACATGGCCGCCGCGAAGGGCCATGGGCCGCTCGGACCGCACATTGGCCAAGGCGAAGCGGGGCTCGGGATTGCCCGGGCCGAACGGGGCCAGAACCTTGAAGTCGTCCAGAAGGCCGCGCGCGGCGGCAGGCGAGGCCAGAGCGTCGATGTCGAGGGCGTCTTCTTCGCTCGCCAGGGTCATCTCGCCGGCCAGCCGCTCGCACAGAAAGGCGCGAAACTCGGGGATCGCCGAAGGCCGAAGGGTCAAGCCCGCCGCCATGGCGTGGCCGCCGCCGGTGAGCAGCAGGCCCTGGTCGAAGGCGGCCTGAATCGCGGCGCCGAGATTGACCCCGGTTTGCGACCGGCCCGAGCCCTTGCCGATATCGGCGGCGCGGTCGAGGCCAATGACCACCACCGGTTTGCGGTAGCGCTCGCGCAGACGGCTGGCGACGATGCCGATCACGCCTGGATGCCAGCCTTCCTGCGCGACCACGATGGCCGGCGCGGCCGGATCGAAGTTGCTGTCGTGTTCGACCGCGAGCATGGCCGCCGCCGTGATCTCGCGCTCGACGTCCTTGCGCTGGGCGTTGAGGGCGTCCAGTTCACGGGCCAGATTGGCTGCTTCGGCGGGGTCGTCGGTGGAAAGCAGCCGCGCGCCAAGATCGGAGCGGCCGATCCGCCCCCCGGCGTTGATCCGGGGGCCCAGAATGAAGCCGGCCTGGAAGACGCCGGCCTCCGAAGTTTTCGCGCCGGCCACGGCCATCAGCGCCGCGAGACCGGGATTGGACCAGGCGGACATCACCTTCAGTCCCTGAGCGGCGATGGCGCGGTTGAAGCCGACCAACTGGGTCACATCGCAGATCGCCCCCATGGCGGCAAGATCGAGCCACTGGCGAAGGTCCGGTTCGCGCCTCTCCTTGAACAGGCCCCGCCTCCTGGCTTCTCGATTGAGAGCGGCCAGGAGCACGAAGGTGACTCCCGCCGCCGCCAGCGCCCCTTGTCCCGACCGACAATCGGGGCGATTGGGATTGACCAGGGCGGCGGTCGCCAGCGGCGCCTCGCGCATCAAATGGTGGTCGATGACCACCACCGCGAGGCCGATCTCGCCGGCCGCCGCCACCGCGTCATAGGCCGCCGCGCCGCAATCGACGGTGACCACCAGTTCGGCGCCCGCCGCCCGCAGGTGACGAAAGGCGGCCGGGTTTGGCCCATAGCCCTCGGTCAGGCGGTCGGGAACATAGATCGGCAGGTCCTTGCCCATGTGGCGAAACCAACGCACCAGCTGGGCGGCGCTGGCCGCGCCATCGACGTCGTAGTCGGCGAAGACCACCAGCTTGCGGTCCGCTTCCAGGGCGTCCACCAGGACCGTCGCGGCGCGATCCATGTCGGCAAAACTCGACGGATCGGGAAAGAGGGCCTTCAAGGTGGGGCGCAGGAAGGCCTCGCCGTCCCCGCCGGCGATCCCCCGCGACGCCAGCGCCCGCGCCAGGGGCTCGCAAAGCCCGAGCCGCGCCTGATGATCGCGCGTCACCGCCGGGTCGGCGCGGCGCTCCCGCCAACGCCGGCCGGTAAGTGAATGGCTAACGCCGAGGAATCCGCTCGCGATCTCCCCATCGGCGCCCATCAGCGCCGCCGCTTCATCCGCACTTCGCGAACCGTCCCGGTCGCGGAGTTCATCACCAGGGTGTGGGTGTGAACCAGGCCGCCGATCATCCGGACCCCATCCAGGAGCGGGCCGGTGGTGACGCCGGTGGCGACAAAGATCGCGTCGGCCCGGACCATCTCATGCAGGTCGTACTTCTTGTCGAGGTCGGTGACGCCGTGACCCTTGGCGCGGGCGCGCTCGTCGGCGTTGCGAAAGACCAGCCGGCCCTGGAACTGGCCGCCGACGCATTTTAGCGCCGCGCAGGCGAGCACCCCCTCCGGCGCACCGCCCTGGCCGACATACATATCGACGCCGGAATCGGGGTCGGCGGTGTTCATCACCCCGGCCACATCGCCATCGGTGATCAAATGGACCCGAGCGCCGGCGGCGCGCAGGGAGGCGATGATGTCGGCGTGTCGCGGACGATCAAGGACGCAGACGGTGATCTCGGCGACATCGACGCCTTTGGCGGCGGCCAGCGCCCGCGCATTGTCGGCCGCACCACGATCGAGATCCAGCAAGCCGGCGGGGTAGCCCGGCCCGCAGGCGATCTTGTCCATGTAGGTGTCGGGTGCATTCAGCATGGTGCCCGCCGGCGCCCAGGCCATCACCGCCAGGGCGCCCGCCATCGCCTTGGCGGTCATCGTGGTGCCCTCGAGGGGATCGAGAGCGATGTCGATGCGGGGGCCATTCCCCCGCCCCACCCGCTCGCCAATGTAGAGCATGGGCGCCTCGTCGCGCTCGCCCTCGCCGATGACGATGACGCCGTCGATGGCCAATTCGTTGAGGGCCGAGCGCATGGCGTCCACCGCCGCCTGATCGGCGGCCTTTTCGTCGCCTCTCCCGGCCAGGGCCCACGCCGCGATGGCCGCCGCCTCGCTGACGCGCACCGCCTCCATGATCAGCGAACGATCGAGAACCTGCGAATCCATTGGCCTCTCCTGAAATCTTGTTAAGCCGTTTGGACCGACTCTCAAATGCCGGCGATCCGGATGACACGGGGCGGCTCCAGCAATGCCGCCAAGGCGGCCATGCGATGCGTCGCCTCGTTCAATACCGATTCGGCGACGGCATGGGTGGTGAGCACGATCGGTACGCCCCCTCCTCCCTCCACCGGCTTTTGCAGGAAACTGTCGATGGAAACCCCGCCAGCGCCCAGGGTCTCGGTGATCGAAGCGATCACACCCGGTTCATCGCGAACCAGCAGCCGCAGATAGACTCGCCCTTCGATGGAAGCGGCGTCCGCCGCCTCGAGCGGCCGCAGCGCTTTCGCCGGGACCTGAAAGACGGGACGCATGGCGCCGGTCATGACATCGGCGATATCCGCCGCCACGGCGGCGGCCGTGGGCCCCGCTCCGGCTCCGGGGCCCTGGATGAATATCCGGCCGATCCGACGGCTTTCGATGAAGAGAGCGTTAGACACTCCCTCTGCTCGGGCCAGCGGGTGGTCGAGCGGAACGAGGGCTGGATGTACGCGAACCGACACACGCCCGTCCCTTCGCGCGGCCGTGGCAATCAATCGGATGCAATAGCCGAGGTCCCTGGCCATGCGGATGTCGAGGGGTTCGATGGTCTGGATGCCCTCGATCTGGGCCGCGGCGAAGGTCGGCGCGCGGCCAAAAGCCAGAGCGGCAAGGATGGAGATCTTATGGCCAGCGTCGAAACCGCCGATATCCATGATGGGATCGGCCTCCGCGTAGCCCAACCGCTGAACTTCGGCGAGGATGTCGGCGAAGCCGCGCCCGGTCGCCTCCATCTGGGTCAAAATATAGTTGCAGGCGCCGTTGAGGATGCCGGCGACGACTTCGACTTCGTCCCCCACCATGGCCTCGCGCAGCATCTTCACCGCCGGGGCGCCGCCCATGACCGCCGCCTCGAAGAGCAGCGGCGCGCCGGTGGATTCGGCAAGCGCGGCCAGATGCGCGCCGTGGTGGGCGATCAGGGCCTTGTTGGCGGTGACCACCGGCTTGCCCACGGTGAGGGCGGCCTCGACGGCGGCCTTCGCCGGACCTTCGTGGCCGCCGATCAGTTCCACGAACACGTCGTTGTCGGGTGAGCGGGCCAATTCGGCGGGATCGTCAAACCACGGCAGGGCGGAAATGCTGGCCGGCCGGGACCGCAGGGACGAGCGGGCGCTGACGCCGGTGACGGTGGCGAGGGCGCCCGCCGGCGCGAAATCCGGGCGCTCGGCAAGCAGATCGACCAGGGCAGCTCCCACCGTCCCCAGGCCGGCGACGCCGATGCGCCACGCGCGTTTTTTCATGCGGGCATCGAATCCGGGGCCGGCTAGCGTGGGCGCTTGGGCGGTTTGGCCCGCTCGCGCGCGGCCTTGGCGAAGTCCTCGGCGGCGGCGCCGCCGGGCGTGGTCATCGGCGGCGGCGGCGCGGCTTCGGCGCGTCCGGCCGCGGCATAAGCGTCCGTGTCGCCAAGAGAAAAGGTGGAAGGGGCCGTCTGGCGGACAAGGCGAGCGCCGACGACGCGGGTATCGACCACCGCCTCTTTGAAGGCGGCCGGTTGGCGCACTCCGGCCGGCGCCGGCGGGATCGAGCAGAAGGTCGGATAGGCGCGGACATCCCGCGCCGTCGCCACGAGATCGGGCGGCAACAGGGATGGCGGGGCGCCGGCGCCCGGCGACGCGGCCAAACTCGCCGAGGGAGAGGCCGAAACAAGAAGGCACACGCCGAGCCAAATAGGGCTTGTCATTGAAAAGTCGCGCGCGAAGGGCTTCATTACCCGCGAGGTCATAGGCCAAGGTGCGTTCAAACGGAAGGGCGCGGCGGGGTCCATAGAGGAGCCGGGACGATGGCGGACGGCAAGGCGAACGCTCGCACCAAGGCCGCGGTCGGCGATCGGAAGGAAGGTCCGCCCGATTTGGCAGCGGCGACGTCATCGACTTCGGCGGTCGGGACTTTCGAGTTCCTGTCGCCGGAACAACGCGAGGGCCTCGAGAAGCTGTCGATCAATCTGGCGCGCGCCGCCATGGCCGCCCAGGGCGCCATCGCCGAGGCCGCCCTGCGCCAGGCCGACCGGCCCGCGGCTCTGAGCGCCGACCCCTTCCACGTCGGCCCAGCCTTGGGCGAGGTGATGGGGCGCCTCGCGGCGCAGCCCGATCGCCTGATGCGCGCCCAGGCCGACCTCTACGGTCGCTACATGGACCTCTGGCGGGCCACCGCGCGCGGCGCCGCCGGCGAAGCCCAAGCCCCGGTGGCCGCCCCGGCCAAGGGCGACAAGCGTTTCGGCGATCCGGAATGGTCGAGCAATCCGATCTTCGACACCATCAAACAGTCCTATTTGATCACCTCGGGATGGTTGAACGATCTGGTGAGCGGGGTGGAGGGGGTCGAGCCGCTCACCAAGCGGCGGGTGGAATTCTTTACCCGCATGCTCACCGACGCCTTCTCTCCCTCCAACTTCCTGCTCTCGAATCCCGCCGCCCTGCGCGAAGCCATGCGGACGCACGGCGAGAGCATCGCACGGGGGATGGAAAACTTCGCGGCCGATCTCGAGCGCGGCGGCGGGCAACTGTCGATCAGCCAGACCGACCTGGCTCAGTTCAAGGTGGGCGAAAACGTCGCCACGGCGCCTGGAAAAGTGATCTTCGAGAACGATATAATCCAGATTCTTCAGTTCGCGCCGACCACCGAGACGGTGTGCGAAATCCCGCTTCTGATCTTCCCGCCGTGGATCAACAAATTCTACATCCTCGACCTGCGACCGGAGAACTCGATGATCCGCTGGCTGACCGACCAGGGCTTGACCGTCTTCGTCACCTCCTGGGTCAATCCCGATGCGAAGCTCGCCGCCAAGACGTTCGAGGACTACCTCAACGAGGGCATCTACGCCGCCATCGACGCGGTGACCCGTCAAACCGGCGGCCAGAGCGTCAACGCGGTCGGCTATTGCATCGGCGGCACCATGCTCTCCTGCGCCCTCGCCCACATGGCCGCGCGCGGCGACAAGCGGGTGAAGTCGGCCACCTTCTTCGCCGCCCAGCAGGACTTCTCCGAGGCCGGCGATCTGCTGATCTTCGCGGGTGAGGCGTGGCTCGAGGATCTCGAGGCGCGGATGGACGCCGGCGGCGGCGTTCTGGCCGGTAAGACCATGGCCGACACCTTCAACGCGCTGCGCGGCAACGACCTGATCTGGTCGTTCTTCGTCAGCAACTATCTGATGGGCAAGGAGCCCAAGCCCTTCGACCTGCTGTTCTGGAACTCCGATCAGACGCGGATGCCCAAGAGCCTGCACCTCTTCTATCTTCGCAAGTTCTACGTCGAAAACGCCCTGGCCAAGGGCGAACTCGATCTGGCCGGCGAGCACCTGGATTTGGCCAAGGTCAAGACGCCGATCTACGTCCAGTCGTCCAAGGAGGACCACATCGCCCCCGCCAAGTCGGTCTACAAGG